>NZ_CP041151.1:2502290-2815076 GCF_006494715.1 Shewanella sp. SNU WT4
CGCCAGTTAATTGCTGAGAAAAGCGATAACTTGGCACAGACTCACGGCCATCAAGACTAGCATTCATGCTAAATTGACCTTGATATAATTGCGCGGTAAGCGACGTTAAATTCGCCACGCCCTTATTAATATGTGCCTCTAACTGCCATGCACCAGTCGTGAACTTATCTAGGGTTAAGCCCGCGATACTGACACTGGTTTTAACATCGATATTGTTAAGCCCACTTAAATCTGGCTCGCTCACCACCTTAGACTTAGCGCTAGCATTGTCACTATTAGCAGCACTTCCTGCGTCATTAGTCGCGCCGTCGGTTACAGGTATCCAAGGGGTGAGATTAATCGCATCAAACTTGAAATTAGATACAATTTTAGGCACGGCCTTGGCGTAGTTAACGGCGACTTTACCCTGACCATTAATATTGTTGGCCACCAGCTTGGTTAACACCATATCTAACTGCTTAGCGTTTAAATCGACTGCTATATCTGTTACTAAATTAGTCTTAAGTTCGCCATTAGGTATGCCTGCGCCCACCAGCACAGTTTGAATATCAAGCTCACTAATTCGCGCTAGGCTGTAATCTTGGTTGACCCACACTTTACCATTAGCGTTTGAGGTGACTTTCATATCTGGCATATCAGCACTAAAGGCTAAGCTGATAGGCGTAGCGACTTCAGGAATAAAATGCCCCAAGGTAAAGTTATCTAAGCTAAACACTTGCTGGCTATTATCTTTTTGATTAATCATATTAATCTTGGTATTAGCGATACTAATACCACCAATTTCAAGACTCGCCATGGAAATACCCGATGTTGGTCCAGCATTTTCTACATCAGCTTTTTCGGTGGCTGCTTTTTCGGTAGCAGTGTTGTCAGTGCTGGTGTCAGTCGCGCCGTCGCCCAAGCCACTAAAACTAGTTTGGCCATTTTTAGCCGTCACTAGGTTAGCGGTTAAACCATCAACACGAATTTCAGCAATTTGAATGCTTTTACTAAATAGCGGCATAAGCGCTACTGCAACGGTTGCTTCCTGAATTTGCACCATGGGCTCACTGGACAAACCTTTAGGGTTAGCAAAACTCACCCCACCTAGGCGAATGCCGACATCTGGATAAAAACTCCAACGTAAATCATCCGCAATCGTTAATTGTCGACCGGTAGCCTTTTCAACTTCGGCGGTTAACTGCCCCTTGTAATCATTAATATTGAAGAAAACACTCAGATAAATCACAGGCACCAATATGATAATGGCGACTATGACCAACAACCATTTAAGCAGTTTCATAACTCACTCCCTGATAAAAAGAAAATAACGCTTGAGTTTAGCTGAATTAACTCAAGCTAAGCGGTTGGTTGCAGATTAATATTCCATTAGGATCTGCGTATAAATACATACCTGGGCGAATAAGAATATTCTCAATCGTGACATCAACATTGATGTCACCCTTGCCTAATTTCTCGGTTTTTATAGGGCATGCTGCTAGCGCGCACACCCCTAAGGTTAACCCTGAAATCGCCACCACATCACGCACGGCGCCATAAATCACAATCCCGGCCCAGCCTTGCTCCGTCGCATTAGCCGCTATCATGTCACCCAATAACGCGCGGCGCAGCGAACCTTGTCCATCAACCACTAATACGCGGCCAAGACCTGGGGTTGCCAATAATTGTTTAACCATAGAATTATCTTCAAAGCATTTCACTGTGACTATTTCACCGCTGAAATTTTTGCTACCACCGAAATGCTGAAATATAGGCGGCAAAACAGTCACTGAATTTGGATACTTATCGCAAAGATCTGGCAGAAGATCGTACATGGTCGCCCTCACACAAATTAACAAACAAGACGCAACCAATGTAACAAAAGCAAAACATGAGGAGCAAGTAATAAGTCGTTAATACCAATAAAATTCTTGAGCATCGAAGAATTACGTTTATAATGAAATTGAAATAAGCTCTTAATACCTATTTTTTGCCTAAGTTAATATTCTTACTTTTAATAAATAGGTAACTAGATACTCTGTTCAACAGTACCCGCATTATTGGAATTGTATGTCTAACAAATTTGATTTACAGCGTGCCTTAGATGCACTTGATGAATATGGCTATGACAAAAAACACTCAACGGATCTTGAGCAAGCGCGCACTAAGCCTCAAATGGAAAAATACATTAACAATCTAGACTACAGTCTTAAACGCCTGCAGTTACTCCAGCAAGTCGTTAATGAAGCCGTCGATAATAAAATTAATGCCCAGAAGCAAATCGAGCAAGTACAAACATTTAAAACTAAA
The DNA here is from genome assembly GCF_006494715.1 of Shewanella sp. SNU WT4. Classification (NCBI taxonomy): domain Bacteria; kingdom Pseudomonadati; phylum Pseudomonadota; class Gammaproteobacteria; order Alteromonadales; family Shewanellaceae; genus Shewanella; species Shewanella sp. SNU WT4. The sequence goes on from NZ_CP041151.1 coordinate 2,504,580, forward strand.
ATAATTAATCTATCGCGTGAATGGAATATGTCATATCAAGATGTGCTTGCACTCTTAGCGACCCGCAGTAAGTAATTATGGCGTCAATGATTCAACGGTAATAAATTAATCCGCAATCATTCAAGTGTAACAAAAAAATCACGCAGCTAATATCTGCGTGATTTTTTATCTCTATTTTAAGGCTATTGTTAGTGCCTTATTATTCACCTTGTATGACTTATCGCTTGTGTAGACTTTGCTTAAACCTTGCTTAATATCGCAATCCCAGGTTTGGTCCTGATGGCGAGCAGCAAGAGTATGGCAAGTAAGTACCACAAGGGCTCTTGCCAGCCCGATTTAAGCGACCAATAGAAATGCCACACAGCCAGTAAGGCCACTAAATAAATACTGTTATGTAACGACTGCCAACGCCGCCCCATTTTTGTCTTAAGAGCGCTCACTGAAGTTATGGCTAATGCCAATAACAATAACCAGTTAACCACACCTAATAAGATGTAAGGTCTTGAAAGTACTTCATCAAAAAATAGGCGCCAATCAAATAATAAATCAAGACTAATGAAGGCTAATACATGCAAACTCGCATAAAAAAATACATATAAACCAAGCAAACGCCTAACATTCATTAATGCCGCAAACTTTAATCGCTTCGCCAACGGACTAATCAATAAGGTAACAATTAAACAGTTAAGCGCGCCAATACCAGTAAAGTGGATAATATATTCCACTGGATCGCCGCCGGCATTATTAGTCGCGACTTGCAGCATTAATAACGCGATAGGAATAATAGCAATAAGGTGCAAGGTAATTTTTAAGCAGAGCAACTGCTGATAAGACAATCTCACCGCCATCAATAAAACCTCGATAAATCCATGTTGGCATAAATATCAGCCACTTGTTCTTGATAGCCATTAAACATCTGGGTCGCTATGCGCTTAGCACCAAATATTCCACCTTCAGTAATACGTCTTTCACTGCCTTGAGACCAGCGCGGATGATCGACATTAGGATTCACATTAGCAAAAAAACCATATTCATCAGGTGCTAACTGGCTCCACGTGGTAGGTGGTTGACTTGAAGTCACCCGAATTTTCACAATAGATTTAATACTCTTAAAGCCATACTTCCACGGCACGATTAAGCGAATAGGCGCGCCATTTTGTGGCGCTAAAGTATTACCATATAAGCCTAACGATAATAAGGTTAATGGATTCATGGCTTCAGCGAGTGTTAGCCCTTCAACATAGGGGTAATCTATGCCGCCGCCCAGAGCCCTATCTTGTTGACCTGGCATTTGCTTGGGATCATACAAGGTTTCAAACGCCACATATTTGGCATTGGCATTTGGCGCCGCCGCGGCAAGCACATCCGCCAGTGGAATACCAATCCAAGGAATGACCATGGACCAAGCTTCTACGCAGCGCAGTCGATAAATTCGCTCTTCTAGACCAAAACGTTTAATGAGCTCATCAATATCAAATGTCAGGGGCTTATCCACCTCCCCTTCAATCACTATTTGCCAAGGGGTAGTAATAAGCCCTTGGCTATTTTGCTGCGGGTCAGTTTTATTGGTGCCAAATTCATAAAAGTTATTGTGGGAAATGACTTTATCAAAGGGCGTCAGAATTTCATTTGACTCAGCACTTTTGACGTATTGCAACTGCTTGAGTATCGCGGGCGGCGCATTATCTTTACCTGTAAACGCATCAAATAGTCCAGCATGCACAGAGGGAGAAACACTGCTAGCGAGCGCGCCAAAGCCTAAGGCTTTAATTATGCTACGTCTTTGATTAAATACGGCTTCTGGTGTCACTTCATTTTCTGATAGTTGCCAACTATTGCGTTTAACTATGCCCGGTATAAATCGAGTTGTTGTCATAAAACATCCTATTTAGTGGCGCCATTAGCAACCACAGTTATCACGATTAACTGCACCTAGCGAGTAGACAGGCAAACTCATGACAAAATTTCCTGCTTAAATAATTGGCAACCACACCTGCGCTACTTGCCGCTAAGCTCATGAAATGACACTCTAGACACATTTTTAACCTCTTTGGTCTTTTTCATGGATTTTTTGTCTTTTTTTAGCTTACCGCAATGGATTGTTATCTGCGCCTTAAGCTTGGTCAGCCTGATGTTAGGCGCTTTGTTTAATCAAAAGAAAACTCGCAGCCATTGGCAAGCCATGACAGATCAATTAACCTTTGAGCAACAACAGGTCAATCAGCAGCTACAACAAGAATTAGATCAAGCAGATACTCAAGTTGATTCACTGCAACAGCAAGCAATGCAACAGAGGCTGCAATTAGATCAATTATTGGGGGAATTGGGCAATCAGCGTGCCAAAGCCGACCAAGTGCCGCAATTACAACAAAGCTTGAGTGACAAAGATTATAAGCTTGATGAAATTCGCTTAGCCTTATCTAAGCAATACGCTGAAAATCAGCGTTTAATGGCGCAGTCTACTGCCGAAAAACAAGCCCTTAATGACAAAATTGCCTTACTTGAAAGCGCCGAACTGCGATTAAAAGAGCAATTTGAGCAACTCGCTCATCGCATCTTTGAAGAGCGCAGTGATAAGTTAACCGAGCAAAATGCCAGTCATATGGGGCATATCTTGGCGCCATTAAAGCAACAGTTAGAAGGCTTTAGGCAACAAATTAATGAATCCTACCAGCATGAACAAAGTGAGCGCTCAGCCCTAAAGCATGAGCTTAACCAATTGGCGCAGCTGAATCTTAAGATGAGCCAAGATGCGATTAACTTAACCCGCGCGCTTAAAGGCGATAATAAGCAGCAAGGCAATTGGGGCGAAGTGATTTTAGAGCGGGTCTTGTCTGAAAGCGGTTTGCGTGAAGGCCATGAATACGACACCCAAACGGATTTAAAAAACGATCAAGGCCAAAGATTTAAGCCTGACGTGATAGTGCATTTGCCCCAGCAAAAAGATATTGTTATTGATGCAAAAATGTCACTGGTGGCCTATGAGCGTTACTTTAATAGTGATGATGAGTTAGTGCAGCAACAGGCGCTAAAAGAGCATTTATTGTCGATGCGCCAACATATTCGCGGCTTAAGTCAAAAAGACTATCAGTTGCTGCATGGCATCAAAACCTTAGATTATGTGTTGATGTTTATTCCGGTGGAACCTGCGTTTTTATTAGCACTGGATAAAGATCCGAGTATTATTAATTTCGCGTTAGATCATAATATTATGTTAGTCAGTCCCACCAACTTATTAGTGGCGCTGCGCACGATTCAAAATATTTGGCGCTATGAATACCAAAATCAACATGCGCAGCAAATTGCCAAGCAAGCTGGGCGAATCCACGATAAATTATGTGGTTATGTAGAAGAAATGGATAAATTGGGGCGTACCTTAGACACGGCTCAAAAAAGTTATCAAAATGCCATGAGCAAATTATCGACAGGTAAAGGCAACTTAATTCGCCAAGCTCACCAAATGCAGCAATTAGGGGTAGATACCAGTAAACAGCTCGACCGTCACTTGCTTGAAAAAGCATTACAACAGGCCAATGAATCATAATCAGCCACACAGGGAGGTGACACTATGATAAAAAAATCCTTAGTTTATTTAGTCTCGATAGGCTTATATGCCTGTATCGTGCAACCAGTAAGTGCTGCCCTCACTGAATCGCAAAAAAATTATGTGGCCGCAAGAGCGGCCCTTAAAAGTGGCGATGACTACAGCTATCAACGGCTTAAACGCCGTTTAGCTGATTACCCGTTGGTGCTTTACCTTAATTATCATGAAAAAATTGATCATTTAGATGGCCTAAGCGCGTCACAATTTGCGAAGTGGTCAGCTCAATTTGAGGATTCGCCCTTATATCAAGGGGCAAGGCATCGTTTTTTAATGTCCGCCGGAAAACAAGAGCACTGGCAAGATTTTTTAAGCATTAGCCCAAGTGCGCCCAATAGCATTGAACTGCAATGTTATTACTATCAAGCTCAGCTTGCTAAGGGCGATAAGCAAGCAGCCTTTGACGGCGCCAAAACGCTATGGCTTTATGGTGCGTCGCAGCCTAAAACTTGTGATGAGTTATTTAGCAAATGGAGTAACGCTGGCGAGCTTAGCGAAGCGTTAATCTGGCAACGCATGCTGCTCGCCTTTGATGCCAAGCAATTAGGCTTAATGAGCCACTTAGCTAAATCCATGAAGTCCCATAAAGCGCAGGCGCAGTTACTCATTGATGTCTATGGCGACCCTAAGCAGCTGCGTCATACTCAAAAATTTAAAAAATCCGACCCTTTAGTGGCTGATGTCGTCACTATTGGCTTACGAAAACTGGCGCAAACTAATTTATCTAAAGCCTTTAGCTTATATCAGAGCTATCAACAAAAGGGGCTGTTTTCCAAACAGCAATCGCAACTGGCAGCTCACGCCTTAGTGCGCCGCGCGCTCATTAATCAAGATGTTGAATACCTAAGCCGCATAGATTCACTGCTGCCCATGATAAACAGCGATGATGTCACTGAAATGCGCCTGCGCTGGGCCATTAGAGATAACGACCTTAAGTCTCTGACTCAATTTCTTCCCTTACTGAGCCCAGAAGCGCAGCAAGAGAGCCGCTGGCAATATTGGACGGCGCGCAGCCGTAACGATATTGAGCTATTAAAAAAACTTAGCGCCCAGCGTAATTTTTACGGTTTTTATGCCGCCGAGCAGTTGCAGCAAGATTATCAAATGGCTCATAACCAGTTGCCAGCACTTAGCCAGCAGCAGCAAAGAGAACTGCAGCAAACCCCAGGCTTTTTAAGAATGCTGGAGTTTAAAGCCTTAGATAAAAAGGGGTCGGCACGCATCGAATGGGACTATTTAATCCAAAACTCTGATAACGGTCCAGCCTTTGGCCAATTGGCTATCATCAAAGGTTGGCCAGAGCTTGCGATTCAAGCGACCATTGCCGGTAAGCATTGGGATCATCTGGCGCTGCGTTTCCCCATCGCCTTTAAAGACAGCATGCAAGCTGCCGCACGCCGTCATCAAGTGGATTTGTATGAGATTTTAGCCATTGCGCGGCGCGAAAGCGCCATGTTCCCACTAGCGCGCAGTAGTGCCGGCGCCATGGGGTTAATGCAAGTCATGCCAGCAACGGCTAAGCAAACGGCTAAGCGCTATAGCTTACCCTACAGCAAAGACACGCAGTTACTTGAGCCCAAGTACAACGCTAACATTGGCACTGGATATTATAAGTATCTGTTAGAGAAGTATAATGGCAATCGCGTTCTAGCCATTGGTGCCTATAACGCCGGTCCTAGTCGCATTGCTAGCTGGTTAGCCCGCGCTGACGGTCAATTAGATACCATGGCATTTATTGAAAGTATTCCGTTTAAAGAAACCCGCGAATACGTGCAAGCCGTGATTTCTTATCGAATTATTTATGAAGCGTTACACTCAAATGGCAAGGTGGCGCCATTATTTACCGACAGTGAGATGCAATTTGCCTATTAATCTTACCTAACGTAAAGGCTCACTAATAACCTCAACTAAGACAAGGAGTCTCACTGTGAGTAATTTGCTTAATGGCTTAATTAACCAATTACAGCAAGTGTTATTAGGGAAACCGCAGCCGATAAAATTGGCCTTAGCGTGTATTTTAGCGCGAGGCCATTTATTAATCGAAGACTTGCCAGGCATGGGTAAAACGAGTCTGGCGCAAGGGATTGCGTTAAGCCTTGGACTCAGTTATCAACGCATTCAATTTACCAGTGACATGCTGCCTGCTGATATCTTAGGTGTGACCATTTTTGATAGGCAAGATAGTCAGTTTATCTTCCATCCGGGCCCGATTTTCCAGCAAATGATCTTGGCCGATGAAATCAACCGCGCCAGCCCTAAAACCCAAAGTGCCTTGTTAGAGGCCATGGCCGAACATCAAGTAACCTTAGATGGCAAAACTCACCGCCTGCCCTCGCCTTTTTTTGTGATAGCCACTCAAAACCCCAGTGAACAAGCCGGCACCTTTATGTTGCCAGAATCCCAGTTAGACCGTTTTATGATGCGCATTTCTTTAGGGTATCCAGATAATCACGCCGAAATGCAAATGCTGCAAGCCATGGCGAGTAATGCCCATCAAACCGAACTTGCTCAATGCTTAAGCCCGACCCAGTTAGTGGAACTGCAGCAACGGGTTGATAATGTTACTGCCTCAGATGCTGTGCTGCGCTACTTATTAGCCTTAGTGCATGCCAGTCGCCACAGCGCTGATGCAACCGGATTATCACCGCGCGCAACTAAGGCGTTATTGCAAGCCTCCAAAGCCTGGGCGATGTTAGAGAACCGCGATTATGTGCTGCCAGATGATGTACAAGCCGTGTTTGTAGCTGTGGCCCAGCATAGAATGCGTAGCCGCAGTGATTTACAAGGCGATAGTCACTGCCTGCAGATACTTAATCAAGTCAATCCCATCCGCTAATGGATTGTTGACACAATCAATACAAGCAGTGGTGCAGAATAGATGGGCGGTGAATAGTCGCGAATAGTCTTTGGCCATTTAAGGATAGGTAAATGATGAGCGGTGGCAGATTTTTCAACACACAGGCGCGCCAGCAATTACTCCAGCGCTGGCTTAATAAGCGCTTGCCGGCGGCAAACCATATCACCTTAAATCATCACAGCATTTTTATTCTGCCCACGTTTCAAGGCCTGTTGTGGGTGATTATGGTGTTATTACTGTATTTGTTTGGCACAAATTATCAGAATAATTTGATCATAGGTCTTGGTATTTTAATGCTAGGGCTATTTGTTACTTCCATTTTATTGTGTTATCGCAATCTGGCAGGAATAGATTTAAGTGCCAGACCCATAGGCGAAGTTTATCAAGGCAATACCTTAGGCATTGCCATAGGCTTAAGCGCGCGCCAAACCTCCTACCATTTGCAGCTTAGTTACCATAATAAACAATCAGTTACCTTAGCGCAGTTAACTACAGATAGCCAAGATGTGTATGTCCCCTTTAATGCTGTGCGCCGCGGGTTTATTGAGCCGCCGCGTTTAACCTTGGTAAGCGCCTTTCCCTTAGGCCTATGCCGCGCTTGGACTTATGTAAATTTAGCCAATCCCTTGTGGGTATTTGCAGCTCCTATTGCAAGCACTCTGTTATCGGCTCAATTCACGCCGGACAATCAAACGGGCAAAGGGGCGCCGCAAACTGGAGCCGATGAATTTATTGGCCTTAAAAACTATGTGGTGGGCGATGCACTTAACCGTGTGGCATGGAAACAATGGGCGCAAAAAAATACCATGCAAGTTAAGCAGTTTCATCAGCCCCAAGGCTTGCCTCAATGGTTAATCTTGCCTGAGGTTTATGGCGCGGCGCGGGAACTTGCCATTTCCCAGCTCACTTTTAAAGTCAATGAACTCATAGCGCAAGGCATTAGCGTTGGCCTAGCACTGCCACGCCAACGCTTGCCCCCCGATGATAGTGAGGCTCATAGACTCCGCTGCTTACAAGCCCTCGCCGCGTTGCCGCTAGCAACAGAAACTAGTGCGGAAGCAGCGACTCGCCTGAAGGACAATGGCCGCCATGAGTGAGCAATTGATCCCACGGCGCAGTCAGCTTTGGCTGCTGATTGTAAATATTGCCGTGTTATTGCCCTTAAGCCCTCATGCAACGTCTTGGAGTTTGGGGATTTGCACCATTTGCTGGTTGTGGCGCCTTGGCATTTATTTTGGCAAGGTGGCTAAACCGCCACGCATTTTAGTATCAGGCTTAGCCCTTGGCGCCGCCGCAACCTTAGCCTTAGTCGCTACCGATATTGGCGCGCTCAATGCCTTAATTAACTTATTAATCTTGGGCTATGCCCTTAAATACATTGAAATTCGCCAGCAGCGCGATATTCACACCATAGTGTTAGCCGGCTTCTTTTTAGTGGCCTTAAGTTTTATTGATAATCAGTCCATGGGCGCAGCGCTCATTATGCTGATTATTGTGATGCTAAATTTAGCGGCGCTCATGAGCCTCTATATTACTCATATTAGTGTTATCCATGCTTTTGGTTTTATTGGCCGCTGGTTGTTATTAAGTGCGCCGCTCGCCTTATGTTTATTTTTAATACTGCCGCGCTTACCGCCGTTATGGTTAAGTCCGCAGCTAAATACGACGGTGACGGGGCTATCCAATGAAATGGCCCTTGGTGATATTACTGAGCTCACCCGCTCTAATGAGCTCGTTTTTAGAGTGAGTTTTGATGCACAGATCCCAGCAGTCGCAACGCTTTACTGGCGCGCGCTAGTGTTAGAAGATTTTGATGGTGAGCGCTGGCGCCAACAAGCGCACATCCAACAAGCCGAAGCGCAAGTGGCGACAGACTTACCCGCAAGAAGGCCTGATTTAACTCTGCCAGAGCGCCAAATCATAAGCTATGACATCATCATGGAGCCAAGCCAACAAACTTGGTTAGTGGGTTTAGATACCGCCTTTAGTCAGTCAGACCATGTGGTTAATACCTATCAATATCGCCTCTTGGCTAAACAAGCCGTGAATCAAACCATGCGTTATCGAGTATCAAGCGTGAGTAACTCCCCGATGGGGCTTGATTTAATAGCCTCTGACTATCAAGCCAACTTATTGCTCCCCACTGAGCACAAGGCATTAGAGCAAAACATTCTAAATCCACAAACCGTGAGCTTAGGGCAAGAATTTGGCCGACGTTTCCCCGATCCCAATCAGCGCCTTAAAGCCATGCAGCAATACTTTCAGCAGCAGCCATTTTTTTATACCTTAACCCCGCCGCGCCTTGGCGCCGCACAAATCGATGACTTTTTGTTTACCAGTAAACAAGGATTTTGCGGCCATTACGCCTCAGCGCTTGTGTATCTTGCCCGCGCCTCAGGCATGCCGGCTCGAGTGGTCAGTGGTTATCAAGGCGGGATAGTGAGCCCTGATAAAGACTTTGTCAGTGTCTATCAATACATGGCTCATGCCTGGGTTGAAGTGTGGATTCAAGGTCAAGGTTGGGTGCGCGCCGACCCTACGGCTATGATAGCGCCTGAGCGCGTGCTTGATGGTTTTGATGCACTGTTTACTCCGCAGCAATCCTATTTAGCGCAAAGCCATCAATTTAGCCAAAAACTGCAATTACATCCTTGGTTTATCGCGCTGCAATCACAATTTCACATGGCCGATTATTACTGGAGCCAATGGGTGCTGGGCTTTGACAATGACAAGCAGCTAAAGATACTAAACCAACTGTTTGGCACAGTATCTGCGCTGAAAATCGGCGCCTTACTGCTGGCAAGTTTAGCTATAAGCTTAATTTTATTGCTGTTAGTGCCAAGTTTGAGTGTTAATAACCGCCGCCACGATGCCTTAGCGCGTCACTATCGCCGCTTAAGTGCCTATCTGCATAGCCATTACGGCTTATCGGCCGTGGCCACGCCCAGAGAAGTGCATCAAAGTATTAGCGCGCATCATCCCCATCTTAATGATTTAAGCCTCAGCCTTTACCAAGATTTTATTTATGTGCGTTATCAAGAGGCCGCGCCTAAGGCAGAAACTAACACTCGTAAAGCGCTAGAGCGCAATTGCCATGGCTTGATCCGTAAGCTTTATTGGCGATTAGTTTTTTATCGCTTACGCCAGCATCTATTAAGTGTCATCCGTTAACCATCAGGCGAAGAGCTAAAATATTCAGGCCTTAGCTCAATAAGCCAGCATAGTTAAGTCATTCAGTTGAATGGGGATTATCAAAGGCATAGAATGACTTTTTTATTCTAGCGTGAGCACCTTATGCTGCATCTTATCCAGTCGAATCAAATGGAATTGCTCGCTGAACAATTAGCGAATTTATTGACACTCGACAGTGGCGCCTCGGCATTAAGCCAAGAGCAAATCTTAGTGCAAAGTCCAGGCATGTCGACTTGGTTAAGATTACAAATTGCCAGTCATAATGGCATAGCCGCAGCGCAAGAGTTCCCCTTACCTTCAAGCTTTATTTGGCAATTGTGCTATTTGCTGCTTGAAGATGTGCCAGAAGAAAACCCTTTTACTAAAGCGGCCATGACCTGGAAGCTAATGGCGCTATTGCCAAGTTATTTAGATCAGGATGAATTTGCGCCGCTGCGCCATTATCTTGGTGATGGCAAGCCCTTAAAGCTGTATCAACTTAGCGCTAAAATCGCCGATATTTTCGATCAATATTTAGTTTATCGCCCCGAGTGGATTTTAGCCTGGGAAGAAAACGATCCCTTAGCAGCCCCTAACATTAGCGCTGAGCATGCATGGCAACCTTTGCTGTGGCGCGCATTAGTGGCTTATAACCGCGATACCTTAGGTCAAAGTGATTACCACAGAGCAAACTTGCATCAAGCGCTGATCTCACGCTTAAACGCAGGCACTCATAAGGCTAAATTGCCGCCGCGTTTTTTTGTATTTGGCATATCGTCCATGGCGCCGCAAACCTTAGATGTGATTTACGCCCTCGCCAGTCACAGCGATGTATTTATGCTTAATCTAAGCCCGTGTGAGCATTATTGGGGCGATATTGTCGACCCGAAAGCGCGGGCGCGCATGGCACTCACCTATGCCAATAAAAAGCAGCTTCCCGCCTTATGGCAAGACAGCTTAGAAGTCGGCAATCCGTTACTCGCTAACAATGGCAAGATGGGTCGCGAGATGCTCGACATGCTCCTTGAACTTGAGCCCACGCATATTGCTTGGCATGAAGCCTTTAAAGCATCACCTCACAACAATATGTTGTCCGGGCTTCAAAACGATATTTTGGAAATGTCGACCTTAGGCACCTCCTTGTGCCCTGAGGTTGAGCAATACATCAATATTCAGCGGCGCCGAGAATTAGCACCTAACGATCATTCGTTAGTGCTGCGCAGTTGTCACAGCCCACTGCGTGAAATCGAGACCTTGCATGATCATCTATTAAGTGAACTGGACGCTGACCCAAGTCTGAGCCCGCGGGACATAGTAGTCATGCTGCCCGATGTGGCCGCTTACGCTCCTTATATCGATGCTGTTTTTGGGGCTAAACAAGGCCATCACTTTATTCCTTATGCCATTAGTGATCGCGGCGCCGCGCAAGAATCACCGCTGATTAATAGTTTTTTAAATTTATTACAGCTTGATACCAGCCGCTTTGGCCTCACTGACATTATCAGCATTTTAGAAGTGCCAGCCGTGATGGCGCGCTTTGATATTCATAGTGATGAGCTAGAGCGCCTAACCTTGTGGCTGCAACAAGCAGGTATTCGGTGGGGACGCGATGCCGATAATCGCGCTGAGCTTGGCTTGCCTGCCTTTGACAAACATTCATGGGCCTTTGGTATTCGCCGCCTTATCTTGGGCTACGCCTTGGGCGATGATGCCAATATTTATCTTGGCGATTTACCTGTGGCTGGCATTGAAGGTCAAAATGCGCAGTCGCTGGGTAAACTCTTAGATTTTATTGAAGTACTCGATGGCTTTCGCCAGCAAATGAATCAAAACGGCGATGCCATTAGTCGCATCCAATGTTTGCAGCAACTGCCCCTAGATTTATACCTTGCCAGTGATGATGACGATGCTGATTTAAAGCAGATTCAAACGGCGCTAGATCAATTTAGCCACCAAGTATTACCTTCAGGCTTTGACGGCGACTTGCCCTTAGCCGTGATTCATCAATGGTTTAATAGCGTGTTAAGTGAATCACGCGTAGGGCAACGTTATCTTGCTGGCAGCGTTAACTTTTGCACCTTAATGCCTATGCGCTCCATCCCATTTAAACGGGTATGTATGTTAGGCATGAATGATGGCGTGTATCCACGGGTCCAGCATCCTGTAGGCTTTGATTTAATGGCGCATTTAGGGGCCAAGCGCGGCGATCGCTCGCGCCGCCTTGACGATCGCTATTTATTCTTAGAAGCCTTGTTATCGGCGCGTGAGCAACTGTATATCAGTTATGTCGGTCACAGTGAACGCGATAACAGTGAGCGCATTCCATCCATGTTAGTGTCTGAGCTGATTGAATATTGCCAGTTATGCTATCGCCCAAGTGACTGCATCCCGAGTGGCAAGCAAGATACTGCCACCTTAGTGCATGAAGGCAACCATGCCGCTAAAAAACTCCTTAACAGCATATTGCGCGAGCAACCGCTGCAACCTTTTGATCCTAAGTTGTATCAAGTGCCAGCAACTCGCAGCGCCAGCGATTTAACCGATTCAAATAATGGCAGCAATGGCCTCTCGCAAAGTTATGCGGCGCAGTGGTGCCCAGCGCCAAGAGAGCTTAATGAGCCGCAGCATTTTATCAATGCCGCCATCGAGCAAGAACAAGCACAAGCCAGTCACCTTGAATTGGCGACCTTAATTCGTTTCTTTAGAAACCCGTGCCAGTATTTTTTCCAGCACACCCTGAAGGTGGATTTGCGATTAGACATAGATAGCCAAAGCAATGATGAACCTTTTGAATTGAACCCTTTGCAGCGCTATCAGGTGCAGCAAAGCCTGCTTGATAGCGCCTTAGCCAATCCCCAAGGTGAAATTGATGCCAGTCTGATTGATGAGTTAAAAGCGGCTGGCCAATTACCTATGGCGCCGTTCGATCAATTAACCTTAACTCAATACCAAAAGGATATTGGCGCCCTCATTGAACGCAGTCTGTTTATGCGCGCGCTCTTGCCGACGCCAACCCCGATAGATATTGAGCTTCATTGTGACAAGGTTATTCTTGAGGGGCGAATTGAGGATGTTTACCCCAAAGGGCTTATTAATGTGCGCCCTGGCACCACTAAACCTAAAGACTTATTACGCTTATATTTGCGTCACTTATGCCTTAATGCCAGTGGCTATCATACCGATGCCTACCTGTTAGATGTTGGACATTTCCATCACTTAGCGCCGTTAACCGCTCTGCAAGCATTAAATTGCTTAAATGAGTTAATCGAGGCTTATCATCAGGGTCTGCGTTTGCCATTAGCCTTTATGGCACAAACCTCTCTAGCCTATCAAGAGTGTGATAATGCTCTGAGCCATCAAGAGAAACTCGATGAAATTGAAGCTGTGTGGCTCAATGATTCCGGCTTTGGTGATGGCGCCGACCCGCATAATGCCCGGGTATTTACATTCCCCGATGATTTTACTGATGGCTCTATCAATACTAAAGCCGCCCCTTGGAGCTTTGCCCAAGTGGCCCACAGGATATATGCCCCTATGTTGAGCCTCTATCACACCGACACCTTAGCCAAACTCGACGCTTTTGTGGGAGATAACGCATGACAGCCACAGCATTAGATGCACTCACCCTGCCGTTATCCGATAGACGCTTAATTGAAGCCAGTGCGGGTACAGGTAAAACCTACACAATTTCAGGTTTATACCTAAGATTATTGCTTGGCGATAATGGCCGCGAGCCCTTAAGCTGCGAACAAATTTTGGTGGTAACTTTTACCAATGCCGCCACGGCAGAGCTTAGAGACAGGATTAGAAATCGAATCAAGCTTTGTTATCAGCGCTTTATTGGGCTGGATGTCGATGATGATTTTATTAATCGCTTGTATCACAGTTACCCAAGCGCCGATATTACTCTGGCGCTGCGCAGACTCGATCTTGCGCTTAAGAGCTTAGATGAAGCCGCCATTTTTACTATTCATGGTTTTTGTCAGCGCATTTTATCCGACATGGCATTTGAATCGGCGCTGCTATTTGAATCTGAGTTCACTTTAGATGACAGCCAATATTTGCAGCACAGTGTGCGCGATTTTTGGCGCCATGCTTGTTATCAATTACCGGAATTACTGGCAAGCGCCATAGAGGGTAAATTTAGCCAACCTAATGATTTATTAAAGCAACTGCGGCCACTGATTGGTGCCAGCCAAGCCAAGCTTAATCGCCAAGTAAAGCCCTTTGATGAGGTTTGCCAGGCATTAACTCAACAAGTAAGTCGCTTGCGCCTTGAATGGCCACGAGTGCGCGCCCAAACCGAAGAACTACTGCATAGCTTACCACTCAATGGCGTAAGTTACGGTAAAGCCGATGATGGTTTCCCAAAACTGGCCGCCATGCTAGCCAGCATGGATAACTGGTGCTTGTATGGCGCAGGCTTACCAGCGCCTAAGTTATTAGATAGCTTGTCATTATCAAATCTTAAACTTAAAAAAGGCGGCAGTATTCCACTCGATAGTGAGCTGCCCATCTTAGGTCAAATTGAGCGTTTGAATGAAACTATCAATGGCTTAATTCCCGCATTCTTAGTCAAAGCGCGCGCTCAAATTAGTGCGCGCACCCAGGAATTAAAGCAGGAGCGTAACTTATTAAGCCCTGATGACTTACTGCTGACCTTAGCCAATGCCATCATAGGCTTAGACTTGGCTATGTGTCAGAGCGCTAATGCCGATGAATCCAGTGATGAAAGTGCCCATATAGCCGCTAGTCTGTTGGCACAGCAAGCTATTAGTCAGCAGCTCACCAGCAGCATAGCTAAGCGTTTCCCGGTAGCCTTAATCGATGAGTTTCAAGACACAGATCCGCTGCAATTTGCTATTTTTTCGGGCATTTACCCAGCAGTTGCTAGTGAGGCGCAGCAGCATACCTTATTGATGATTGGCGATCCTAAGCAAGCCATTTACGCCTTTCGCGGCGCCGATATTTATACCTATATCAGCGCGCGCCAACAAACCGCTCATCATTATCATCTCGATACTAATTATCGCTCGAGCCTTGCTATGGTAAGCGCGGTTAATCAGTTATTTACCCAAGTGGATGACCCATTTATCAGTGACACCATCAGCTTTGATGAGGTCAAGGCCGCCGATAAGGGCAGTAAAGCGCTGATTGAGCCAGAATCCTGCGCTGCCTTGCAACTGCGCTTACTGGCTGAAGATCCCGACAAAGGTCTTAATAAAACCACGGCCAGAAAACAATTAGCGGCCGATGCCAGTAATGAGATAGCTAGGCTACTTAATTTAGCCTCAAGTGGCGCGGCGACTTTGGTGGCGAAAACAGATAAATCAAGCCCACTCAAAGCTAAAGATATTGCGGTATTAGTGCGAGACAGAAATGAAGCGAACGTCATGCGTGATGCCCTCACGCAGCGCGGCATTGGCGCGGTCTTTTTAAGTCGAGATAGCGTCTTTGATACCGATGAAGCTCGGCAAATGGTGCTAATTTTGCGCGCCTTAGTTGACCCGCGTGATGAGCGCGCTATTCGCGCCGCCCTGGCCTGCCCGCTGTTAGGTTTTAGCGCTGACAATATTCATGAATTTAATCAGTCTGAAAACATGCGCGCGCAGATTTTAGAGCAGTTTTTAACTTTGCATCAATTGTGGCTGCGCCGCGGCGTGATGCCAGCGTTACTGAATTTAGCCGACTCATTGAATTTACTTACCCGGCTGCAGCAAGCAAAAGATGCCGATAGACAGCTCACGGACTTTAGGCATTTAGCCGAATTATTACAGCAAAAAGCTGCTGAGCTTGATGGCATGAGCGCCCTACTTAACTGGTTTGAGCAAGAAATTTCCTTGCATCAAGGTGGTGAAGAGCAGCAGTTAAGGTTAGAAAGCGAGCAAAACTTAGTACAAATTGTCACTATCCATAAGAGTAAAGGGCTGGAATACCCAGTGTGTTTCTTGCCATTTGTGAGTCTGGCGCGAGATCAATCGCGCCGCCCGGCGCCTATGCTCTACCACCAAGCGCAACACCTTATCTGGGATATCGATGGTAGCGATGACGGCTGGGAGCTAGCCAAACAAGAAACCTTAGCGGAAGATTTACGCCTCTTGTATGTGGCGCTCACCCGCCCTGTGTATCGCTGTTACTTGTATGTGGCTAACCATTGTCGCATCAGTAAAAAAGGTGATGTCACCAGTTTCTTAAAAGATACCGCCATAGGTTACTTACTTGGCATTAGGGCTAAGGATTGTCGTTATATTGATATTGCTAATAGCGTCAACGCATTAGTGCACAGTGACGCAACTGATTCAGATACTAATCAGCCAATTGACCTCATAGCTAAGCACGAGATTAATCCGCTGCAGGCAGAGATTAAGCTGCAAACAACAGCCAGCACAGACATGCAAACCTTGGCCGCCAGAACGCCAAAAGCCAGATTTAGCATTTCATGGCGAGTAGGCAGCTATTCAGGCTTAGTCAAACACTTGCCCCATGAAAAAGTGCAACCGGGCGCCGATGATGAAGCCGATAACAGCATAGCGATTTTAGAGCCTGATGTTATCACCCAAGATAATCGCTTTAGTTTTGAGCGCGGCGCCAATGCAGGTTCATTCATGCACTCGGTATTGGAATTAATCGATTTTATTCACGCAGAACGCGATCTTAGCAAGCACTTACCAGAAGCCATGAAGCAATATCAAATTGATACGCGCTGGCAAGACGTGCTTTATCACTGGTATCTAGATATTTTGCGCAGCCCATTAGCACTAAGTGATGGCACCAGTCTGCAATTAAGCGAATTAACGCCTAAACACAAGCTAGTAGAAATGGAGTTTTACCTGCCAACGGTTGCTATTAACGATAGAACACTGGCAAGTTTACTTAAACGCCATGGTTATGGCGGCGAACTCAGGTTTGATAGCTTCCAAGGCATGCTCAAAGGTTTTATCGATTTAACCTTTGAATATCAGGGTAAATATTTCATTGCCGATTATAAATCTAATCATTTGGGGGACAGTAGCGAACATTACTTACACCCCGCCATGGCCAGCGCCATTCAAAGCCATAGATATGATTTGCAGTACTTAATTTACACCTTAGCCCTGCACAGATACCTAAAGCTAAGGCTTAAGGATTATGACTATGAAACCCATATGGGCGGCTGCTTTTACTTATTCTTACGCGGCATGACTGCCGAGCGTCCTGGCGCTGGGGTATTTTTCGATAAACCGCCATTTATCTTGATTGATGAATTAGATGCGCTCCTGCGCGCGCAGCCTCAACAAGCCAGTGCGACCAATAGCGCCAGCACGAATTCACAGGAGATAAATGTATGATTGAATCTTGCCTGCCCATTAGCGCCTTACTTAAAGAGTGGCAACGACTGCGGCTGTTAACCGCGCTCGATCGCCACTTTGCGCTGCAAATGGCGAAAATCCATCACAACCATAGCGATGAATTATTGCTGTTTTGCGCCTTATTAAGCCGTCAGTTATCAGCGCAGCACCCGTGTTTAAAGCTTGATGAATTGGACTTTACTAATCCACTCGCTGAGCGCCAACCTAGCTGCCAGATAACAGTCAGTATTGACGAGTGTCAGCAGCGCTTATTAAGCTTTGCCCCCGTAGGTCGGCCTGGTGATGACAAACCATTAATTCTCGATGGCAATAAGCTCTATTTAAAACGCTATTATGATTTTGAGTGCCAAGTGGCCGAAAAATTACTGGCGCTATCAAGCCAGCATTACCCAAGCAATGATGCGAGCATACAAGCCTTAAATGCGCTATATCCAAGTGGCAATGAGCTTGACTGGCAGAAAATCGCTACCGCAACCGCCTTTAGCCAGCAACTAGCCATCATTACTGGCGGCCCTGGCACAGGTAAAACCACCACAGTCACTAAGTTATTACTGCTGCTGTGCGCGCAAGATGAATTAACCATTAAGCTAGTGGCACCTACGGGTAAAGCGGCGGCGCGACTCACTGAATCCATCAAGGCCTCAAAACGGCGCTTAGCCACTGAACTAAGCACACTTGATGGCATTGATATCAATGCGTTAGAGCGTATTCCAGAAGATGCTTCAACCCTGCACCGCTTACTTGGGGTATTACCAAACTCGCATCAGTTTCGACATCATCAAGCTAACCCCTTGCACCTTGATGTGTTAGTGGTGGATGAAGCCTCTATGGTGGATTTACCTATGATGCAAAGATTACTGAGCGCTCTACCAAGCCATGCGCGCTTAATATTACTTGGGGATCAAGACCAGTTGGCCTCAGTAGAAGCCGGCGCTGTGCTGGCTGATATCTGCGCTGGCCTTGCCGTCAACCATGGCTGGCAAATGCGCTACAGCCCAGCATTTGCAGCAAATTTAAGTGCCATGACAGGCCATGATATGAGTGGCTTAGTGAGTCACAATTCTGGCCTAGGTGATAACTTATGTATGCTGCGCCATAGCCATAGATTCGTGGGTGATGCTGGCATTGGCGTCTTAGCCAAAGCGGTCAATGAATGTGATAAACAAGCGATACGGCGCGCTTGGGCTCATAACTACAGCGAGATCACTTGGCTTGATGATCAGCAGCAAGGACTTGAGCCGCTAAAAGAATTAGCGGTTGAGCAATATCGCGACTATTTAATCGTGATTAACCGCGCCGACGTTAGCCCAGAAGATATGATTGAGCGCTATAACCAATTTCGGATTTTATGTGCCACCCGCGCCGGCGACTATGGGGTCGAGGGCATTAACTTGCATGTGACTCAAGCATTAAAGCAAGCGGGCTTAATTCGCCCCGAGAATGAGTTTTATGCCGGCCGCCCCGTCATTATTCAAAGCAATGATTACAACTTAGGCCTATTTAACGGCGATATTGGCTTGATTTTACCCGATAGCAGTCAAGGTTCAATGCGCTTAATGGCGCACTTTGTTCAAGCCGATGGCAGCATACTTAAGGTCTTACCGGCGCGCTTGCCTAATCATGAAACTTGTTTTGCCATGACAGTGCATAAAAGCCAAGGCAGTGAATTTGCCCATGTGGCATTCGTGCTGCCGCCCAATCCAAGCCCGGCTCAAAAACAATTACTGACCAAGGAGTTAATTTACACCGCCATCACTCGCGCTAAATTAGCTTTTACTTGCTTAGGCACCCAAAGAGTGTTTGAAATGGCAAGTATGCAAAAAACCGCCAGAGCTTCGGGCTTAGCGGCACGCTTATGGCCTAGTTTTTAACCAGTCACACCAGAAACGCTTGCCTAGTGCGCACTTGCCATTAAACTGTGGCGTTAATGTGCATTTAGGCAGTGGAGAAACGATGAGCTCAATGAATCTATTATTATTATGTGGTGGCGGTGGCAGTGAACATGCCATTTCTCTGATGTCTGCGGCTTACGTTAAAGCCACGCTTGAATCCATTGCAGGCGCCAATGTGCTGCAACTTGAACTTGCCAGTGATGGTAAATTTCACACCTTAGATGGTCTGCCAGCGCAATTAACCGCAGATCACCAAGTCGTGTTTACCGAGCAAGATAGACCAAACTGGCACATAGATTATGCCATTCCTTGTATTCACGGCTATCCAGGCGAAACCGGCGATATTCAATCATGGTTTGATTTAATTAAACTGCCCTACTTTGGTTGCCAAGGCGAAGCCAGCATTAATTGCTTTAATAAAGTGACCGCTAAAATGTGGTTTACGGCCTTAAATATTCCAAATACCCCGTGGCTATTTTTAGATGAGCTCAATCAAGACGCCATTGAAAAAACTCAAGCGGCACTTGCCAATTGGGGCTCAGTGTTTGTTAAAGCCGCAAGCCAAGGCTCATCAGTCGGTTGCTATAAAGTTGAAGATGCTAGCCAAGTCGCTGATGTTTTAGCTAAGGCTTTTAGCTTTAGCCCTTATGTTATTGTGGAAAAAACCATAGTAGCGAGAGAGCTTGAAGTCGCTGTGTATGAATATAACGGCGAAGTAGTGGCAAGTGTACCGGGCGAAATTGTATGCGCGTCTAACACTTTCTATAGTTTTGAAGAAAAGTACGACAGCAAAAGCCAAGCCGTGACCCATGTGGTTGCGCCTAATTTGTCGGCTGAAACTAGTGAGTTAATTCGTCAATATGCCATTAAAGCGTTTAAAGGCATGAAATTACGTCACTTATCACGCATCGACTTCTTCTTAACCGCGGATAATGAAATCTTACTCAATGAAATTAATACCTTCCCAGGTATGACCCCGATTTCTATGTTCCCTAAGATGCTTATCAATAATGGCCATGATTTTGCGGCCATGCTCGAAGGTAATATTCGTAGCCAATTACCGGGTTAATGATTGCCATTAACCCATAACATCAAGAGTGGTGCTCATTATCGCCGCTCTTGTTTATTGGCTTAAGCTCGCTGCTTTATCTAACTGCCGCTAGCAGTAGCTAGCTGAGTGTTAGCTTCTATCTAGAACCAAGTTTAACTTGCCACTCCATTAGGCCACTAAAGCGCCATAACTCAGTCATATTTCACTCAAGAGATTGCCATAGCTATCAGCCTTAGTGGCTAAACGCACATTTATCACCGACATGCTTGAGCATCGCGCCCGCTTTGCCTACAATAGCGAAAATTTTTTTCATCAAAGAAGCCATTATGAACGACACTACAGCTCGCCCAACTTTACCAGACAGATTGTCAGTTAATCCACGTAGCCCACACTTTGTTGAAGCTATTTTTGAATTCGACATTGGTATTCGTGTTAACGGTAAAGAGCGTTTTGATGTTGAAGAATATTGCATCAGCGAAGCTTGGGTTAAAGTTCCAAGCACTAAAGCCTTAGATCGCCGTGGACAACCACTGTTGATGACCATTAAGGGTCCTGTTGAAGCTTTCTATCGCTAAAACAGCTTAACTGTGGTCAAAGCTTAAGCTTTTGACCACAGTGTTATGTTGCTACGCTCGCCATTACTGCTACACATTATTTTCTCTCTCAATTAAACTCAATTAGACTCAATTAATTTATAATCTCGCCGCCTGAGTATTATCCTAAAAGCGATTAAACATCAGGGTTAAAATACAAGCGCATCGGTTACTGCCAGTAATGTGTCAATTAGGCTGAATACTTAAACTGAATACTTGGCCTGCATATAAGCCACCGACTCACGAATTAACTGCGCTAACACCTCAATATCTAACTGCGCCAATGTATTGAAATATAAACATGACACACTGGTTTTATGCTTACCAAGCTTGTCTAGCAAAGACAGATATTCACTAAAGCCTGGCATGATATAAATGGTCATATTTTGTTTACGTGGTGAAAATGCGATGAGCGGCCAATCGCCATGTTGGCTACTGCGCTCACTTTGATAATGATACTCACCAAAACCTATCATATTGCTCCCCCATAACACAGGCGCAAAACCCGTGACACGTTCAAACAATGCGACTAGCTCAAGGCTATCTTGCTGGCGCTGTGGATTCGTTAATTGATTTATCCATTGCAGCACATTGGCATCTGACTTCTGGGTTGTTAATTCCGCCATATCACTCTCACGTTCATATCAACACTTATCATTTTTTAAGTTTAAATCATTACAAGCAAAGCCTTGTTATTTTATTTGAACGAGCAGTTTTTATGATCTAACGCCAATCCCAGCGGTATTACCGCCCCATCTGAAATAATCGCTAACTAGAGTGAATTCCTTAATTAATTGATACCAAACCCTATTAACAAGCTAGACCTATAATTACCCCCCCTAAAATTAAACATAAGAAAGCCCCGCGATTTGGCGGGGCTTAAGCAATCATTCCATTAGCAGTTAAAACTGTTGGAACCAACGCTGAATTTGCTGTGGATCTTTAGTTTGAGTTAACGACAGCATTAATAAAATGCGCGCTTTTTGCGGGTTAAGATTACCCGCGGCAATAAATCCATATTTAGCGTCATCAATTTCAGCATCTAAGGTAGTAGCGCCCGTTGGAACTCGGCTTGAGCGCACCACTAAGGTACCTTTCTCACTGGCCGTAGCTAAGGTATCAAAAATAGAATGGTAGATATTACCGTTACCAACACCGGCACTTACTATTCCGTCAAAACCAGCCTCAATCATAGCTTTCACTGGTAAATCCGTTGCATTGGCGTAGTTATACACTATGCCGACCTGAGGCAATTTATCAAGCTTGCTCACATCAAACGGCGTTTGCGTGGTGTGTAGACGCTCTGTCTTGCCCATGTACTCAATCTTGCTGTTATGAACAACACCCAGTGGGCCTAAGTTTGACGCCGCAAAGGTATGCACGCCGGTGGTATTGGTCTTAGTGATATCGCGGGCGTTAAGCACAGTATCATTCATTACCACCAGCACGCCGCGGCCTTTAGAATCAAGATTAGCAGCCGTAGCCACGGCGTTATAGAGATTCATTGGTCCATCAGCACTCATGGCCGTAGAAGGACGCATAGCGCCAACCAGCACTACCGGTTTATCGCTCTTAACCGTTAGATTTAAAAAGTAGGCGGTTTCTTCTAAGGTATCTGTGCCATGGGTGATCACTATGCCATCCACGTTTTTATCCGCCAGTAACACATTAATGCGCTTAGCTAAATCAAGCCAAACTTTATCATTCATGTCTTGTGAGCCAATTTTGACTAACTGCTCGCCTTGAATATCAGCCAACTGTTTCATCTCAGGCACAGCCGCAATTAAGCTACTTATGCCTACTTCACCAGCTTGATAGTTAGACTCTGTGGCTGATTGCCCGACCCCTGCAATCGTGCCTCCGGTAGCAATAATCCGTACCTGTGGAAGCGCCTGTGCCGTCGATGAAATACATAACCCTAAGGCTACCGAGAGCAAGAGCTTACGCATTGGAAAATTCATACTTACATCCTTTTTTTATATGAGTTGCTGTTAGTGTGAACTATTAACTAATTAAAACCGTGACTATTCTCACCAATATAAAATATTAACTATCACTTTCCACATTATTATTTAAACAGCATCATCTACAACAGGCCAAGCTTTAATAGCAACCACTGCAATAGCGGTATTATTTAAATCACACTATTCCCGATATCAACGTCAAGCTCTAACAAATATCAAAAGTGAGGCATCAGTTCAAAAACATGCCCACCTATAAATAATTAGCGTCTGGATTATTTATTTCAATTGTTTTAAAACAAACGCAGAGAATGACATCTAAATAAATATAGTAACAAGAATTGCAATTGTAATTTATCTTGTTAATGGCTAGCCTTAAACACTCTTTGTCATTACTTAGCTTTATATAATGTTAAGTAATGACTAGCTTACTGCTATCATTGAGATAAAAGGTTTAGTTTGATAAACCTTTTACTCAATCGACTTATCGTAAATTAAGCGTTCTAAATTTACGCCAACTTTCGCGCTTTAACGGAATAGAGTAAAGGCACCTGCTGCCCTTTATATAACAACTGATATCCAAGGTTTGGCACAGATTCTAGCCCTTCAAAGCAAGGATAGGGGCTATAAGCATGCTCAGCGAACGATTCAATCGTTAGGCCTGCGGCAATTAAAGCATTAAGCACTTCACTAATAGAATGCGACCAAGTGATCACAGTCGATTTAATGCCATCGCAGTTTTCGGTATAAGTACCTTCTTGCTCAACGTCCGGCTCACTGCTTGGGAAATAGGAATATCCCGAAAGTAAATTATGAAAGGTATGAAATTCAACTAAATGAAACTCACCGCCAATGGCAAGTGCGTTGGCTATGGTGTGAGCCCAATCATTTAAGTTTGGCAGCCAGCATAAAACACCATATGACGTAAAAACTATGTCGAATTGATTGACATTGTCTCGGCCAAATTGCACTAAATCGCTATCAATAAAATTGGCCGTGAGTCCCAGAGCCTGTGTTAACTCTTTGGCATGAGAGATAGCCACCGCAGATAAGTCAACACCTGTGACCTTGGCGCCTAAACGAACCCAGGACAAGCTATCTTGACCAAAATGACATTGTAAATGCAGTAATGATTTGCCTTGAACATTGCCCAGTTGTTTTAGCTCTACTGGGTTAAGCGAGCAGCGACCATTTTTGAAAGATTTGACATCATAAAACTCAGATTTCAGGTGCAATTTGGTTCGCTTATCCCACGCTTGTTTATTTATACTCAAATAATCCATGGTTACTCCGCTATGCTTGGCCAAGTTGCTAGCAAATCTAGCAGCTATTTAGCAAAATTGCAGTGAATCGCCGCTTGAGTTGCCAAACATATTAGCTGACGTCTGGAACAAGTAATTAATATGAGTCTTTTAGGTAGGGATAAATAGTGCTTAAAGAGTTAACGCAATCAGAGTTAACCTTTACGACTTTAGCTAGCTCTTCAATGCTTGATGTAAACCAAGCTCTTGTTGCTTGGCTTTAGTTAATCCCAGTGACACTAAGCGATGGGATTCAGTTAGGTAATAACGTAAGTCTTGATCTTTATCCGCTGCAATATCTAACTGCTGTATCCATTTCATGCCGCGACTGGCGAAATATGGCGCAGGAATGTAACCTTGGCACTCACTTAAAAAATAAAAATTTTGCTCTGAGGTTTTAAACGTATATGCAGGATGTTTACCTTTACTCCAGCTGCCAATAGCAAAGACTTTAGCATCGACTTTCCACACATGTGAATTGCCCCATTGCATCACATAAGTTGTTGCCGGCAAGGAGGCACAAAACTGATTAAATTCTTGGTAATTCATAATAATTCCTGCTGTTTATACCTTTAAATGACCACTCGAAAGCAAGTAAGCTGGTTTTTAATTCAGCAAACATTAATTCAGCAAGCATTGTTTTAGTCAATATTGATGGTTAACTTTAGCGGTTAATAGCCCAGAACTGATAGTCTCTAATATTCTGCTTTACCTAGCAGCGATGGGGAGTTTTCGTTTATCACTTTATCTCAGGATAAGTTACCAGCATAAAAAAACCACTCAATGAGTGGCTTTTGGGGACTAATAATGAGCAAACATGTTCAGCCAGCGAATATGTTTAGTTGCTTAAATGCAATATCGGCTGCTGGCTATACCATAAGGCGATATTTTTAATATCAGCTTCGGTTATCGCCATGACTTGAGCTTGCATGATAGCGTTAGCGCGCTGGCCTGATTTGAATTCCAGCAATTGCTTCACTAAATAGGCAGGCTGCT
The DNA here is from genome assembly GCF_006494715.1 of Shewanella sp. SNU WT4. NCBI lineage: Bacteria > Pseudomonadati > Pseudomonadota > Gammaproteobacteria > Alteromonadales > Shewanellaceae > Shewanella > Shewanella sp. SNU WT4. The sequence continues at coordinate 2,529,352 of NZ_CP041151.1, forward strand.
GGCCGTACAAACTTGGGTAGCTAGTCGCCATAGTCAACATGCTTTGGTTGTGACAAGCAATGCATTGACGCATAGCGATATGAGCGCCCTGCTCAGCATCCGCTTGATGTTCAATGATGGCAGCAGGCACACTAATAGATAACTTAGCTAAGGCTTGGTTATAACTGTCATGGCTATAGCGTTGAAAGCCAGGCGCGGCTTGAGCCTGTACTGCTTGGCTATCACTCTTTGGCATTGCCTCTTGCGCTAACACAGTTAACGGTAAGCAGAGTAAGGCTAAGCCCAGACATTGGCGCATTACATCACTCATCACGCGGCTGCTACTTTTGCGATTAACACTAAAGCGCATCATTATTGGCTCTCCTTAGTGGGCATGGCTGGTTGCTGCTCGGCAATCAAAGGCAAGCGGCGAAACTTAGTCATGTCCATTTCAGTCTCACCATAATGAGTCGCTAAATAATCCAATACTGGCTCCCAAGTATCAGATAAATCCCACAAGCCTTGGGTATCAACCATCCACTGAATGGTTTTACGCCAGGTATCTTTACTGCCTGAGTTTTGCGGGATGATAAGGCTGGTATGGCATGCATTACATTGATAATTCACCATTTCCCAACCCGGCGCCATGATTAATCCCGAGACGGGGTCTATGCCATATTCAGTGGGTGTTTGTGCTTGCGCCAATACAGGCGCCAGCAGTAAACACGCAGCGCTAATGGCCACTGTGCATGCATTAATTGTCATTAAACCACCCTTACTGCTATGCGATGACAACCATTGAACATATAACCTTTAGGGTTCCACTGTGGCTGCACTACTGGCTGTGATACACCATTAGAATCTGTGGCGCGTGCCCAAATTTCATAGTAGCCCGCTTGTGGCAAGTCTAAATCGATATCCCACTGCTGCCATGCGGTATGGTTAGCAGGCTTAGTTAAATTGGCTTTCTTCCAAGTGGCGCCGTAATCGTAACTCACTTGCATATCAACCACTTCTTGCATACCTGCCCACGCATGGCCGCGTACTTGTAAGCGTTTGCCTAACTTAGCTTCAGTGCCGGTTTGCGGATGGGTGATGATGGATTTAACAATCATTTCTTGAATGACGTTAAAATCTTTATCAGCCACTTCTTCGCCTGGTGCAATCGGGTATTTAGGCACGCTGTAAGCTGGGGTTTTCATTTTTGAGCCGTCATGCACCTTGTTACGAATGCTAATGCCGGTGGCGGCTTTATTAGAAACTGATGCTGGACGCCCGCCAAACACTATGCGCAGTGGATAGCCATGCATGTAAGGAATATCAGCGCCATTCATTGACCAAGCAATCAGGGCATCATCATTCAGCGCAGCCGCAATCGGCACGCCGCGTGAAATGGCCTCACCTTTGCCACTTAAATGTAAGTCAGCGCTATGATGGCCGGTATAGACGGCATCAGGCTTAACGCCGCAATCATTTAACACATCGCGCACTAACACCCCAGTCCACTCAGAGCAGAATACCGCTGAGTTATTCCACTGATTACCTTTGGTATTTGGGAAAAATTCTGAACGGCTATTGCCACCGCATTCCAAGGTCAATTTTAAGGTATGGGCTTTGAACTTAGACTTCAGCTCATCAATGGTATAGGTCTTTGGGGTTTCACAGGACTCACCATCAACGCTAAACGTCCAAGTCTTAGGGTTGATTTTCGCAAAATCAGGTAATTGGCCATTCCAGCGAATAAAGGCAACATCGGCAGGCGTGTTGACTGGGTCGAGCATAAATTCTGGTGGATAAGCATTGACTGGATTGGTGTTTAATAACTTGAAATAACTTGGCAGCTGATCTGCCCGGCTCCAAGTTAATGAGGCGATATCTAACGGCACTAAGCCCAAAGGACGATTGGCGGCATAAACCCAATTAATCGGCAACATAGCGCCAACGGAAGTGGCTAATGCGCCTTTAAGGAATGTACGTCTATCGATTGCCATGTTTATTGTCCCTTGCCTTGATTAAAATAGTTGGCCATTTTTTGCATGTCTTGTTCTGATAATAATTTGGCCACTTTTGACATAGTGCTGTCACTGCGTTGATCTGATTTAAATGCTTGTAACTGCGCCACTATATATTGGCGATTCTGCCATTTAAGATTAGGGATAGAAGTGAATTCACTTGCCCCATCTATGCCATGGCAGGCAACGCACATATTGAGCAGATGTTGATACTTGCCATCCTCTGCTTGAACATTGGCGCTTACGCTCAGCCATAAACAGCTGATTGCGGCCAATATCATGGGGATGTTGCGGGTGATCGTCATATTGACACCTTAAAGCCTGATAAAATATTGATAATCAGTCCGACTAAGATCTGCCTATCAGCTACAACTCCATCGCTTCACTGAACTTGCCATCAACCAGCGTTAGCGCAAATCAATCGGCAAAATAATGAAGTCATTGTTAAGCATCGAATGCTAGCTAGATTCGATCTTTCAGCAGGTCGTATACTAAACACCTAGCCACCTGATGAAAAGCACAAAACAAGCCAAAATAGGCCATAAATCACACACTTAAGTGTGAAAAAATCAAAAAAATTATAAAAACAAACACGCCAATTAAAAGCTCACAACAAACACAACCACAGAGGCCAATCTGCATCAAAAGGTATCAATCGAGTGCGGTCGCAAAAAATAAGAAAGTGCGAGCAAGGCAGCAAGTTAGCTGCAGGCAAAAGTGCGCCAACCTCGCTTTCCATGGCGAGTCCGGCGAGTAGCTTTATCATATTAACTAAGGTTACCTGAGCACTTGTGAGCCAAATCAAGCTCTTGATATGGGAAAGCGTGCAAGCTTATAAAAACGTGGATGGACAGCTTTCAAAGTAAAATCAATTGAGATTGGCTTAAGAGAAATGGGTTTAAACGTATAGGAGACACATGATTAGCTAGGCTTGCCAGCTAATCATGCGGCTATAGATAGACAACATAAGGCTATAGTTATCAATAAGCTCTGGTTTTCAATAGCGCGCACCTAACCTTATATTTCTTATGAACAAAAAACAGCGGCTCGATGTAGCTCATTGACACTGAGCTACATCGAGCCTAACCATGAATTACAAACTGGCTAATTGGTTCAAAATCCGTTTTTCAGAAATTGGCATGCTAGTGCCGAGCACCTGCGCAAAGCAAGACACTCGCAATTCCTCAATCATCCAGCGCACATCTAGCATAGCTTCTGGCACAGGTAGCGATTTAGGTAGCTTGGCCAAAGCGGCTTGATAAGCCTCAGTCACTCGATTAACTACGTGCATATGCAAGCGGTCACGATTAGGATCCACAGGCAATTTCTGCAAGCGATAATCTATGGCTTGTAAGTAACGCACTATATCCCCAAGGCGCTGCCAACCAGTATCGGCCACAAAACCGCGATACACTAAACTGTCTAATTGCTGTTGAATGCCACTCATAGCAAAGGCGATATCTAAACTTATTTTGCCTTTTAAACGCTTCTTAATGCCATTGTATGCGGTGAGCACTTGCTCGACTTTGAGCGCTATGGCTTCCGCCGTCGGATTTAAATCGGCGCGCACTAATTCACGAGCTTGTTCAAATTCAGCCGCAGTGCGAATGGTTAAACCTTGCTCATCTAACAATTGCTGCACCGCCGCATCAATAATGTCATCAATCAACAATTGCACTTGGCCAAAAGGATTAAAGTACATAGCAAGCTTGGCCTTGTTGGGTAAGGCTTGCTGCAAGTGTTTCACTGGCGATGGCATATTAAGTAGCAGTAAGCGTCGTTGTCCCTGACTATGCTGGCGCAGCGCTTCGTGTTCATCATCAAATAATTTGATAGCAACACTCGTTTTATTGTCCACTAATGCCGGAAAGGCCTTAACTTCATACTGACCACGGCGGCGCTGATATTGCTGCGGTAAATCACTGAAGGTCCAACTGGTGAGCTCAGTTTGCTCAATACCCACATCGGCGACAGCGCGAATCGCTTTAGCCACCACCCCTTGCAAATTGGCTTTAAGGGTATCAAATTCACGCCCGTTAGCGACTACCTTGCCATTATCATCTTCAATCACAAAGTTCATGCGCAAGTGCTTGGTTAAACTTGAAACATCGAAGTCATCAGCACTGATTTTAACCCCGGTCATGCGAAGCAATTGCTTGCATAACGCATCAAGCAAACTGAGATTAGTCTCCGTCATGGCCTGCACTGCGGCTTTGGCATAATCTGGCGCGGGTACAAAGTTGCGGCGTAAGGTTTTAGGCAAGGATTTAATCAAGGCCATGCACTTTTCATGGCGCAGGCCAGGCACTAACCAATCAAAGCCCACATCATCAATCTGATTTAGTAATGCCACAGGAATATGCACAGACACACCATCATCTGCCGCACTAGGCTCAAATTGATAGCTCAACGGTAAACGTAAATTGCCCTGATACCAAAAATCCGGGAAATCCAAGGCCGAGACTTGATGATCCCCCTTTTGCATCAGCATATCGGGATTAAAGTTTAAGTAATCCGCTTGAATGGCTTTTTGCTTTTTCCACCAGCCATATAACTTAGGCGCATTATAAATGCCCTCTGGAATGCGCTCGTCATAAAAGCCCACCAGCACTTCTTCATCCACTAAGATGTCGCGGCGGCGCGATTTATGCTCAAGATCTTCAATATCAACAACCAAAGCGCGGTTATGGCGGAAGAAGGCTTCTTTGGTTTGCAATTGTCCTTCGGCCAAGGCGCTGCGAATAAAGATTTGTCGTGCTTCGACTGGGTCAATGGGACCATATTGCACGCGGCGACGATTGACTATGGTTAAGCCATACAGCACTTGATTTTCAAGGGCGATAACACTGCCCTGTTTAGCTTCAAAATGCGGCTCAAGATAATTCTTTTTAATCAAATGGCCAGCCAAAGACTCTAACCATAACGGGTCGATTTTGGCGCAATAACGGGCAAATAAGCGTGAAGTTTCAGTAAGCTCTGCCGCCATTATCCATTTCGGGCCTTTTTTTGCTAAAGGCGAGCCAGGGAAAACAAAGAAGCGGCGATTACGAGCGCCTAAGTATTCATTGTTGTCATCTTTAAAACCTATATGACTCAACAGACCGCTTAAAATAGCTTGATGCAGATTGTCATAATTAGCCGGCTCGGTATTTAAACGCCATTTAAGCTCGTGCACGCTTTGCTTTAACTGCGCGTATAAGTCTTGCCATTCGCGCACCCGCAAATAGGCTAAGTATTCTTGCTTACATTGTTTTCTAAATTGACTGGCCGATAACTCGTTTCTATGGGTACTTAAGTGTTGCCACATATTGACCCATGCCACGAAGTCAGAATCTTTATCGACAAAGCGTTTATGGGCTTCATCACTGGCCTGTTTTTTGTCAATCGGCCGCTCTCGGGGATCTTGAATCGACAAGCCTGAGGTAATCACCAGCGCTTCATGCAAACACCCCAGTTTATTGGCTTCTATCACCATACGCGCTAAACGGGGGTCGAGAGGAATATGCGCCAGTTGCCGCCCAAGTGGGGTTAAAGATAACTGCCCTTGATGGTCATTTACCGCCTGTAATTCTTGCAGTAATAACAAACCATCTTTAATAAAGCGTTGATCTGGCGGTTGAATAAACGGGAATGCACTAATATCGCCCAAACCGATAGCAAGCATCTGCAAAATGACTGACGCTAAATTGGTGCGTAGAATTTCAGGATCAGTAAATTCTGGTCGGCCTAAGAAATCTTGCTCGGCATATAAACGAATACAAATACCTGGGCCGACACGACCACAGCGACCTTGTCTTTGATTGGCGCTGGCTTGAGAGATAGGTTCAATCGGCAAGCGCTGCACTTTTGTGCGATAACTATAACGGCTGATGCGCGCCGTACCTGGGTCAATCACATAGCGAATACCTGGTACTGTTAACGAGGTTTCGGCCACGTTGGTGGCCAGCACTATGCGCCGCCCACGATGGGATTGAAATACCTTAGATTGCTCGCCATAAGAAAGACGCGCGTATAAAGGCAGCACTTCAGTATCACGGTATTTGCGCTTTAATAATTCGGCGGCCGTGTCACGAATTTCACGTTCACCGTTCATAAAGATTAAGATGTCGCCAAGACCTTCGGCCACCAATTCATCCACAGCCGCAAAGATGCCATCGAGTAAATCAAGATCCGCATCTGTGTCTTGCACTAACGGGCGATAGCGAGTTTCTACTGGATAAGTCCGGCCCGAGACTTCGATGATAGGCGCATTGTTAAAATGGGCCGAGAATTTTTCAACATCGATAGTTGCCGAGGTGATGATCACTTTAAGATCTGGGCGCTTAGGTAATATTTTCTTTAATAAACCTAAAATAAAGTCGATGTTAAGACTGCGCTCATGGGCTTCATCTATGATGAGGGTATCGTATTGATTGAGGAACTTATCACTGGTGAGTTCCGCGAGCAAGATACCGTCGGTCATCAGCTTAATATAAGAATCTGACTGAATAGCATCAGCAAAACGTACCTTGAAGCCCACCACATTACCAAGTGGACTATTCAGCTCTTCTGCCACCCGGGTCGCCACACTTCGCGCCGCTAATCGCCGCGGCTGAGTATGACCAATCAAGCCACGGGTGCCGCGTCCTAGTTCTAGACAGATTTTTGGTAACTGAGTGGTTTTACCTGAACCAGTTTCACCCGCGATAATCACTACTTGATGGGCACTAATAGCCGCTGCGATTTCATCACGTTTTAGTGAGACAGGTAAATTTTCAGGAAAATCAATCTTAGGTCGATTAGCTAAACGTTGCTGCACTTTCTCAAACGAAGCTTCGGCCTCTAATGCTAATGCCGTCATCACGTCATCAGATGCTGCGGTTCGCTGCTTATTGAGACGACTTAGACGCCGGCGAATACGCGCAACATCGGTCTGAAAACACTGGTTTAGGAAAGCGTTGGATAGTGGGTGGTTATCGGAAGTCAAAACCTAATTCCATTGCTAGGAAAAATCAGTCGATCCTAGCAGGGAATCAGGCTAATTGGTATGGTTTGTCATGGGATCAATGCATTAGCTAGCGCTTCTCCCCATGCGCCCCCTTAATCTTGCTGACTTTTACAGCAAAGGGCGAGTTGATACGGTTACCAAAGCCATCTAGTTAGCATTTACGCCCGCAGCGCTTATTCTTGCTGCCAAATCAGCACTTGCGCATCTTCATTGTTTTTACGCGTCGCACGGTACATACCATCAGTATTAAATGGTGTGGCAATATTGCCGCGGTGATCAATAGCTATCACGCCACCCGTGCCACCGGCTTTAATCAGGCGTTTATTTATCACTTGATCAGCGGCTTGGACAATTGATATATCTTGATACTTTACCCGCGCGCAAATATCACCTGCGACTTGATAACGAATAAAATACTCACCGTGACCAGTAGCAGACACAGCGCAGACGCCATTTTCAGCATAAGTACCAGCGCCAATCACAGGTGAATCACCAATGCGGCCAAAACGTTTGGCTGTCATACCTCCGGTTGAGGTGCCGGCGGCCAAATTACCTTGTTTATCCAGTGCTACTGCGCCAACCGTGCCAAATTTATCTTCTAAGGTGAATTGATGGATACTGGCCTGATAATTCTTGTTGTGCTGCTGATCTTGTTTAATTTTTTCTATGGCATTTTGCCATTGCAGCTTGCGAGCATCGGTATCAAAATAATTGGGTGTGACTGTGCTAAAGCCTTGTTCAAGTGCAAATTCCTCGGCGCCTTGACCTGCCAGCATCACATGGGGTGAGTGCAGCATTACCGCGCTCGCTAATTTGATCGGGTTAGCAATATTAGTAACGCCTGCCACTGCGCCAGCATTCATGGTTTTGCCATCCATAATGGCCGCGTCCAATTCGTGACCACCTGCAAAGTTATACACAGCGCCTTTACCGGCATTAAATAGTGGATTATTTTCAAGAATAATAATCGCCGCTGTGACCGCAGCTAAACTATCGCCGCCTGTGGCTAACACATTGTGGCCAGCATCGACCGCTTCTTTTAACGCGGTTCGATAAGCTTGTTTTTGTTCTGCGGTTAATTTGTCAGCAACGATAGTGCCAGCGCCGCCATGAATGGCAATGGCAAAGGGTTTGTCTTCGGCCATCACTGAGCCTGATAACAAGCTTGCAGCCATGGCCAGCGTGGTAAATCTCATACATCCATACTTCATTGAGCTTTATCCTTATCATTAGATTCCCAAGGTTTTATGACATAATTTAACCATTTAGCCAACCTCTATGCTTGCTTGCTCAAAGGATTATGGCGACAATACAACTCAGGATTCGCCTTAGGATGACGTATCTCAGTATGAGAATCTTAGCACTGTGTCTTTTCGTTTTTATTTGTGGCTACTCAGCCGCCAGTCATGCCGACGATACCAAGAAAAACAAGTGGCTAACCATTGAGGTTAATGGCGTAAATAAAGCGCTACGTAGCAACATTGAAGCCCATATCGGTGAACTGCCGACCTCAGCGGTGCAGCGCCGCGCATTTATCTTCAACCTTGAAGACAATATTAAAGCTGCGCTTGAGTCTATGGGGTTTTATCATGGACAGATAAAGCAAGAGATGGCGCAACCGCCTAAAGGCGCTTGGCACTTAGTGTTAAACATCACCCCAGGTGTTGCCACCAAAATATTATGGGTGGATGTGCTGATGGAAGGCGAGATGCTCAAGGATCCAGCCTTTTCCCAGTGGTTAGATAAAATCAGCATTCTGCCTGGCGATCGCCTTAATCAAGGCAACTATGAAAATGTTAAGTCACAATTACTTGGCTTAGCCCTATCACGCGGCTATTTTGACGCCCGCTATTTGCAATCAAAAATTACTGTAAATCGCGATTTAAATACTGCCACTATTACCTTGTCTATGAACTCAGGTGATCGCTACCTCATTGGCGATATTCATTTTGTCGGTAGTGATTTGCGGCCGAAATTGCTCGATAAAATGATCCCGTTTCCGAAAGACTCCCCCTATTCCACTGCGCGTATGGGTCAGCTTAATCGTGATTTATTAGACAGTAATTATTTCTCGGGTATTCAAGTCGTTCCTGTACTTGAAAATACCAAAGATGGCGTTATTCCTATTCGGGTCGAACTCACCCCAAAACCTAACAACACCTTGAATCTAGGTTTAGGGGGGGATATAGGTAATTCCGCGGATAACAAGTTTGACCCACGCGTGAGTGCCACCTGGACCACGCCGCAAATTAACCGCTTAGGCCATTCACAAACCACCACTTTAGAATGGTCTCCTGATCGCCCCAAATTTTTAACCACCTATAGCATTCCCTTGAGTCATCCAGTGAACGACAAACTGCAAATCAAATTTGGCATTACCCGTGATAAGTACGGTGTGACTCAAGAATTTGACCAAGATAAGTCTGACTTTGTGAATACTGGGCAGTTGGAGTCCACCAAATACCAATTTGGTTTATTGCGTCAGCAAAAGTTAGATAACAACTGGCTACTAGGTTATTCCGTTGAAGGGATAAGAGAATTTTACGATCAAGCCGGCATTGAGTACGACCCAACCTTCGTGATGTTCGGTATAGGTGCCCAGCAAACCGTGCGCAGCGATAACAGCCTAGATCCTAAAAATGGTTATCGTCAGACCTATTCGATTCAATATGCCGATCCGTCATTAGGCTCAGCGATTCGCTTACTGCGCCTGCAGGCTAGCGGTATTTTGGTGCATACCTTTTTTGAAAAGCATAGATTTGTCAGTCGCATTGATTTAGGAGTCGATTTAGCCCGTGATGACGATCTGGCCATGATCCCGCCATCATTACGCTTTTTTGCGGGCGGCGATCAGAGTATTCGTGGTTATAGCTATCAAGAACTGGGGCCCTATTTGGAATATACAGGCAGTAATGGCGTCCTTAATCGTGAAGTCTTCGGTGGCCGATATTTGATGGTCGGTAGTCTTGAGTACCAATACTATTTGACGCCAACGTGGCGATTAGCAGCCTTTATCGATGCGGGTAATTCCTTTGATAAGGATCAATTTACCCCAGTAATTTCTGTAGGCCCGGGGATTCACTGGATATCACCAGTGGGCCCTATCAAATTAGATATTGGTTTTGGTCTTAAAGAAAGTGAAACTCAAGACCAACCTTGGCGAATTCACTTAACTATGGGGACAGTGCTATGAGTCAAGTCCCTGATGAACCTAATGCCGTCCAAACTGATAAAACTGAGACGCAAACGGCTCTACCAACCAATGGCGCCAAAGACGCCCAAGCTCAGACAACTAAGCCCAAACGATCGCGCTCCAGTCGGTTTTGGTTATGGGTACGCAACAGCTTAAGACTGGTCATTTATATACCGCTATTGCTATTAGTACTCGCGGCGCTACTTATCGGCACCCCTTTTGGTAGCCGGGTGAGTGTAATGCTTGCAGACAAATTTGTGCCAGGGCTTGATATCAGTTATCACAGCGGCACGCTTAACCAGGAAATTAGCGTTGAGCATGTCCATTGGCAAATGCCAGGGATAGATGTCAAGACGCAGAGGCTCAGCCTTAACTGGGACCCTTTATGTTTATTTAACCGCCAAGTATGCGTCAACGCCCTTGATGTCGCTAAAGTCACTGTGGCCATTGATACCGATGCCATTCCCACGGGTGATGCCACTGAGACTAACGCTAGTGATGAGCCTGATACCTTACTCACTTTGCCTATTAGCATTAATCTAAATCGCAGTGAGCTTAATGATATTAAGATTCGAGTCAATGACATGCAGTTTAATAGTCATCGCCTTGAGCTTTCGGCCTTATGGCCTGATGCTGTGATTGAAGTGAACCATCTTTATAGCGATGGCCTAGAAGTTATTATCCCGTTGGCGGCAGACTTAGCCGACTCAACAGCAACAGAGACAGAGACAGCAACTAGCACAGAGGCTAAGCAAGAGAGCAAGACCGCGGCACAAGCGAAACCTGAAGCTAAGCAGCCTGAAACTAGCACTGACAAACAACATCCACACAAAGATGATAGCCCTTGGGCTCTTGCCCACATGCCACACTTATTTATTCCAGTCGCTGTGGATGTGCAAGATTTACGTTTAGATAATTCAGCCTTACGCATTGGCGACCGCCAAGATGTATTTAGCGTTATTGAACTGATAGCAAGCCTTCGCGGCACTGAGCTTAGCGTCGATAAACTTGATGCCGAGCACAGTTATGGCAAATTAAGCGTAAACGGCCACATGAGCTTTACTCACACTTGGCCACTAAATTACCAAGCACACTTAACGCTCAATCAAGGCAGTTTTTTAGCCGACATGCCGCCATTAAGTGCTGATGTTGCCGTTAAGGGAGACTTTAGCGAGCTTAATACCGATGTTAGCGTCACAGGTGAACTCGCGGCAAATTTGCGGGGACAAATTAACTTACAACAGCCAGAACTGCCTTTTAGTCTGCATGGTCAAAAGATAGATTTACATTGGCCTTTAGTAACACCCGATTATCAAATTAAGTCGGGTGCTATCTTAGTCAGTGGCAACTTAAACTCACAATTAGCCGCAGTATCAGGCTTTGTTGATAGTCCTTTTAGCCCAACCTTAGTGCTTGCGGCCGATATGCTGCATGAAAATGAGCAACTGACGATTAAGCAGTTAAGCATGTTGCAGGAACTCACCAGCGTTCACCTTAAGGGCGAGCTTAATTATCAACAAGAGTTAACTTGGAAAGCCAACCTCGCGATTGCAGGTTTTAACCCAGCGTCTATGACCTTGCCTTTATCTCAACCACTGCCAGAAGGTCTATTGGCCCTGAACTTAGATACTCAAGGATTAGTGGATGGCGATAAATGGCAAGCCAGTGTTACTAATACCGAAGTGAGTGGCACCCTCAAGCAAGAACAAGTCAGTGCTATGGGGAATATCAGCATAGATAACAACTTATTTATCATCGCCGATAATTTTACAATCGATGCCTTAGGCTCGCACTTATCGCTTAATGGTCAGTTAGCTAAAGAGTGGCGCCTAAATGCCGAACTAGACGTCCCAGACATGTCAAAGTGGTCTAATGATGCCGCTGGTAAACTGCATGCCAAAGTTGATTTAACCGGCACCGAGGCGGCGCCTAAGCTAGTGGCCAGCGCTGACTTATTAAATGCCAGCTACTTAAGTAATAGTTTGGCTAAGTTAACCCTCGATTTTAACGCTGTACTTAAACAGCAGCGGCAATATACCTTAGCTATCAAGGGGCAAACGGCCAAAGCCGGCGCCATGGAAATAAGCGAGCTAAATCTTAATAGCCAAGGCAATAGTAAAGACCAACAGACTGAACTTGATGTTAAAGGCACTGTCGATGTTGACACTAAAATCATCACCAACTTCAACGAGGCCAAGCAATATTTAACGGGGCAAATGACGGCGTTCAATGCCACTACCCCGCTTGGTCGGTGGATTTTAGATGATCCCGTCAATCTCAATTGGTCGCAAACAAAAATGCTCGGTCAATTTAGCCCTTTGTGTCTTAAGCAAGCCAATAACCAAGTGTGTTTAAGTACTGAGTCAGGGGTGGGTGCGCGCGGTGATACTCAGTTAAGCTTTAGCGGCGCCCCAGGTGAAGTACTTAAACCTTTGTTGCCTCCAGGCCTTGAATGGCAAGGACTCGCGCGATTAGTCGCCAACGCCGCGTGGTCACCCAATACTAAACCTAAGGCACAATTAGTACTGCAGTTACCTGAAGGCCATTTAATTGTCTCACGTCAAAATGAGCAAAATGTGGATGTGCCCTATCAAAAGGTAGAAATAGCGGCCGAGCTTAATCAGCAACAATTAACCACCAGATTGCAAGCCAGCGCAGGTCAGCAGATGAGCATAGACAGCGCTATTGATATTGCAGTTACCCCAGATAGGAGCTTGACCGGCCATTTAACTATCGAGCACGGTGATTTATCCACTTGGCTGCCCTTTATTCCACAATTGGCCATATTAAAGGGCGAAGTGACGACCCAAATTGCCATTGGTGGCAGCTTGGCACAACCGCAACTCACAGGTAACGTGACGATTAATGGCGGCGCGATTGCAAGTAATGCTAACCCGACGTTAATTGAAGACGTGAATTTTAGAGTCAATTTTGAGCGCCAACAAGCATCGACGTTTGCCACTTGGAGGATGGGGCATGGCGCTGGCAGGCTAGATGGTGATGTCGATTGGACCACAGGTGAACCGCTTGGCACTATCAATATTCATGGTGAAAAACTTGATGTGATTGCGCCGCCTTTGGCGATTTTACAAGTGTCACCTCAGTTAGTGCTAGAAATGAAACCAAGTAATCTGCATCTCAAAGGCAAGGTCACTATTCCATCGGGCGCCATTACCATAGTGCAATTAGCCCCTGGCGGCGTAGCGCTATCAAGTGACGTGGTATTTAATGACTCAACGTCTGCCGAGCAGCAGCAAAGTGCACCTTTCCCTTTCAGTACCGATCTTAATATCCAAGTAGAGCCCAATGTTGCCATTCAAGGCTTAGGCTTAAAAGGCAATCTCAGTGGTAACCTTAATTTGCAGCAACAAGTTAATCGGCCACCGTTTTTATTTGGTGAAGTTAAAGTTGTCAACGGTAGTTATCGCTTCCTTGGGCAAACACTGCAAATTAACGTAGGGGAATTGCAATTTACAGGCCCCGCAGATGTGCCCAACCTAAACATTGAAGCGATTCGTGCCATTAAAGAAGAAAACGTGACAGCGGGCGTGCGCATTACCGGTACGGCCAAAAAACCTGTGGTCACGCTATTTTCTAACCCACCAAAAGAACAGGCTGAAATTTTATCTTACATCATCAAAGGCAGCGGCTTTAGTAATGGTGACGATAGCAATGATGCCCTGATGATGGGCGCAGCATTAGCCCTTGGTAATCAACTCGGCGGCGGTGCCATGTCAGAAATTGGTAACACAGCCACTAACCTGATTGAAAAGTTTGGTTTTAATAATGTGCAGCTAGATACCAATGATGATGGTCAAGTTGCCATCAGTGGCTATATTGGTGAAAAGCTCATGGTCAAATACGGTGTCGGTGTGTTTAACCCAGGCTATGAACTCACAGTCAGGTATTACCTATTAAGCCGACTTTACCTCGAAACGGTATCAGGTACGCTTGGGCAGTCGTTAGATATCTATTACAGTTTTGATTTTTAACTGTATTTTGAGTGAGAGCTCTCGCCTGCGGCCTAGGTTTGGATAGGCGCGATTAACGCCTTAAAGCTAACCGGGCTATATTGCAGACATAAAAAAAGCGCCTTAGGCGCTTTTTTTATGTCTATCCAAAGTTGCTATTAAGCAAATTTGAAGTCAACGTGCTCGATCAGAGGCTTATATACGTGACGTTGGATATCTTGTACACGTACTTTAACTTCTTTACCTTCCAGAACGATAGTCAGTTCTGAAGTGTAGAAACCTTCGCTAGCTTGCGCATTGATGATGTCTTTATGAGCAAAAACGATAGAAATTGCTTCATAACCAACGCCATAAATTACGGCAGGAACCAAACCAGCGTGACGCAGGCGGCGGCTCGAACCTTTCCCTGTTTCAGTACGGGTTTGTGCTTGAATAGTGTAAGACATAAGTTTCTCACTTAAATAAAAATAAATTACGTGTCAGTATTTTCGACCAATACTGACCCAAATAAAGCGCGCGGATATTACCATGCCAACGCGCCAGAACACAAGCGTAATCAGGCATCACCACGAACGCACTGGCCCGCAGTCGACATGCACAAAACCAGATCGCGGATAAAAACCTACCCCGCCGAGCTTCAACGCTTTGGCGGCATCGCGAATATCACCTAAGGGAGTACCTGGAATGGCCAGATCAATCGCCATTCCGCGCGTATGATAACTGTGTTTAGCCACCCCTTTGCTTTTGGAAGCCAGCATGGCATTGGTTTTCAGCGAACGATAACCAGAAATAACTTGAATTTCTTTATTGGTGTTTAAGCTCATATGCAGCTTAAACAAAATGTCATAAAGACGCTGATCCATGGCAAACACATCATTGGTACGATGATCCCTTAATAAATGGTTAAAACCGTCCATGACTTGCGACTGATAATCGCCATTGACCCAATAAGTACCAACATCGCGTTCGCCTGTATGAAGATTATAAAGACTCAGTTTACGAACATCTGTGGTTGAGCGACTTGCCAACACAGGTGTCGGCAAAGCACACGCCAACGCAGCGCCCCCAAGACCTAACAAAAACTTTCTTCTTATATTGCAAAAATTAGACAATGTGTTACTCCACTAAGTCAACATGGAGAAAGAAGCTATCGACTATTGCGACTAAGATCAAGTTCTAGACTGGATAAAATCTGCGCAGATTTAGCAAAATCAAATCAATCAAAGGCTTACTTAAGCACTTAGTTTTTACCTGCGCGCATTACTGACAAACATTGTGGTAAATAAGCGCTAAAGAAAAGAACTATAAACTGACTTTCGCGGTAACATCGGACAAGCGCGTGTCGTTGGTAAACGACTGCATGTCGTAGATATCGGTTCTAAATTGGGGCAAACCAGGGCCCGTCATCCATGCAGTCCAATACACTAGATGCACAGGTACATTATTCTTCAAACTAAACCACTGAGTCTTAGTGGCGTCTCTTTGGGTTAATGACTGCCATTGGCGCGAATTAAACATTTGTTCGTTAGCAATCCACTGCGCCAACTCATCAATTTTATCGACCCGAATACAACCTGACGATAACGCCCGCATGGATTGCTTAAATAAATGTTTGTCCGGAGTATCGTGTAAATAAACATTAAAGCCATTATTAAAGTGCAGCTTATATTTACCTAGTGCATTACTACTACCAGGTTGCTGGATCAGCGAATAAGGAAAGTTACCATTCGCTTCAGCTTGCAACATTTGTGCGTCCAAATTCATGGGGTTACCATTAAAATCAAACACATCAAAATTTCGTTGTGCCAGGTAACTGCCATCTTTGCGAATTTTTGGCAACAAGTCATTGCGTACTATGCTGCGAGGCACTCGCCATGCTGGGTTCACGACTATGTTAGATACTAGACTAGAGAGTACAGGGGTTTGTCTGTCACTGCGGCCAACGATGACCTTAGAGGTCAAGGTTGCTTCACCTTTATCCACTAACACCAATTCAAAGGCTGGAATATTAACAAGCAAATAAGTCGGTTCTAGGTTGCGTAAATACTGAGTTTTCATCACAAAGTTATACGCCAGTAACCGAGCACGCTGATAAGGCGTTTGATTAATCCAATACAGAGTTTGCGGACCAATCACACCATCACTACTTAAGCCATGGCGCGCTTGAAACGCTTTAAGCACACCGACCAATTCTGGTGTTAATTGTGGATTGACTTCATCAACAATAATGCCCTCGCCTTGATCATCTCCTAGTTGCTTGAGCCGTTTAGCTATCGGAATTAAGCTCGCATGCTGATCGCCAGGACGGATCACATGCTCATAGTCAATCGTGGGCCAAGGGTCTTGGCTATGTAGCCACAGTAGAAAACGAATACGATTAGTAACCCATAAGTAATCTTTGGCACGTGGTTCAATAGCAATCGTTTGCGCTAATAAAGAAGCTTGGCTTGGCATGCTTTCTGTCAGTTGCCAAAAATCATATAAGCGCTTTAATATCTGACTGGCCTGTTGCTCGATGGCCTTGAGATCTTGGCCATTGAGGAGTATCAGTTCTGCTTGCCAATCCTTAGTGTCATCTGTCAGGGCCACTAAAGTCACATGCTGCAGCAAGGTATTGCGTACCAGTTCAATATGGTTGTTACTACCATCGAGAGCAACCGCATTAAGGTCTTTAGCATCAAGTGCTTGCTCAGCGTAAAGCATGGCTGGCCACAGGCTTGACATTGTGATTAATGCCGCCAAAAATCCAAGCGTCCGCCGCACTCTCATCATGTTAATCAGCGAGTAAACATACTTGTCACCAAGCATTCAACACTCCAATAATTACTGCGAATTTTAGTCGCTACTAGTATGACAACACAGCCACTTAAGTAAAACACGACAACACAAATATAACGGCAAGATACAAGCAAATTTACAACCGCTGAAATATACCGCATTTACCTGTATTAACGTGAGCTTATGCTGGAGAGTGTTGCTAGTGACTGGTATATAAGTAACAAATTTCTTTATCTGATTTATGATGAACAGAAGTCAATTGATCAAGCACATGGCCAGCAAACAAGACTGCAGTCAAGCCGCCGCAAAACAGCAACTAACTCATATTTTAGCCACTATACAACAAGCACTAATGGAAGGCGAAAAAGTTTATATCCCGCACTTCGGCACTTTTGAGCTGAGATACTTCTTAGCGAAACAAGGCCGTAACCCACAAACCGGCGCTAAGATTGACATTGCTGGCGCTAATCACCCCAGTTTTAAGCCCTCTCCCGCATTAAAAACGTTAGTTAACAGCTAAGTCACGTTTTTTCCTCAGCATGTCTAAGCAAGGAGGCTCATATAATTAAGCACTTTTTTTGCCCTTAATCATAAAAAATTGAAGGAGAGTTAAGATGACTGCTGACTTGAGGGGAAATGATGAGCTATGACGTCATGGGATCATTAATGCAGAGTTGATAGTGCAAGCCCGTAGGTGGGTGCAGGTACCCGCCTATGTATCCATCTCTTTAAAAGACAGATAGCTAAACTGCAGATAAACAAAAGCCCCAACATTACTGTTGAGGCTTTTGTTTCATCTAAAGATGGTACCCGAGGCCAGACTTGAACTGGCACGCTTATTCAGCGAGGGATTTTAAATCCCTTGTGTCTACCGATTCCACCACTCGGGCTTAGCTTTATCTGCAACTAACATTGCAAGTAAACTAATTGATTATTAAGTGTTTCAACTTAATTCGCGAACTCATCGCTTTATATGGTACCCGAGGCCAGACTTGAACTGGCACGCTTATTCAGCGAGGGATTTTAAATCCCTTGTGTCTACCGATTCCACCACTCGGGCTTAGGTTTAACTGCAATTTACACTGCAAATAAACTTAACTGTTATTAAGTGTTTCAACTTAATTCGCGAACTCATCGCTTTAATATGGTACCCGAGGCCAGACTTGAACTGGCACGCTTATTCAGCGAGGGATTTTAAATCCCTTGTGTCTACCGATTCCACCACTCGGGCATTTGTAAATGAACGCCTATTGGCATCCACTTTCAAATATTGTGGAGGCGCGACCCGGAGTCGAACCGAGATCGACGGATTTGCAATCCGCAGCATAGCCATTCTGCCATCGCGCCATTTTTTGTGCACCAATCTAAGATTGGAGCGGCATATCGGGTTCGAACCGATGACCTATACCTTGGCAAGGTATCGCTCTACCAACTGAGCTAATGCCGCATTTTGAGCCTTAACTTCCTTAGCGATTCATAAGCCGTTGACTTAATTATCTTTTCTGCTAGGTCGCCCCTGACTACGAAATGAATTTTACCTTTTTCCGCGCAAGAGTCAACGAAGAATATTAGATATTTGCACCGACTGCGCATTAAGCGATCAACTTGCTAAGAAATCAACCATGATGCTGAATAATAAAGCAAATAATCAACTCAAAACTAACGGTAAGATTGAAGACTACTATGAATGGCAGCCAACCAACCTGCCAAAAAAAGCTTTTTCCTACCTCAAATAACAAAAAAGCGACCGTTAAGGTCGCTTTAGTTGATTACTCTGCTACTAAATCTTTCCAAGCGGCGAGTAAATAGGTCATCATTGACCAGAAGGTTAGAATTGCCGCTATATAGAGTAGGCCATAACTGAAGTAGATAACCCAGTCATTGGGTTTCCATAATAAGCCAATAATCGACAACATCTGCGCCGCCGTTTTATATTTGCCTATCCAAGAAACAGCCACTGTTCCGCGTTTACCAATTTCTGCCATCCACTCGCGCAGGGCTGAAATCACGATTTCTCGACCAATCATCAATAGCGCAGGAATCGTCAACCAAATACTATCGTAGTCTTGCACTAATAGTACTAAAGCAGTGGCAACCATGACTTTATCAGCAACAGGATCTAAAAATGCACCAAATCGAGTTGATTGTTTGAGCTTTCTTGCTGCATAGCCATCTAACGCATCGGTTAATGCCGCAAACCAGAAAACAAAAGCAGTTGCGAAAGCAGCCCATGTAAAAGGTAGATAGAAAAGAACAACAAAAACTGGAAGTAAAAAAACCCTAAACCACGTCAGGGCAATAGGTATATTAAACGGCATCATTTAACCAATTTGTCCAAGGCAACGTCATCTTGCCTGAAAAAACTTACCCTCGCAACGAATCATAGACAGTTTGTGCCATTTCTATGCTAATCCCAGGAACTTTAGCTAATTGTGCGACGCTAGCACTCTTAACCTCTTGTAATCCTCCTAAAAATTGCAGTAATGCTTTACGTCGTTTAGGGCCAATACCGGCAATATTTTCTAAGGTAGATGTATTACGCGTCTTTTGGCGCTTATTCCTGTGACCAGTAATCGCAAAGCGGTGCGATTCATCACGAATATGCTGAATAAGGTGTAAAGCAATAGCATCACCATCCAGTGAAAAGCTTTGCTCGTTATGTCCCCAAATAAGGGTTTCAAGCCCAGGCTTGCGACTCTCGCCTTTCGCAATTCCCATCACGAGTGGTTTAGTCGGCAAGTTGGCAAACTTAGCATCTATGATGGCTTGCGCTTGACGCAGTTGCCCAATACCGCCATCGATAAATACGATATCAGGGACTATGGCTTCTGCCGTTTGTTTATCAAAGCGCCGAGATAAGGCTTGCGACATAGCGGCATAATCATCACCAGGGGTAATTCCTTTAATATTAAAGCGGCGATATTGCGAGCTTTCAGGTCCTTCACGATTAAACACCACGCAAGAGGCGACAGTGCTCTCCCCCATGGTATGACTGATATCGTAACATTCAAGGCGCGCTAACGGCTGAGTTAAGCCCAAAGCAGCTTCTAGCGCGACAAAGCGCTTTTCAATGGTATTGCGATGTGCCAATTTAGTTTGCACCGCATTACTGGCATTGGTCACAGCCAAGCGTAAATAGCTGGCGCGCTCTGCCCGCACGCGAGTCTTAATAGTGATTTTTTTATTTAACGCTTGGGCAATGGCTTGTTCTAGGGCGTTAATTTCTTCAAATTCATGACTTATGATCACTTCATCGGGAAAACTGCGCTGCGCATCGGTATTTAAATAAAACTGCAGCATAAAGGCGCTCAGTACTTCATCCAATTCGGTTTGCGCCGGTACCTTAGGAAAGAAACTGCGGCTACCTAAAATCTTGCCATCGCGAATAAAGAGTAAATGAAAGCAAGCGACGCCATGTTCATATTGCACGCCGATAATATCAAGATCGCCCTGAGTCGAAGACACTTCTTGTTGCTCAGACACTTTTCTTAAGGCTTGAATTTGGTCACGTAACCTAGCCGCCTTTTCAAAGGCTAACTCTTGCGCAGCGCTTTCCATTTGCGCCACTAAATTGGCCACCACTTGCTCATTTTTACCCCGTAAAAATAAGGTAGCCAACCTAACCTGCGCCTGATAATCCTCATCTGAGATTTTACCTACACACGGCGCACTACACCGACCAATTTGATATTGTAAACATGGGCGTGATCGCGACTGATAAAAGACATCGGAGCATTGGCGAATTGGAAATAACTTTTGCAGTAAATTTAGGCTTTCACGAACCGCCCCACCATTGGGATAGGGGCCAAAATATTCACCCGCTTCACGCTTGGCGCCGCGGTGATAGGTCAAACGTGGATGGCGATGGGCTGAGAGTAAAATATAGGGATACGATTTATCATCTCGCAGCAATACATTGTATTTAGGCATGTATTGCTTAATGTAATCGTGTTCAAGAATGAGGGCATCGGTTTCGCTATGGGTTAACGTCACATCAACATTAGCAATATGACTGACTAGCGCTTGCGTCTTAACATGACCGACTTGCTGGCGAAAATATGAACTCAAGCGCTTTTTAAGATCTTTTGCTTTACCAACATAGATGACAATACCTTTGGCATCATACATGCGGTACACACCCGGTTGACTGGGTACGTCACTTAAAAAACGCTTAGCATCAAAAATTGAATTGGGCATTACGCCTCGACAATGAGTTAAAACTGACCTGTGTCGAGCATTTTATAACGAATCGCCAAACGAGTCAGCTCAACATCACCACTAATACCAAGCTTGGCAAACAAGCGATAACGATAGCTGTTAACCGTTTTAGGGCTAAGATTCAGCTGCTCCGAGATATCACTCACCTTATCGCCATTGGTTATCATCATCATGATTTGTAATTCACGCTCAGATAAACTCTTAAATGGGTTTTCATCGGTCTGATTAAACTGACTTAAGGCCATCTGTTGGGCAATTTCAGGGGAAAGATAGCGTTGACCCAGTGCAACTTGGCGAATAGCTTGCAGCACTTCAGGCGGCTTAGCCCCTTTAGTTAAATAACCACTGGCGCCAGCTTGCATGACTTTAGTTGGGAAAGGATCTTCGGTGTGTACTGTCAATACTATGATTTTGGCATGGCTTTGATGGCGTAAAATCTTACGCGTTGCCTCAAGCCCACCAATACCAGGCATATTCATGTCCATCAGGATCACATCGGCTTCGTTATTTCGACACCAAAGTACCGCGGCTTCACCCGTACCGACTTCGCCAACAACTTTAATACCTTTTTCGTCTTCGAGGATCCTACGAATACCCGTTCTAACCAGGTCGTGATCATCAACTAGCAATACAGAGATCAATTGAGTGCACCATCAGACATTTTGTTGTTCCGCATGCTGGCTAATTTAGCCCATACTCCGAGCGATGAAAAGCAAATTCAATCGATTTAACTTAATGAATTAGATAAAAATATCTAATTCGATTAAGGATCACTCAAAAGCATGGTAGAAAATTCATGAGTGACTATAAATGCAATTAATCTGCTTAAGTTATCACGCTACTCATTATTAACTATTACTGATAAAGAGTTTCAACTATTAGTCCAGCGTAACACTCGCTCGCTAAATAGTTAGCAAATTTTCCATAGCAAAAAGCCCGCAACTTTCGTTGCGGGCTTTTCTGAATTTGGCGGAGGAGCAGGGATTTGAACCCTGGATAGGCTATAAACCTATGCCGGTTTTCAAGACCGGTGCATTCAACCACTCTGCCACCCCTCCGTTGGTGCGCATATTACCTAGGAGGGATTAGGCTGTAAACCATTAATTAATAACTCTCAGCTCAAGTGCTCAAAAGCCCAGCAGATGCATCAAAATTAAGACAAAGTGTTCAAATAACTCGCACAACTCCCCATAAGCAGTTATCTAAAACGAGATCTATCTGGAATATACATTGGCAATTGACACTAAATAGTCGCGCGCTCAGTTATTGCAAGGGCCATAACAATAACCCTAATTATGAACTATTTAGTCACATCAATAGTTGCATCAAGAGTTGCATCAAGAGTTGCATCAAGAGTTGCATCAAGCATTGTCTAGACTAATCTTCTAGATAGTGATGGTTAATCTAACACCATCGTTTGTTTCATCATGTGGACAGATAACTGTCCAGAGTTAGTCCCTTAGCAAGGATGCTTATGGAAAACATTGTTTGGTTTAATCGCCATGTTGCCAACAAATGCGCTCCCCGCCTCGGTGGAAGCGCTGATCAACCTTTGTTAACGCTACTGCTATTTGCATTAGTTATAAGCCCTGCTATTGGCAGCGAAATATCCAGCACTACTCAAGATGTGGCCAGTAAGAGTATTAACCTGGCTAACTCAAGCGCGGCGGTAGTTTTCCCATATGCTAATGCTGCCACTGACATCAATAATGACGACACGCTTGTAGTATCAGAACTTTATGGCCCAGTGATACCAAGCAATAACTATGCATTAGTTATTAATATCGACAAATTAATTAATGACTTTGCCCAGCGTCACTTACCCCCGACAGTCATCCAGCAATTTCCTAGCGAAGCCGAGGTTAATACCAATATCCAAGCACAGGATGTGTTTGTCGCCACCCAAGTACTCAGTGACAAGCTTGATGAATTCGGCAAACGCCAAGGCCAATTACCCATGGCACGCATTCAACTACAGGCAACGACCGCTATTCCTGGGGATGTCTATTTACAGTTAGGTATTTGTTTAGACAGCTTAATTAGCGCCATGGCCACCTTAGAAACCAATGTAGCACTGGGTGATTACTATCAAATTAAGCAGATGACCGACCTAAAAACCCCATCCGAGGTCTATGAAAAAATCTTAATAATCAATGAAAAAATCACCCTAATCTTAGCCGCCCTTGCAAATCCCCCCCTGCAGATAAACATGAGTATGGATAAATGAAGATGCAAATACCCCAATTTACCATAGGTAGAAAGTTAGCTATTGGTTTTAGTTCGGTATTACTGGTGATGTTTGCAGCCATTATTTACTCCAACGGCCGCTTAATTGAACTAGATAAAGCCCAAGATACCTTAGTGACTCAAACATTTTCCAACGATGTCGCCGGACTCACTTTACAAGCGGAAATTAGTAAATCCTTGGCAATCATCCACGCCTATCTCATTTTAGGAAAACCTGAGTTAAAAGACCAGCGCCAAGAGGGCTGGATTAACATCGATAATTTATTAGCCCAGCTTAGTGCTGCGGCGGTCGATAGTCCAATCGAGGGCTTTAAAGAAAAAATTAGTAATTTAAAAGAGTTACTGAGCATATATCGCAGCGCACAAGATGAAGTGGAAGCTGTAGCTCATACCGAAAATGAGCAGCCCGCCATGAAGATCTTCAAAAAGGAATTTATGCCGCAGGTAGACGAGGCGCAACGGGCATTATTTGAGCTCTCTCGCTTAGAAGATGAGCTCCCTGCTACCCCAGTTCGAAAAAAATTACTGGGGCTGTTTGATCAATTAAGCTCCAACTATTTAATGATATTAAATTCCGTTGGCTCTTATTTAATGACAGGCGATGTTAAATTCCAGCAAAAGTTTGAGCAATACTGGCAAAAAAACAGTTTGCTGCTCACCAATAATCAACATTTAACATTTTTGACTTCCTTGCAGCGCCAGCAGCTAACTAGCTACCAAGATGCCAGCCAAAAAATGAAGTCATTAGTCTCTAAAATGTTCGCCATTAGAGCAACGACTCAATGGAATATGTCACAACATCTGTTAGCACAGAAAACTAAGCCAGCTGCAGATAACGCGCTGCTCGTGGTTAATGATTTAATTGCCCTGCAAGTTAAGAATGTTGAACAAGAAATTAACGACTTAGGCGAATTAACTGCATCTATCATCACTATCTTACAAGCCTCAGGCTTTTTCGGGCTAGTGCTTGGCATCTTTATCAGCGTCGTTTTTACCCGTTCAGTGGCATTACCCATACTTAGGGCCAAAGCCTGTGTCGAAAATGTCGCTAGCACGGGTGACTATTCACTGCGCCTAGATATCAACACTAAGGATGAACTAGGACAATTAGCGCAATCCTTTAATAGTTTAATGAATGAAACTAAGCATGGCTTATCTGAGTTCAATCACGTCATGGCTCGCATCGTCCAAGGTGATTTAAGCGTGCGCGTACAAGGCGATTACAGCGGCGATTTATTAGCTATTAAGCAAGCAACTAATGCTTCGCTAGAAAATATTGAACAATCCGCTCATCAAAAAATGACTCTCGAAGCTAAATCATTAGTGATTGCCAATGAGAATGCTCAGGTGCGCCAAGCACTAGATAGCGCATCCAACAATATTATGATTGCCGATGGCAATAATGAAATTATCTATATCAACCATGCAGCAACCGCAATGCTGCATTCAGCTGAAGCTGATTTTGGCCGCGATATCCATAATTTTGATCCCAACAATGTGCTTGGCTTATCCATCGATAAATTCTATCGTCAGCAGCAAGTTAACCTATTACAAAATATTACTACGGCTCATCTCAGTGAATTAAAAGTCGGAAATCGGATTATGGCAATCAATGCCATGCCTATGTTTGATACTCAGCGCACTCGTATTGGCACTATGATTGAGTGGCGTGATCGCACCGATGAAGTAGCCATTGAATACGAAGTAGATACCGTCATAGCCGCGGCTGCCTTTGGTGATTTTAGTAAACGCATCAATATGGACAATAAGAATGGTTTCTTCTTCACCTTGGCTAAAGGCCTCAATAATCTATCGGACAATATTGAAAACTCCATTGTCGATATGCAAAGCATGTTAGCGGCCATGGCCAAAGGTAATTTAACCCTACGAATCGATAAAAATTATGGCGGCCGTCTAGGTCAGCTCAAAAGCGATGCCAACCAAACCGTTGAGAAACTGACTGAGGTGATCCTTAAAATTCGTGAAACCGCCGCTACCATTTCTAATACCTCAAGAGAAATTGTCACCGGCAACCAAAATTTAAGTCGGCGTACTGAACTGCAAGCATCATCCCTGCAAACGACGTCATCGAGCATGGATGATATGACCAAAAGTGTGAAGCACAGTGCTGAAAATGCCTTAGCCACCAAAACATTAAGTACAGATGCTCGTATCCGTGCCCGAGAAGGCGGTACCGCCATCACCCGTACCATCAGCGCGATGAAAGAAATTAGTCATGCAAGTAATGAAATCGCTGAAATTGTGGGCGTTATTGATGAAATTGCCTTCCAAACAAATTTATTAGCGCTTAATGCGGCAGTTGAAGCGGCGCGCGCGGGCGATCAAGGACGCGGTTTTGCGGTTGTGGCGGGTGAAGTGCGTAATCTTGCTCAACGCTCAGCAACCGCCGCCAAAGAAATCAAACAACTCATTCAAGCCAGTAATAAGAAAGTCGCCATTGGTGAATCACTAGTGAATGAATCAGGTGTCACCTTAAATGAAATTGTGACCATGATTGAAGCCGTTGGTGACAAAATGGAAGGCATAAGTGATGCTGCCCAAGAGCAAAGCCGTGGGATTGAGCAAGTGAACACCGCCGTAGCGCGTATGGATGATATGACCCAGCAAAATGCGGAATTGGTTGAAGAAGCGTCAAGCGCCAGTGAGAGCATGTGGGCGTTATCGCAAGAAATGACCGAGATGGTCGCTTTCTTTGAATTATTAGAAGACAGAGTCAGCCATACACCCCCATCGGCCCCGTATAAGCCAAACGCCGATGGGATTGATTACCACTTCTTTGACAATAATAATAGCGACGACTGGGAAAAGGAATTTGCTTAACAGCCAAGTTAATTAACCACAATCGCAGCGACGCTCATCACTTTATTGATAACTGTCGCTACGATTATTATATAATTAGTTCATCTCATCGCTCGCCCAGCACCTAGGTCACTATCGGCATCTACGCCCTTTCCTGCCGTGCTCTTTGGCTGTGTCATTCTACTAAGATAATAGCCTTTTACGCTCAGCACTAAACTCCCACCATTTTTGCGCCGGCCCGCCGTCCATATAGCTAACCGCAGCCATAAAGATATCGAGCGTACAGGGATCATGACGGCTATTAGTTAACTGACACAAACGAACATAGAGTTGGTAAGGATCTTGGCCGATTAAATCCTTAGGTGAATGAATGCCAATAGTTCGCAAGTCCTTAATGGTGGCAGGGCCAACATTGGGAATATCGGCAAACTGCGCAATATCTCTATGGGTCATAATAAGTCACCTAATTGTTAGAAGTTAAGCCGTATTTAAACGCCAGCACTGCGCAGCATCAATATACCTATCCAACTAAACCACACAATTTGTCCGAGACCAAAGATGGCGCCTAAATCACTTAAAGGCGGCGCTAGAGTAAGAATACCAGCGACTCCAACCACCATGCCTAAGTAGCCTAATAACCTAGGTAGCGCGCAAGAACGCAGCACCGCGACACTAATGAGCAGTACCCACAAGCCACCAACAATTTCAACGCCGCCGCCAAGACCTTGCTGCACAACACCGATGGCGGCCCATAAAGCGACGGCTTGCTCAATATCCATGGCATACAGTTTAGCGACTGTATCTAAGCCGATACTGGTAATCATACCGCTAGCAATAACTAGACCCGCCCAAATGAAACCAAACACTGTTGCTATGGGCATCAAGGCACTATCACTACCCCTATCATTACTTTTAGCATCGCCTTGTAAACGTTCATGCAGAGCTACCGCTAGCACTAGTCCGAAAATGACATAAATAAATAGGATCCAGCTTTGAAAGATGATGTGTTTATCAAGAATAAAGGAAAGTTTCTGAGCTTGGCTCCAACCATCAGTATTGCCTGGGTTTAGTATCGTCCCCATCACCACAAAACCTATGATGTAAGCAAGCGCTTCAATGAGCGCGGCAATGCCGCCCACTTTCTGTAATGTCATCCTATGCTACTCATCTGTGATGTTTTATAGATAGTGATACAAGAAATCAGGCTATGCCAGTTGTGACGAGGTCTCAACGATAAATTGAGCTATTCATTGGTAACTGTTTGTAAGTGGCTATTCGTAAGTGCCGTAGGCGTAAGTGACTACTTGTAAGTTACTACTCGTAAGTGCCGTACGCATAGTTAAGTAGGTGCCATAAATATAGCGGTGGCGATGCCCTTAGGACTGTAGTCATTAGCGCCAGCAAAGTGAAAGATTTATCAAACACTGAAAACGAAAAAGGCCGCTGATAATCAGCGGCCTTTTTCATTGAATTTGGCGGAGGAGCAGGGATTTGAACCCTGGATAGGCTATAAACCTATGCCGGTTTTCAAGACCGGTGCATTCAACCACTCTGCCACCCCTCCGTTGGTGCGCATATTACCTAGGTAGGCATATGCTGTAAATATTTTTTTTAAAATAATGAACCAATTGAACAGTTTACAAGCAATCGCTGATAAATATCGTTAAAAAACAAGCGTCATGAGCAATAATTATGTGCCTCTTTAAATGGATATACCGAATGTTACCCAAAGAGTCAGCGTTTCGCTCTGGCGGCTTAACATACCTAGAAAGGGAAAAATGACAAAAATGTAAAGACAACAGCAAACTTAAGAGGCAAGTTTCAAGGCACACACGCTTATAGACAACAGAAACAAAAAAGGCCGCTGATAATCAGCGGCCTTTCTCATGGAATTTGGCGGAGGAGCAGGGATTTGAACCCTGGATAGGCTATAAACCTATGCCGGTTTTCAAGACCGGTGCATTCAACCACTCTGCCACCCCTCCGTTGGTGCGCATATTACCTAGGTCAGCGGAGGCTGTAAACGCTTATTTTAAAATAACGAGTCAATTGAACAATTTGCATTCAACTCTTGCTCATTGTGGATAAATAAACCTCGTAACGGTTAAAAATTAAACACGACAAACTCAAATAGCAACAATGAAAACTCAGTGTTCATGAATCTGTGGGCTTAGCCTGTTGGGATGCATCGGCTTGCACGAGTAAGACGACACCAATAGCTTAGGTGATTGGCCTTAGCGACTTACTGCTCCGCCTAACCTAACAACCAAGTCTCTAAGCTTTACAGCCAGGGGGATAAGGTTTAACAGCAAAAACCACGTGCAAAAGCTCAGCTCATGTGATTAACAGCATCACTTAACAAGCAAGATATACTCAGAGGTAAATACTCTAAGGATTGCTAGCAGGGGAGCGACATAGGGACACAATTGAAGGATAGCAAACACTGTGCAACAGACAAGGCCATAAACGCTCAAAATCCACAAACAAAAAAGGCCGCTGATAATCAGCGGCCTTTCTCATGGAATTTGGCGGAGGAGCAGGGATTTGAACCCTGGATAGGCTATAAACCTATGCCGGTTTTCAAGACCGGTGCATTCAACCACTCTGCCACCCCTCCGTTGCTGCGAATATTACGGGCTCAGGCGTTGGCTGTAAAGCGATTATTGCCACGAACAGCACTGATAGCACCAATATTAACCAGATTGCGCATTTTGCCGCCTCAAAAACTCATAACTTCATCCTCTGACTAAGATTTTTAGTGCCAAACACAAACTGTGACGTCATTAAATCTGACTCTATGGTAGTATTTGTTAATGACATCTAAGTTGACTAGTTATGAATCCAACACTTGTACTCGCTACCAACCTTGAACCTCACTTTCATTCAGCATTGTCTGAAAAGAGTAAACTCTCAGATATTTTACTCGGCCAAACTCGATTAGTGTCGACCTTTACCTTAGCCAGCCAATTAGAGCAGCAGTACTTGTACATTGCCGATTACGTGGGTATGGACAGACAGGCGGTGTTTCAGGCCATAGCCCACCAAAACAAGCAAGAATTTGAGTATCTCCACGGTAATATTCGCCGTAGCCATTTGTTTGGCAAAAACAAACAACAACCAGGGCTATTGAACTCAGATAAGCTAGTGTTTATTTGCGCTGAAAGTTTATTGCGGTTTGAAAATTTATGGCATGGCTTAATTCAAGCACTGATCAACCATAAGATTGACTATAACAACGGCGAACAAGATCAAGTTAACTGTCAGTTAGTGCTGATAGGTAATAGCCAACTATTTGCTGAGTTAACCTATCACGACCCTAAGTTCACTCAATTATTCCCGTTATTGGCTGAATCTAATTCAGAGCTTGATCTCAATCAGCATAATGCCGCGGATTATTGCCGATTCTTGCAAGCCCTCGCCGCGCGTAAAAAGCTGACGTTGCAAGCATCAGCGCTGCAACCATTACTTAAGTATTCGTCGCGTCAATGTGAACACCAAGATAGATTAAGTCTTAATATGGTGCAGTTCTCGCAATTAATGCTGCAAGCAAGCGTATTGGCACAAGCCACAGAGTTAGATGCTGCTGCCATTAATCAAGCTTTGGCCGAGCTGCACTTTCGTCATAATTCTTCTGAGCAATATTCAGCCCAAAATTTTGATGATGCTTTCATAGTGTTAGAAACCGATGGTGAAGTTGTTGGCCAGATTAATGGCCTGACAGTTATCGATAGCCCAGATTTTAGCTATGGCGAACCCGCCAGAATTACTGCATCAGTTCATTATGGTGATGGTGAAGTCGCCGATATTGAGCGTAAATCAGAGCTTGGCGGCAACATTCACGCTAAGGGTATGATGATCCTATCGGCTTGTCTTTATCGCGTATTTGGCCGTGACGCCCCGCTCCACCTCAACGCTAACATAGTGTTTGAACAATCTTATCAAGAGATTGATGGTGATAGCGCTTCCTTGGCTGAATATTGCGCGCTGATGTCCGCCATTGCAGAGCGTCCTATCATCCAAAGCATTGCTGTTACTGGCGCGCTCGATCAAATGGGTAATGTTCAAGCTATTGGGGGCGTTAACGAGAAAATCGAAGGTTTCTTTAACCTCTGTAACAGTCGTCAACTGACTGGCCGTCAAGGGGTTATGATCCCTAAAGCCAATGTGTGTCAGTTAAATTTAAAGCCTGAAGTGATTGATGCCATTAAACAAGGTCAGTTTCAGCTCTATCAAGTTGAACATATTGACCAAGCTGTAGAAATATTAATGGACATGCCTGCAGGCGTTGCCGATGAGGATGACAACTACCCAGATGAAACCCTCTATGGCCTAGTGCAGCAACGTTTGGACAAATTAGCAGGCCATGACGATGACCCGCTGACTTGGCGTGAAAAGTTCAAATTGTTGTTTGCTAGTCGCAACGATTGATCTGATCGGAGTTGTTTAGCGTACACGTGTTAGCTAATCTGGGCGCAACAATTATAGGAGTACCCATTTCAATGACTAACGCTAGCAGTTTCAGCAAACAACAACTTATCGCCTGCGGCTATGGTGACATTTTTGGTGCAGATGCCCCACGTCTGCCCATAGACAACATGTTGATGATCGACAGAGTTATCAAGATCAATGCCGATGGCGGTGAATTTGGCAAAGGCGAACTGATTGCTGAACTTGATATCAACCCTGATCTGTGGTTTTTTGGTTGTCATTTTAATGGCGACCCTGTCATGCCTGGCTGCCTAGGTTTAGATGCCATGTGGCAACTGGTTGGTTTCTTCCTCGCATGGGAAGGCGCTAAAGGCAAAGGTAGAGCCCTTGGCGTAGGCGAAGTCAAATTTACTGGTCAAGTATTACCTACTGCTAAAAAAGTCACCTACAAGCTTACCATTAAGCGTAAGGTGTATCGTAAGCTGATTATGGGCATTGCTGATGCGACTATGGAAGTGGATGGTCGTGAAATTTACAGTGCCACTGACTTAAAAGTGGGTGTGTTTAGCGATACTTCGCAGTTTTAATCGCGTTAAAAGAATCATCCATCTACAGCGTAAAAAAAAGCCCTCGTCGAGAGGGCTGGTAAGCTTACTTCACAAGTAGACCATTATGTCGGTCTTCAATCCCTTCCCGCCAGCCACCAAGCCATTGGGACTTTGAATCAAGATTCGCGTAAGGACAGTTTTCTTTTGAACGTCCACCAACTCCAGCCTGAAAACCTTTTGAAAAAGCTCTGTCCAATCGATCTCTTTTTTGTCTTTTCATGTAAGCGTCCTCGGTTCCATATACAGACGAAGCATGCGCTTCACTAGTATGAATAGAACTTTTTTTAGACGAGATCAATCGCAAAATTTGGGTATTTTAGCCGCGAAATATTAAGGTATTGAGATCATTGCCTAAAAAAAATCGACGCTAGGCGTCGATTTTTGATACAAACTGTCAATTGTGATTTATTTAAGCTTCATTTAAGCGTTATTTAAAGCAGAGTTAAATCTGCCTTAAGCTCAATGTACGGCTTTAGCTTAGCTAAATTTACGACGTAACCACAGAAGTGGCAGTAATGCCAATGCCCAAATCATAGCACCACCTTTGCGCTCATACGGTACATCCGTGCCATTATCATCAACTTCGGTACAAGCTACACCGCCAGCCGCTGGAGTTAATACTACCGAGCGCGGTAAATAAGAGGTCACAGGCTCGCCATAACCGTTAAGTTCGAATAATGGACCGTTAGTTCCTAGTACAGGGTCGCCTTTAGCATCCAGTTTGTACTTAGGCTTACGCACAAACACTGTGCCAACGATAACGCCATCATCATTAATACTCACAGCATCCACTAATTTGAAATCAGCGCTATAACTCAGCTCTTTACCATTACCATCCTTAACCACAATCGGATGACGAGCCCACTTACCATCAGTCTGGCTATAACCTTTAGACTCACAGGTTAACTGCTTATTGAGGTTAACAAACTCGCCTTTGCCGTCATTGCCATTCATATCAAAATAAAAAGCTTCTTTCGGCCGTGGTAACTCTTTTTCATAAGTGGTTTCAATATAACCAACCACTATGCCGTTATTGTTAATACTCTTTGGCTTACTCGATAAATCAGAAGTAAACGGACGGAAATCATTCGGGATAACAATAGTGTTTGTTGTACTGTCATCAGTAGCAGTAGTATCGAAATAAAAGAACTTATCGCGAACATAACCTTCAATGTAGCTCTTAAAACTACCCACCAAAATACCCTTATCATTGATATCTGTGGCAATCGAGTTAAATACGTCATTGTCACGCACTGGCACCCGATGATGCACGTACTTACCAGTATCTAGAGTCCAGTAAGCAGCGTCATTTCTCAGGTTTTTAGTATCACCATAGCGATATGTATGTGAGCGCCCAACCACAGTTCCTTCACTATTAATACCAAGGCCTTGGGCGGTAAAAATAGTATTAGTGTCAGTTGTTTCTAAGCCTAAAGGTAATATAAGCGCATCACCTGCAACAGCAGAGCGTTCGGCATTTAATTGCCATACGGCTGCACGCAACTGATATTGAATACCACTTTGACCATTAAGATCTGGAAATTGGTATTGCTGAATACAAACTTCTTTTGGCATAGTGGTGCTTGTACTAGTCAAGCATAAATCTAAATTATCAGAAGTAGCTTTATTAATGCCGGTACTGGCAAAACCTGCCACTAATCCTGAGTTATTGACAGCGGCACCTATTGATAACCCGCCCAGTTCAGCAGTTTTACCATCTTTTACATACTGGGTATAAGGCGGTAATAGTGGCACTTCTGCGCCTGCGGCATTAACAGCTACACCGCGCTCTTCATATGCGCGGTAATACCATAGCTTTTGGGTCGTTGAATCACCGACATACGGCTTAGTCTCTTGCTTTGCTGACATACTGCCGACTTTGACACCGTCATCAGCAATCGCAAATAACGACACATCCACTGAATTATCTGGTGCAGGTGCATTTTCATTGTCAGTTGTTGCTGTCTGGCCATTAATCTTTAAAAAAATGGGTGTCCAAGGCGCTGGGCTCGAGTTACTTTCGGCCTTGAAGCTGAAGTTGTTAGCTAAGATTGGCTCCAAAATGGAGTAACGAATTTGCTCTGATGGAGCAATGCCGTTGTCTTCATCAAGAATGCCGCCATCTTCGATGTCGCCATCACTGAGTTTTTTACGCCCCTGTGATAAACCCACCATTTGCAGAATACCATCAACTGACGCAACACCAGTGCCATAACCGTTACGAGTACCAGTTAAGCTACCATCAATGTCAGGAGATCCATCCGGCTTATAGATGATGTTCTGGATTTCGTATACCGGCGCCGCATTCACACTGGCAATTGTGCTTAATACGGCAATCGCTACTCCAGATAATGCAACTTCCAACTTCAACTTCATGTTTTTATTATCCTGTCGTTATTGTGATTTTACTTCATCGACTCCAGCGCTTCCCAACGCTCAAAGCAAATCTCAAGTTGTTGTTCTTGTTCAGTCAAACGCGCAAGTGTGTCATTAACGACATCCTGAGCTTGATTGTAGAAATTGGCTTCGCTAATTTGCTGTTGCAATTGCTCAATCTTAATTTCCAACGCTTCCATTAACTTAGGCAGTTCATCCAATTCGCGTTGAAGTTTGTAAGATAACTTCTTAGCGGGCGCCGCCGCTTTCACGGGTTCTGCTGCGGTAGGTTTGGTTTCGATTACATTTTCTGTTTTTAATTCCGAAACTTTTGCACTTGAGTCTTCGCTATCGCGATAAAAGCTCGCGCCTTGTTCAACGGCATCTTGGTAACCACCCACAAACTCCGCCCAACGACCGTTACCGGCATACCACCAACTACTGGTCACTGTATTGTCGATAAAGGATCTGTCATGACTGACGATTATCAAGGTTCCCTGATAATCAGTTAACATCGACTCTAACAGCTCAAGTGTCTCAATATCTAGATCATTGGTTGGTTCGTCAAGTACGATTAAGTTAGCAGGGCGTAATAATAACCTCGCTAATAATAAGCGGTTTTTCTCGCCACCCGACAAAGCTTTCACTGGCGTACGAGCACGCATTGGTGAAAACAAGAAGTCTTGCAGGTAACTAAGAATATGGCGGTCTTGGCCATTGACGGTAACCATTTGCTTACCTTCACCGACGTTTTCTTCAACGGTTTTCTCTGGATCTAAGGCTTCGCGATACTGGTCGAAATACGCAACTTGTAGCTTAGTACCACACTTAAGTTCGCCCGATTGTGGCTCTAACTGTTCCAACAATAACTTAATTAAGGTCGACTTACCGCAACCATTCGGGCCAATCAAAGCAATACGGTCGCCACGCATGACAGTCGTGCTAAAGTTATTAACCAAGTTTTTGTCCGGCAGGTTGTAGCATAATGATTTAACATCAAACACCAGCTTACCGCTGCGATCATTATCAGACACCGCCATATTGACGCCGCCTTGACGATTAATCCGCTCTAAACGCTCAGTGCGTAACGCTTTTAAGGCGCGCACGCGGCCTTCATTGCGGGTACGACGCGCTTTAACCCCTTGACGGATCCACACTTCTTCATCAGCTAACTTCTTATCAAAGTTGGCATTATGCTCAGCTTCAACCCGCAGCCATTCAGCCTTACCGTCTAAATAAGTTTGGTAATTGCCAGGCCATGAAGTCACAACACCGCGGTCTAAGTCAACGATGCGTGTCGCCATCCGCGAAATAAAGCCGCGATCGTGCGAGATAAATACAATGGCGCCTTTAAAGCCAAGTAAGAATTGCTCTAACCATTCAATGGTATCAATATCTAAATGGTTAGTTGGCTCATCGAGTAACAGTAAATCTGGCTCACTGATCAAGGCGCGGGCTAACGCCACTTTACGCTGCCAGCCGCCGGACAATTCCGACAGCGCTGTGTCTGGGTCTATGCCTAAACGTTTGCAGTGACTATCAATTCGACTGTCTAACTGCCAACCGTTTAAATGGTCAAGCTGCTCTTGTAAACGCTCCATTTGCTTAAGCATTTTTTCCATTTCATCGGCATCAACTGAACCAATGCGATGTGAAATATCATGATACTGCTCAAGTACCTTACCGACTTCTTCTAAGCCATCAGCGATATAACTATATACAGAGCCTTGCTCTTGCTTCGGCGGATCTTGCTGCAAGCGGCTAACTTTTACATCATTAGCTATGTTGAACTCGCCTTCATCCAGCAATAAATCACCGCACAGCACTTTTAATAATGTCGACTTACCGGCGCCATTACGACCCACAATACACACGCGTTCACCCGGCTCAATAGTAAATTCAGCCGCTTTCAATAATGGGGTGTAACCGTAGGCTAACGAGCCTCTATTAATACGAACCAGACTCACACTACTCTCCTACAAAGGCGACGACAGCCGCCAAATCAAATGGCCACGATAATTCTTGTGAACTATCACGGCGAGCCAACACTGGAATACTGATGCCATAACGCGCCACTAATGCTTCATCATCGCAAATATCTTGCAACTCAGCTTTTATGTTGGCGCTGGCTAATAAGGCTGCTGCTTGCTCACACAAGTGACAGCCATCAGTGTGATATAAAATCCACTCAGGCATGAGTGATTAACCAGACATTGTGAATTTGGGCGTTACGCTTATAGTCCATAGGCAATAAGGCTTCATCCATGTTAGTTGCGACTAAACCAATTTTGGTTAAGGTCTCAATATCTAACTTAAACTTACGCTTATTGTTTGAGAATATAATCTCGCCGCCTGGACGCAGTAACTTCTTAAGATCAGCCAATACATTGACATGATCGCGCTGCACATCCCAAGAATCTTCCATACGCTTAGAGTTTGAGAAGGTTGGCGGATCAATAAAGATCAAGTCATAGCTCTGTTGGCAGTCTTTAACCCACTGCAAACAATCAGCTTGCTCGAAATTATACTGACGACCCATCAAGCCATTGAGCACAAAGTTATCTTTAGCCCAATTTAAGTAAGTGTTAGACATATCGACAGTAGTGACCGACTTGGCGCCGCCCTTACCCGCATGCACTGACGCCGAACCTGTATAGGCGAACAAGTTAAGCACATCGCGATCTTTAGCTTTTTGCCCCACTAAACGACGGGTCAATCTATGATCCAGGAACAAACCAGTATCAAGATAATCCGTCAAGTTCAGCTTGAACTTACAGCCATATTCAGTGGTGATTAATTCGAGCTTATCTTTATTAAGATTCAGCTTTTGATACTGACTCACACCCTTTTGACGCTCACGGGTCTTAATGATGATTTTGTCGGTATTCACGCCAGAGGCCATCGGCAGTGCTAACAGCATGTCTGTCATGCGGCGCTTAGTGATGTTTTCTGGAATATTGGCAGGTGCGCTATATTCTTGCACGACTACATAATCAAGGTATCTATCAATGGCAGCATTGTATTCAGGAATGTCAGCATCATAAATTCGATAGCTATCAATACCCTCTTTCTTAGCCCACTTTTCTAACGCTTTAATATTCTTCTTTAAGCGGTTTGCAAAAGGCAGAGCGACAGTGCTGATATCAATACCATCAAGGCTCACCACTTCACGGCGAGTACTATTAGCATGCAAGGTATATAAGTTAAATACACACTCGAGCGCGCCGTTAAACATCTTCATCTGTTTATCAGCTTTAAGCTTCATCGATGATACAAGTTCAACATCGCTACATAACATGGCAACTTTCCAGCCACCAAAATCACGTTTAAACTTATCACCCAACTGATAATACAGTTGCAGTAAGCCCGACATATTGCCTAATCGCTCACCATAAGGCGGGTTAGTGACAACATAACCAGTCTCTGCCGTTGGCATTACGGTTAAAGCATCGGCACGGTTAAATTCGATTAAATGTGACACACCCGCGTGCTCAGCATTGCGCTTAGCCAAAGCCACCACGTGACCATCAATGTCAGAACCCGTGAATTGAATTTTACACGCAGTTAAGCCCGCGCTAGCGCGCTGCTCTGCTTCGTCCTTCACTAACTGCCATGCAGCAGGACGATGGGCACGCCAATGTTCAAAACCAAAACGGGTACGATTAATCGCAGGAGCTACATCAGCAGCCATTAACGCCGCTTCAATCAGTACAGTACCGCTACCACAGAATGGGTCCATTAAGGTCTGCTGATCATGCGCCCAACCACTGCGATGTAACATATGTACCGCTAAATTTTCTTTCAACGGCGCTTCACCAGTGCGGTCACGATAACCACGTTGATGCATAGCAGGGCCAGAGAAGTTCAAACCTATGGTAATTTGATTGTTGCGGTAATGCGCATCGAGGCGGATATCAGCGTCAGTGCGGCTAACATCAGGGCGACGATCGCAATCTTCACGGAAACGGTCAACCACGGCATCTTTAATCTTTAAGGCGCCGAACTGAGTGTTATTAATGAAACCACCCGTGCCATGGAAATCGATACTAAAGGTACGGCGATAATCAAAATGGCTCGGCCAGTCAATACAATAGGCAGCATCATAGAGTTGTTGCGCTGTCTCACATGGACCTTTATAGATGATCAAGACTAAGCGACTGGCCAAACGGCTCCACATCACAATTTGATAGGCTTGTTCAATGGAAGCAGAGAAATAACAACCCGCGACACTCTCTCTAACTTCAACAGCACCTAATGATGTTAATTCGCCCGCTAAGGCATACTCAAAGCCCTTTGGGGCTGCGGCAAAAAATGAATACATGTAATACGCTACGACGCTACCAAAATAAACGCGCATTATACATGGTCATGGCTATAAATGATAAACCTTGCTGCATCCTAACTCGCTTTTTCTTCTATATAGACAGTACAACTACCGTTACATGGCAAAGACACAAGGTTTAATCGTGATGTTGAGCCTAATAGATGTCGTGCGGCAACTCGTTGACTCATAATGCTAACCTCGTAAAAACATCCAACATGCGGTTAAATTACGCGCATCGCCTGATATAACAACAAATCGTTTAGTGAGTAGGCAGGTAAACCCAACTTAATGGAATAGTCCTTGCATTAGATAGGATGCATCGCTATAGTTCGCCTCGTTCTGAAGCAGCAGCGAAATTAACCAGTTACTTACTGCTAAATACGTTGTGTTTAAGAGCAACAATCGGACGCGGGATGGAGCAGCATGGTAGCTCGTCGGGCTCATAACCCGAAGGTCGTAGGTTCAAATCCTGCTCCCGCAACCACTTCCTTATGATGAAGTAAAACTGATAAACAATCGGACGCGGGATGGAGCAGCATGGTAGCTCGTCGGGCTCATAACCCGAAGGTCGTAGGTTCAAATCCTGCTCCCGCAACCACTTCCTTATGATGAAGTAAAACTGATAAACAATCGGACGCGGGATGGAGCAGCATGGTAGCTCGTCGGGCTCATAACCCGAAGGTCGTAGGTTCAAATCCTGCTCCCGCAACCACTTCCTTATTAAGAAGCAAAACTGATAATACAATCGGACGCGGGATGGAGCAGCATGGTAGCTCGTCGGGCTCATAACCCGAAGGTCGTAGGTTCAAATCCTGCTCCCGCAACCATTTCCTTATTAAGAAGCAAAACTGATAATACAATCGGACGCGGGATGGAGCAGCATGGTAGCTCGTCGGGCTCATAACCCGAAGGTCGTAGGTTCAAATCCTGCTCCCGCAACCATTTCCTTATTAAGAAGCAAAACTGATAATACAATCGGACGCGGGATGGAGCAGCATGGTAGCTCGTCGGGCTCATAACCCGAAGGTCGTAGGTTCAAATCCTGCTCCCGCAACCACTTCCTTATTAAGAAGCAAAATTAATAATACAATCGGACGCGGGATGGAGCAGCATGGTAGCTCGTCGGGCTCATAACCCGAAGGTCGTAGGTTCAAATCCTGCTCCCGCAACCACTTCCTTATTAAGAAGCAAAGCTAATAATACAATCGGACGCGGGATGGAGCAGCATGGTAGCTCGTCGGGCTCATAACCCGAAGGTCGTAGGTTCAAATCCTGCTCCCGCAACCACTTCCTTATTAAGAAGCAAAACTAATAATACAATCGGACGCGGGATGGAGCAGCATGGTAGCTCGTCGGGCTCATAACCCGAAGGTCGTAGGTTCAAATCCTGCTCCCGCAACCACTTCCTTATTAAGAAGCAAAACTAATAATACAATCGGACGCGGGATGGAGCAGCATGGTAGCTCGTCGGGCTCATAACCCGAAGGTCGTAGGTTCAAATCCTGCTCCCGCAACCACTTCTTTACTGAAGTAAAACTTACCTTAATACCCTCTTAATCTGCTATTTTTTACCCCTCAATGTTACCTTCTGAATATCTCTCGTTAGTCACAATCATTTTTTGAATTATCCCCTACTCTTTTGCCATGATTTTCCATCGCAGTTTAATCACTTTTTACTCATCTCATTCATTGGCATATTAATCAGCATCATCTTAGCGCTTAATTCTTGATAACGGCTCAACCGAATTAAGGGCAGGACATCGAAATGTTTTACCCCTGGAGTTAATCAAGCTCGCGATCAACCTAGCCCTTGCATTTGGATGATGCCCCCTACTCGTCACAGTAACACTCTCATTAACCGGCAAACGAGAACGGCGGACTAACCTCATTGCAGTAACATCGAATTAATCGTGATATCCCATCATCACCGCCATAAAAAAACCGCCCTCTGGCGGTTTTTAAACGTAACGCATGAAGCGCTCTTTAATGATTTAATACTTAGCTGCGACCCCAAGGATTATTATCATTGCTACCACTGCTAACGTTATCGCTACTACGGCGATCGTCGCTATGGCTAGAACGTTTAGTATCACCATTACTCGAGCGACTTCTGTCTGCACCTCGAGCATTCGAACGTGGCGCACCCGCACCTGAACGATGAGATTGATTCGCACCGCGACCAGGGTAGGCCTTGTTGCGGCCATTAGCTTGATAATCTTCCTCAGCCTTAGCCTGCATCTCAGCAATCATCTCGAAGGTTAATGGCAATGCTGGCTTTGGGATCACGC
Organism: Shewanella sp. SNU WT4; assembly: GCF_006494715.1. NCBI lineage: Bacteria > Pseudomonadati > Pseudomonadota > Gammaproteobacteria > Alteromonadales > Shewanellaceae > Shewanella > Shewanella sp. SNU WT4. The sequence continues at coordinate 2,569,581 of NZ_CP041151.1, forward strand.
CATCAACAAAACCACGCTCACGCGGCTTTAACACATATTGCGCAGCCGACGGTCTTGGCATACGTCTAAAGCGATATAGATAGAAATTTTCTAGCTTTTCACGCGCCCATTCTGTTTTCTTTAAAAACTTAACGCTACTCTCAATGCTAGGGTTGGCTTTAAAACATTGCAGTTTCACCGCGGCGTAGAGAATTGGCCAGCCATAAAAATCTACCACTTCAGTCAATAATACCTCTAACTTGAGGCCGTGCAGCGGATTGTTTTGTTGTTGTTCGATCATCAAAGTGTCCAAAAAAGTAATATCAACTCAGTCACTCATTAGGAGTTACCGCAGTTATTATGGCGTATCATAGCAAATACTAAAGCTCCTTGCCCATTTAAGCTTGCCACAAAATGCCTGTCTGCTTACATTATCCGCCCAGATTCTGTATACTTCTGCGCTTTGCATTTATCCACCTTGCATGTCTTCGCTGGAAGTTCGCTTTCGCATACCTGCCTTATACCTGAGAATATTGTCTTGATATCAACCGCTAACATTACTATGCAGTTCGGCGCTGAGCCGCTTTTTGAAAACATTTCCGCCAAATTCGGTCATGGCAACCGTTATGGTTTAATCGGCGCCAATGGTTGCGGTAAATCCACTTTCATGAAAATTCTTAGCGGTGCACTTGCTCCAAGTTCAGGCAATGTGTCGGTTACACCTGGGCTTAAAGTCGGTACCTTGAGCCAAGATCAATTCGCCTTTGAACAATACTCTGTGATTGATGCCGTGATCATGGGCGATGCTGAGTTATGGAAGGTCAAACAAGAGCGTGAGCGCATTTACGCTAAAGCCGACATGACCGAAGAAGATGGCATGGAAGTGGCTGAACTTGAAGTACGCTTTGCTGAAATGGACGGTTATAGCGCTGAATCACGTGCAGGTGAAATCCTACTTGAGGCAGGTATTGCTGAAGAATTGCATTTTGGTTTAATGCAGCAAGTCGCTCCTGGTTGGAAACTGAGAGTCCTGCTGGCTCAAGCCCTGTTTGCTAATCCTGATATTTTGTTACTCGATGAACCGACTAACAACTTGGATATTCACACCATTTCATGGTTAGCGGCAGAACTGAACAAGCGTAAGTGCACCATGATCATCATTTCCCATGATCGCCACTTCCTCAATTCTGTTTGTACTCATATGGCTGATATCGACTACGGCGAGCTGCGTATTTATCCGGGTAACTACGAGTATTTCTTAGCGCAATCAAGCTTATTGCGTGAGCAATTACTGGCGGGCAATGCCAAAAAGAGCGCTGAAATTGATGAATTACAAGACTTCGTCAACCGTTTCGGTGCTAATGCTTCTAAAGCTAAGCAAGCGAGTTCGCGCGCTAAGCGCATGGACAAAATTAAGCTGGATGAAGTTAAATCGTCTAGCCGCGTGACTCCATCACTGCGTTTTGATGAATCAAAGAAAATGCATCGCCAAGCCTTAGTGCTGGAAGATCTTAGTCATGGTTTTGATAATGAAATGCTGTTTACTGGCGGCGATCTTATTCTAGAAGCCGGTGCCAAACTTGCCATCATAGGTGAAAACGGCGTGGGTAAAACTACCCTATTACGCTGTTTAATGAACGAATTAACTCACAATGCTGGCATTATCAAGTGGTCGGAAAATGCCGCTATCGGTTATTGCCCACAAGATAGCAGCCTAGATTTTGATAATGACTTGAGTTTATTCGACTGGATGAGCCAATGGCGCACTCCTAAGCATAATGATTTAATGGTGCGCGGCATGTTAGGTCGTCTGTTATTTACTGAAGATGATGCTAACAAGAAAGCCAAAAACTGTTCAGGTGGTGAGAAAAACCGTCTGTTATTTGGCAAGTTAATGATGATGGACATTAACGTTCTCATCATGGATGAACCAACAAACCACATGGACATGGAAGCTATCGAAGCCTTAAACCAAGCGTTGAAAGTCTTTGAAGGCACCTTAATTTTCGTGAGCCATGACCGTGAATTCGTATCATCACTGGCGACACGCATTATCGATATCAAAGATAAGCAGTTAATTAACTTCCAAGGCACCTTTGACGAATATATGGCAAGCCAAGCAGCCCTTGCCTGTGTTTAAACCTAAGTGTTAATGGCTTAAGTAAACCTATGATTGGCGAGTCATACCTCGCCAATCATAATAATGACGCTGATTGACATTGAGTAATGAGTGCCACTACTTGATTATAATCAGCACTATTGAGTGCCTCGGTTGGCTTTAATGGCGATGAGGTAAATGGTGTAACCTTTTCAACGCCTTGCATTATAGACATTGGCTCAAACATGGGCATCAGCGACCTAAGAATGTCATAGACAGGCACAGTTTCTAATATCTGCCAATCCCAATGAACTACTTTACTATCCTCGCTTAAGCCATGATTAAAGGTATCTTCAAGATCAGCGCTAATCTCATTTCGAATATCAATAAAGCGTAATTGGGTAAGCTCTGGGTACCAAGTCAATAATTCATCACAGAATTGATTCATTAACGCTTCTGCGCACAAAACCTCACTCAAGCTCCCCGAACAAAACTGTAAATTAATCACCGTGGCGTCATTGCCGCGCGCCACAAAATAACAATGAAATTCGCCATCAGGATGCAGCAGCTGATATTTAATCGCGACGAATTGTGGATATGTCTGCATGCAAGAGACTGAAGATGCCAGCGCTGCCCGAACCTCTTGCCAACTTAAGAATGAAATCATGTATTTATATTCCAACAATGCACGAACTGAAAGTTCATAGTAACCATAAATTCAACACTTAACTCAACAACCAATTCAACAGCAATCGCGAGTTAATTAGCATGATGTCAGTCAATACGCATAAAACACCACAACCAGCCGAAGCTGGTTGTGGTGTTTATAACTGATTGGGTCGTCAAGCTTACTGACTAAATACAGCTAAGCATGCTTAATACAAAAGCATGAGCCAAAATTATCAGCCGTTAAGCTCAGCAAAACACTCAGCAATAATCCCAAGGCCTCGCTGTAAATCACAATCGCTGACCGTTAACGGCACTAAAATACGCAATACGTTGCCATAAGTACCACATGACAGCAAAATCAATCCTTTAGCGCGGGCGCTAGCGATGATTTTGGCGCAATATTCTGGCTTGGGCTGACCTTGCTCAATCAGTTCTAGCGCCACCATAGCCCCTAAACCGCGGACATCGGCAATCATAGGATATTGGGGCTTTAGGGCGCTTAAGCTGTGCTTGATTTGCTGACCAACCGCATTGGCGCGGCTCAGTAAATCTTCCTCGTCAAAGGTTTCCATCACAGCCAAGGCCGCAGCGCAGGCTAATGGATTGCCACCATAAGTGCCACCAAGACCACCTGGGCCAATGGCATCCATGACTTCTTGTCTACCGGTAATACCCGCTAACGGAAAACCGCCAGCAATCGATTTAGCAAAAGTGGTAATATCGGCGGCCACGCCCATTTGTTCCATCGCAAAAAAGGTACCAGTACGTCCAGCGCCAGTCTGCACTTCATCGGCCACTAACATAATGCCTTCGCGATCACACAAGTCTCGCAGTGCGCGCATAAAGCTTGGGGACGCCGCATAAAAACCGCCCTCACCTTGGACTGGCTCAAGAATAATGGCGGCTATGTCACTTGGCTCAGCATCATTTTTAAAAATTCGCTCAATCGATGCCAATGCATCAGCATCACTCACCCCGTGCAGCGCACAAGGGTATTGCGCCCGAAACACGTTGGCTTGCATCAGCCCCATGCTCTTACTGTAAGGCGCCACCTTGCCAGTCAACGCTAATGTCGCCATAGTGCGCCCATGATAGCCAGAGGTAAAAGCAATCACACCCGCGCGCTTAGTGTAAGCGCGCGCGACTTTGATGGCATTTTCCACGGCTTCTGAGCCGCTGGTAAATAGCGCCGATTTCTTAGGGAAATCTCCCGGGACCTTACTATTCAATTTTTCACATACCGCAATATACGACTCATAACCCAGCACCATAAAACAGGTATGCGAAAAGTTATCCAGCTGAGCCTTAACCGCGGCGACAACCTTAGCGTGTAAATGGCCGGTATTAAGTACCGCTATGCCACCAGCAAAGTCCAGATACTCACGCCCTTCGACATCCCAAACTTTTGCATTAAGCGCTTTATCTACATAGATAGGGTGAATTTGGCCGACACCTCGGGCCACGGCCGCTTGACGTCTTGTCATTAATTCATTGTTAGTTGTCATGACTTTTTCCTTGTAAGCGGCTTAGATAGCTAAGCATAGATATTTCATTTCAAGATATTCTTCAATACCGTATTTCGAACCTTCGCGGCCAAGACCGGATGATTTAATCCCGCCAAATGGCGCCACTTCGGTAGAAATTAAGCCGGTATTAATGCCAACCATGCCGTACTCTAAGGCCTCTGCCACTCGTTGAACCCGGCTAATATCCCGACTATAAAAATACGCGGCTAAGCCAAACTCGGTGTCATTGGCCTGGTTAATCACATCAGCTTCATCATCAAATTTAAATAATGGCGCTAACGGGCCAAAGGTTTCTTCTTTGGCTACCAGCATATCGCGAGTTACCCCAGTGATTATGGTGGGCTCAAAGAAGGTGCCTTCTAATCTATGGCCACCGGTAACTAATCCTGCGCCTTTATCCAAGGCATCTTGCAAATGCTGCTGCACTTTTTTAACGGCGTTATCATCAATTAATGGACCTGTGGTGACTCCAGCATCCTTGCCGTTTCCAAGCTTTAGCTCAGCAACCGCATTGGCAAGTTTGGTGGCAAAGGCATCATAAACCTTAGCTTGCACATAAATCCGATTGGCGCACACGCAGGTTTGACCAGCATTGCGAAATTTAGAAATCATGGCGCCAGCAACCGCGGCATCGAGGTCGGCATCGTCAAACACGATAAAGGGCGCGTTACCCCCAAGTTCAAGGGATAATTTTTTGATGGTTGGCGCGCATTGCGCCATCAGCTTAATCCCCACCCCGGTTGAACCAGTAAAAGATAATTTACGAACCAAGGGATTAGCACAGAGTTCATCGCCTATGGCTCTAGCATCACCAGTTAATACGCTCACCACCCCCGCAGGTACGCCAGCTTCGTGAGCCAGTTGCGCTAAGGCAAAGGCACTAAATGGCGTCTGGTGCGCAGGCTTTATCACCATGGTGCAACCGGCGGCGAGCGCGGGCCCGACTTTACGAGTGATCATGGCGGCAGGAAAGTTCCACGGCGTAATTGCCGCGGTAACCCCAACAGGCTGCTTAATCACAGTAATGCGCTTATCAGCTTGATGGCCTGCGATAGTATCACCATAGATACGCTTGGCTTCTTCACTAAACCATTCAATAAAAGAGGCGGCGTAAGCAATTTCACCGCGCGCTTCACTCAAAGGTTTGCCTTGCTCAGCCGTCATTAGCTGCGCTAAATCTTCTTGATGAGCCATGATAAGCTCAAACCAACGCCGTAAAATGGCGCTACGCTCTTTCGCGGTTTTAGCTCGCCATGCAGGCAGCGCCGCATTGGCCGATTCAATCGCGGCGCGAGTTTCCCACAGGCCCATATTAGGCACAGTGCCAAGCACCTCGTTGGTGGCAGGGTTAGTCACGGTAATAGTGGCGCCAGTATCACTGTCACGCCATTGGCCATTGATATAACACTGCTGATGAAATAACGCTTGATGATTGAGCTTCATGTTCACTCCTAAATATTGGGTGTAAATTACACCCCTAATTTATCTCGTAAGCTGTAATACCATGCCCCTATGGCCGAAAACGGTACACGCAGTACATGGCCACCAGGGAATGGATAATGAGGAAGTTGCGCGAAGGCATCAAAACGGCTGGCATGTTGATTGATAACTTCACTTAATATTTTTCCTGCTAAATGGGTATAAGTGATGCCATGACCACTGCAGCCTTGGGAATAGTAAATATTGGTGCCAATACGGCCCATTTGCGGCAAACGCGATAAGGTCAACAGAAAATTACCTGTCCAGGCATAATCAATTTTCACCTTGGCTAACTCAGGGAAGGTTTTCAGCATTTTTGGCCGAATAATCGCTTCTATGTTGGCGGGATCGCGCGCGCCATACACCACCCCTCCACCATAAATTAGGCGGTTATCGGCTGATAAACGAAAATAATCCAACAGGTAGTTACAATCTTCAACGCAGTAATCTTGGGGTAACAGGCGCTTAGCTACATCACTATCTAAAGGTTCTGTGGTAATGACCTGTGTGCCACACGGCATAGATTTAGCCTGTAACTCTGGCAGTAAATTACTTAAGTAAGCGTTACCCGCCACCACCACAAATTTTGCCGTCACCTGACCACTTGCAGTGTTAACGACGGCAGGGTCACCTTGTTTAATATCAAGTACCGCCGAATCTTCATAAATCTGGCCGCCAAGCTTAAGTACGGCTTGCGCTTCCCCTAAAGCCAAGTTTAATGGATGAAAATGCCCTCCCGACTTATCAAGTAAACCGCCTTGATAAACATCAGTCGCCACCACTTTAGTAATGGCATCTTTATCCAGTAACTCTAACCAGCCCACATGGCCATGACGTTCCCACAAGGCTTTTTGCTGCTCTAAGTGATGCATTTGTTTAGTGTTTAACGCGGCAAACACGCCGCCGTCTTTAAGTGAGCAATTAATTTGATAGTCTTTGACTAAGCGGCGGATAATCCGCCCGCCTTCAAAAGCCATTTGTCCAAAAATACGTGCCTTATCTTTACCTAAGCTGCGCTCGAAACTATCAATATCGCGACTAAAACTATTCACAATTTGACCGCCATTTCGACCTGAGGCACCAAAGCCGATGCGTGCAGCTTCTAGCACCACCACGCTTAAGCCAGATTCGAGTAAATGAATGGCCGTCGATAATCCGGTATAACCCGCCCCAATAATGCAAACATCCGCTTGTATGCTTTCGCTTAAGCTTGGTTGTAATGTCACAGGATTAGCCGACGCGGCGTAATAAGATGAAGTATGTGCAAGTGCTGTCATGATACCTCTGTGCCCCAGTTTTATATGTATATTATTTTTAACACTGAGTTCACATTACACCTGAAAAAGGCTAAAAACTAGCCTACACACTAAAAAAAACGCCTTAATGTAAAATATCTTAAACATTAAGGCGTTTATCAAAACAGCGAGCCAAGAGCCTATAAGCGTACTCTAGGACTGATTCATTGATATGCAGACTTAGGGGTTCATTTTAAGTTTTTTATCGGCTCTGACCGCCATATACCAAGAAATGAAGGCAATTAACGCAACCACCAAAATAATCAAGGTAGCTAACGCATTGATTTTAGGTGAAACACCAAGACGCACCGACGAAAACACCACCATAGGCAAAGTCGTCGCCCCAGGGCCAGAGGTGAAACTTGCAATCACTAAGTCATCCAATGACAAGCTAAAGGACAACATCCACCCCGCCGTCAGTGCTGGCGCTATCATGGGCACAGTAATTTGCATAAAGGTCTTAAAGGGGCCGGCGCCTAAATCCATCGCCGCTTCTTCAATGGACATATCCAGCTCACGTAAGCGCGACGATACCACTACCGCCACATAAGCAGCGCAAAAGGTCGAATGGGCAAGCCAAATAGTCATGCGTCCACGCTCAAGCGGCCAACCGATAAGATCGGCCATATGCACAAATAGCAGCATTAGCGACAAACCCGTAATGACTTCAGGCATAACCAAGGGTGCAGTTATCATATTGGACAAGGTTAATTTGGTCCAAGAACGACGATAACGAGTCATCACAAACGCTGCCATAGTGCCAATAATCACTGCCATCGAAGCGCTATAGAAGGCAATTTGGAGACTGACCCATACGGCATCCAAGATTTGCTTATCTTTAAATAACTCGAAATACCATTTAGTTGAAAATCCGCCCCACACAGTTACTAGCTTAGAATCGTTAAATGAGTAGATGATAAGAATTAGCATGGGCGCGTATAAAAATATCAAACCCAGTACCAGCATAATGGTAGAAAAGCTCAATTTTTTCATCAATTTTGCTCCAGGGATTTAGACTGATAACGATGGAACAAGGTGATAGGAATAATCAAGAGTAACAGCATCACTATGGCGAGCGATGACGCCACTGGCCAGTCACGGTTATTGAAGAATTCTTGCCACAACACCTTACCTATCATTAAGGAATCTGGACCCCCTAATAATTCTGGAATAACAAACTCACCGACCGAGGGAATAAATACCAACATTGAACCCGCTATCACCCCACCTTTGGATAAAGGCAAAGTAATTTTCCAAAAGGTATTAATTGAGCGCGAGCCAAGATCTGACGCGGCCTCCAGTAAACTCATATCAAGCTTCACTAAAGTCGCGTACAGCGGCAAGATCATAAAGGGTAAATAGGCATAAATAATGCCGATATAGACGGCGATATTGGTATTAAGAATTTGCAGCGGCTCGTTAATCACGCCAAGCCACAATAAGAAACTATTAATAACACCTGTATTACTCAATAAGCCCATCCAGGCATAAACCCGGATAAGAAACGAGGTCCATGAAGGTAGCATCACCAGCAGTAATAATACGGTTTGCATTTTTGCTGGCGCCCGCGCTATGGCATAGGCCATAGGGTAACCTAATAGTAAGCAGCCAATGGTGGCAATAGACGCCATTTTTAAGGAGTTAATATACGAGATGTAATACATGGAATCGTCGAGCAACAGCAAGTAATTACTAAAGTTCAGTACGACCTGCAATACATCATCATTAATATAAAAACTGGGTTCATACGGCGGGATCGAAATGGCGGCCGTCGATAAACTGATTTTAAAAACGATGGCAAATGGCAGTGCAAAAAAGAGCAGCAACCACACATAGGGCAAGCCTAAGGTAAAATAACGCCCTTTAAAAAAGCGAGATAACTTCTTCATGAGCGTAACACCACGCCACTGGTGTCCTCCCAGCTGATATACACCTCATCATCCCAAGTGGGATTATCTGAGCGCCGCTCACGGTTAGTCATACTGCATTGTACGATTTGACGATTAGCAAGCTTGATATAAAACACAGATATACCGCCAAGATAGGCAATATCATGCACCACCCCTTTGGCCCAGTTATATTGGCCTTGCGGCTGCTCACGGGTAATTAAGGTTTTCTCTGGGCGAATAGCCAACCACACGTGTTTGTCATTAACGCTAGTGGATACCCCATAACCCACATAAAACTGGCAATTGAGCAGACTCGAATCAATCACTACGTGGTCGACCTCATCCACACTAATATCGCCTTCAAATAAATTCACTGAACCAATAAATTCAGCAATCATGCGACTGTTTGGACTTTCATAGATATCCATAGGGGAGCCAATTTGGGCAATCCAACCATCGGACATCACAGCGATGCGCTCTGCCATGGTCATAGCTTCTTCTTGATCATGAGTCACCATCACGCAGGTCACACCCACTCGCTCAAGAATTTCGACCACTTCCAATTGCATCTGGGTGCGCAGTTTTTTATCCAGCGCCCCCATAGGTTCATCAAGTAATAATAATTTGGGCCGTTTTGCCAAAGAGCGCGCTAATGCCACCCGCTGGCGCTGCCCGCCCGATAACTGATTAGGTTTACGCTTGGCATATTTTTCCATATGCACAAGTTTGAGCATTTCTAACACCCGCTCATCAATTTCTTTTTGTGGCAATTTATCTTGCTTGAGGCCAAAGGCAATGTTTTGCGCCACCGTCATATGCGGAAATAACGCATATGACTGAAACATCATATTGATAGGACGCTCATAGGGAGGTAAATCGGTAATATCTTGACCATCTAGATAGATGCGGCCAGCACTGGGTTTTTCAAAACCTGCCAGCATGCGTAATAAGGTCGACTTGCCTGAACCTGAACCGCCTAATAATGCGAAAATTTCACGTTTATTGATGGTCAAGGACACATCGTCAACGGCCCTGACATCATCGAATAACTTACTGACCCGATCTATTTTTAGTAACACCTCGGCATTCGCCTTAGGTTTCGTCGGTTGGTCTGTAGTAGTTGCCATTTATATTCTCCGCACACTGAGTATCGCAATAATGCTGCTAAGGTCAGTAAAATGAATCAGTGAAAAACCTGTTGGTTTCAAACAAAGTGCTTAAGTACTTAACTGTTTGCCTAACGATGTGGGCAGCAAGGCTGCCCACACACAGTTACTTACCTGATTTAACATTGCTCCAAATTCGCGTCATCGCGCGTTGCGCTTTAAGGCTTCGCACGTCTTGAATATAGAGTTTATCTTGGAGTTCTTTGTTGGGATATATTTGCGGATCGTTAAGAATTTCTGGTTTCAATAAGTTATTACTACTAGGGGTTGGATTGGCATAGGCCACATAATTAGACACACCGGCAATCACTTCTGGACGTAATAAATAATTAATAAGCTTAAGCGCATTGTCTTTATTGGTGGCATCACTCGGAATTGCCAACATATCAAACCACAGGTTGGCACCTTCTTTAGGAATAGTATAAGCAATTTTCTGACCTGTGCCCGCTTCATCAGCGCGCGCCGCGGCTTGGAACACATCGCCAGAGAAACCATAAGCCACACACACATCGCCATTGGCCAAATCAGAGATATAGCGCGATGAATGGAAATACGTCACATAGGGACGGATTTTTTGTAATACTTCACCGGCTTTTTTAAAGTCTTCAGGATCATTACTGTTGGGATCTAGGCCGAGATAACCTAAAGCTTGCGGGATAATATCATCTGCTGAATCAAGCATGACCACACCGCAACTTGCAAGTTTTGAAGCGTATTTAGGATCAAAAATTAACGCTAATGAATCCACCGGAGCATCTTCACCTAACGCCGCTTTGACCTTGTCGACATTGTAACCTATGCCATTGGTGCCCCATAAATATGGCACACCGAATTTATTGCCTGGATCAGATTTTTCTAACAGCTTCATCAACTTAGGATCTAAGTTCTTATAGTTAGTCAATGCTGATTTATCGATAGGAATAAAAGCGCCCGCGGTAATTTGCTTAGCCAAAAAATGATTAGACGGCACGACTATGTCATAACCCGAACGGCCTGAAAGTAACTTAGCTTCTAACACTTCATTACTGTCAAACACATCGTATATCACGCGAATACCGGTTTCTTTTTGAAAATTAGCTAAGGTATCTTCGGCCATATAATCTGACCAGTTATACATTCTGACCACTTCCTCGGCTTTCGCTGTTGTACCTGCCAACATAGCGGTGATAAGTAGCGCTACCGATGTTATTTTCATCAAGGGCTTCATGATTTCTCCTTTACGTATTCAGGGGGATCCCCACAAAGTAGTGCTAATGCCAATGAGATTATCCCAAGCGAATAAACTAGGTTGGCCTAACACCACAAGCTCGCAATCAATAAGTTAAGCGGACACAAGGTCGCAATGTTGTACTCCATCATTCTTGCCAGCGAAGAATGCTTACCCCACTGGCACATGAAGAATGTTACACACAACCAAAATTAACAAATTACCTACGACTTCGCTACCAAAGATGTTAATTTGATGGGAAATCAATCTATTACCTGCAAAGTTTATGCTTCACAAGCGACAACTCAATCGGTAAGCATCACACAGTTAATAACAAGAAATTTCGCTCCCATGCACTCACCACGCGTCTAAAGTTTTCGAGTTCTGCGCGTTTAACCGCAATAAATCCCTTGGTAAAATCTTCGCCTAAATATTTACGGCAGTAAGAACTTTCCTCCATCACAGCTAACGCTTCTTCGAGGGTTAATGGCAGCGCCATACTGGCGCTATTACGGTTTTCATTGGCTCGGCCCTGCACTGGTGGTGACGGTTTAAACTCTTCCACCATGCCGATATAACCACACAATAAACTGGCAGCAAACGCCAGATAACAGTTGGCATCAGCCCCAGGAATACGGTTTTCAATGCGGCGATTTTGTGGTGAAGACTCTGGAATTCGCAGACCACAAGTGCGGTTTTCTTCGCCCCACTCCAAGTTAATTGGCGCTGACGTTCCAGGTAAAAAGCGGCGGAAAGAGTTAACATTAGGCGCTAATAACGGCACAATTTCAGGCATACAACGCTGTAAGCCGCCTATGTAGCTATAAAATTCAGGGCTCATAGTGCCATCTTCACGGGTGAAGATATTTTTGCCCGTGGTTTTATCAATAATGCTCTGATGCAAATGCATGGCACTACCAGGCTCATCGGTCAGAGGTTTAGCCATAAAGGTCACGCACACATCATGCTTTAAAGCTGCTTCACGTAAGGTGCGTTTAAATACAAACACTTGGTCAGCAAGATTAAGGGGGTTGCCATGACGGAAGTTAATTTCCATCTGCGCAGTGCCTTCCTCATGGGTTAAGGTGTCTATATCTAACCCTTGAATTTCACACCAATCATACATGTCTTCAAATAGTGGGTCGTATTCGTTAGCCGCATCGATGGAATAAGACTGACGCCCAGATTCTGCGCGGCCGCTGCGGCCAATAGGTGGTTGCAAAGGTAAATCAGGATCGATTGAGCGCATGGTTAAATAAAATTCCATTTCAGGCGCGATGACAGGCTCCCAGCCTTTTTCTTCATAGAGCTTCAATACTTTTTTAAGCACATTGCGCGGGGATAACTCAATGGGATTACCCATTTTATCGAAAGTATCATGGATAACTTGCGCTGTGGCTTCAAGCGTCCACGGCAACATAAACACCGCATCTTCATCAGGAACACAAATAAAATCGATATCAGCATGATTTAACAGACTGTAATAATCTTCATCATCAACATAATCGCCCGTTACGGTTTGCAGTAACACGCTTTCAGGTAAACGCATGCCCTTTTCATCTAAAAACTTATCTACCGGCGCAATTTTTCCACGGCAAATACCGCTCATGTCGCTTATCACACATTCGACTTCGGTAATTTTTTTCTCTCTCAAAAAAGTTTCTAACTTACTCATTTTATTTGATTCCTTTGTTGAACTCTGGCATTACAGGCGGCGCTAAATTGCTTGAAAATCGCCTGGTAAAACGGATTATTGGCAATCTGCCATTCAGGGTGAAATTGCACCCCTAAAGCAAAGTTACGGGCATTATTGACAGTAAAGGCTTCGATTAAGCCATCACCTGCGTATGCTTCTGGCCGCAATCCTAGGCCTAATCTGTCCACCCCTTGAGTATGGACCGAATTAACCTCTGCCTCGGAGCGGCCAAAACTCTCAAAAAGTAATCCTCCAGGTTCCAAAGTTACTGTATGGGCGACACCGTATTGCACCGCTAGAGGCGCGGTTTTATCTTCACGGTGATCATGTAAGCCACTCACTTCATGAACTTTCTGATGCAAACTGCCACCAAAGGCCACATTCATTTCCTGAAATCCACGGCAAATAGCTAGTACCGGCACCCCCATGTCTATGGCTAATCTCAAGAAAGGCAACGTTGTTGCATCACGCAATGGGTCGTGCAAAGTGCCTGGGGAGCTCGGAATTCCTTGATAATGATGTGGCTCAACGTTAGACGGTGAGCCAGTAAACAGTAAGCCATCAACCAGATTGAGTAATTCAACCATGGGCATATCTGCCCCTAAACTTGGAATTATGATTGGCCAAGCTTCTGTTCCATCAATAATGCCGCGCAAATATTTATGTCCTGTGGTCGCAAACTCTTGCAAACCTAATGGCTGATTGCATGCTGTTACTCCCACAAAAGCGATCGTTCTTTCAAACATAAATACCGATAATCCTTAAATTCGTTGATCACTAACAACAATAAGTGTGCGTTTTTTTAAACACTACACCTAAAATTTTAGGTAAGCAAGAAGTTAATGGTTGGTTAAATTCGCAATTTCAAATTTAAGCTAACTCACTGTTTTTAAATAAAAACAGCTTGCATGGCATGTACTAACAAAATGAAACGTGGCTTAAATAGTTGAATTACCGTAATAAATTTGTCATTCAAAATAGGGAGGCAAAGCTTGGGCTAAGGCGCTTTGATGATGTTTATTATTTACAACTAAACTACAACTGCGAGGTACCTTGGTAGCAGAACCTACAGGCTTGGGGAAAATGATACACATAAGGATGTAAGCAAGCGTGGCAAAACAGCGAAGTAACATTGAGGCTATTGATAGCCTCAATGTTAGAAATTGGCAGGAGTGGTGGCGCTAACTAACTGACAAGGCTCATCAAAGGGATTACGAAAGCGATGCAATAACTCGCTATTAAAATAGTAACTATCGCCTGTACTAATAATAAACACTTCACCGCCAACAGTTAACTCTAACTTACCAGCAATCACTAAGGCGGCTTCTTCCCCTTGGTGCTGAAGCATTTCTTCGCCCGTATCAGCGCCTGGTGGATAAGTCTCCCACATCATAGACATAGCGCGATTTGGATAATCACGGCCAATCAATTTAAATTCCAGCGGGCCAGGGCCAATATCTAACAATTCTTGTTGGCGATATACCACTTTAGGTTCAGCCGTTTGCGCTTCTTCAATTGAGAAGAATTCGACTAATGACATAGGAATGCCGGCTAATACTTTTTTTAACGAACTGACCGATGGGCTAACACTATTCTTTTCAATCATTGAAATAGTGCTATTTGTCACCCCGGCGCGCTTAGCCAACTCGCGCTGCGATAAACCCGTTAGCTTTCTAACTAGCTTAAGATTATGTCCAATATCCAAATGTCTATTCCTCCCTTTCAATGGCGCTTAGCGCAAACCTAAGTGTACTGCCTGCCAATGCCAAGCTTCTTTACATTAACTAAACACAGATTTGGATTGTATTCTAGTCTACATCCATGTTAAAAAAAACGAACACTTAATTTTTTAACAGCACTGTTACACCAATAGACTTAGGTTGGATTGCTTGCTACAAGTTATGCTACGGAGCTCTCATGTTAACCAAAACCGCTGTTCATTCTGATAATTATCCCGCTTCCCTTTATGTTGCCACAGTTAATAAACACGAAAATTATCCGATATTACAAGAAGCTATCGAGGTAGATGTCGCAATTGTTGGCGGCGGCTTTAGCGGCATAAATACTGCGATTGAATTGGCTCAACAAGGATTTAGCGTTGCCTTATTAGAAGCGCACCAAATCGGTTGGGGAGCCTCAGGGCGTAATGGCGGGCAACTTATCCGCGGTATTGGCCATAATATTGAACAGTTTCGCTCTCAAATTGGTTCCGAAGGAATTGATGCCATTACCCGTATGGGCTTTGAAGCTGTCGATATTGTTAAAGAGCGCATAACGACTCACAATATTGATTGCGATTTACGTTTGGGCTATTGCGATCTCGCGCTTAAACCTAAGCATATGGATGGCATTCAAGAAGATTATGACGATCTTAAACGTATGGGCTACCGTCATAAACTTAAGATTTATGATAAAAGTGCCATCCATGAAGTGATAGGGTCCCGCCATTATCTAGGCGCTATGAGCGATATGGGCAGTGGTCATTTGCACCCATTAAATCTTGCCCTAGGCGAGGCAGCTGTTGCTAAACAGTTGGGCGTGCAGTTATATGAACACAGCGCCGCGTTGAGTATCACTAAGGGAGCTAAACCTGTGGTTACCACAGCGCAGGGACAAGTCACTTGTCAGTTTTTGGTGCTAGCAGGAAACGCTTATATAGGCCATAAACTTGAGCCGTATATTGGCGGTAAAATATTACCAGCCGGCAGTTATTTAATGGCAACTGAGCCGTTAACCTCAAGCCAATGCGCAGACATAATTCCGCAAAACATGGCCTTTGCCGATTTGAGTATCGCCTTAGATTACTTCCGCTTATCGTCAGATAACCGCCTGATCTTTGGGGGGCTTTGCACCTATTCAGGCAAAGATCCTAGTGATATTAGCGCCAGCTTACTACCTAATTTACGCAAAGTATTTCCGCAGTTACCTCCCCTTAGAATCGATTATGAATGGGGCGGTATGATAGGCATAGGGGCTAACCGCTTACCACAAATTGGCCGCTTACCCGACACTCATAATATTTACTTTGCTCAGGCCTATGCGGGCCACGGCGTTAATGCCACTCATATGGCCGCCAAGCTCATTGCTGAAGCACTCACTATGCAGGCACAACGCTTTGATATCTTTGATAGCATTAAACACATGACGTTCCCAGGTGGTCCTGCCCTGCGCTCACCGTTACTTGCCGCAGGTATGCTATATCATCGTTTACTGGATAAGCTGTCATAACAACAGCCAGACTTGCTGGCTGTTGATTGGCTTAGTCGATAATAAGGCGCACTCGCTCTTTTGTGGGTATCAAGCTTGCAAGTTACAAGGCAATCCAAGTGGCTTTGATTTCAGTGTATTTATCAAAAGCATGCAATGATTTATCACGGCCATTTCCCGATTGTTTATAGCCGCCAAACGGCGCTGTCATATCGCCGCCATCATAATGGTTAATCCATACCATGCCGGTGCGTAAGCGTTTAGCGGTTTTATGGGCTTTAGATAAATCGGCAGTCCACACCCCCGCAGCAAGGCCATAAATTGAGTCATTGGCGATAGCAATCGCTTCTTCCATGCCATCAAAACTAATGACAGATAAGACTGGTCCAAATATTTCCTCTTGCGCAATGCGCATCTTATTGCTCACATCACTAAATAAGGTCGGCGCGACATACATGCCGCCAGTTGCAGCCAATTGCTGCTCGCCGCCACAAACTAAACTCGCGCCCTCTTCTTTACCGACCTCAATAAACTTAAGTACCGATTGCAAGTGCTGCTTATCAACTAATGCGCCGCTCGTGGTGTTAGGATCAAGCGGGTGACCGGGTTGCCACGCCGCAAACTCAGCCTTAATGAGCTCAATCACTTGATGACGTACACCAGATTCCACCAGCAAACGGGAACCTGCGGTACACACTTCGCCCTGATTAAAAGCGATAGCTGAGGCTGCGGCCGCCGCGGCGGCTTTTAAATCCGGCGCATCATTAAAAATAATGTGCGGGCTCTTGCCGCCAGCCTCTAACCACACCCGCTTCATATTAGATTCGCCGGCATAAATCATCAGCTGCTTAGCAATCTTGGTGGAGCCAGTAAATACCAAGGTATCCACATCCATATGCAGCGCCAAGGCTTTACCTACCGTGTGACCAAAACCTGGCAACACGTTAAGAACGCCTGCGGGAATGCCGGCTTCTATGGCAAGTTGCGCCATATAGATTGCCGTTAATGGCGATTTCTCAGAAGGTTTGAGCACCACGCTATTGCCTGCTGCTAAGGCTGGGCCTAGTTTCCAACAGGCCATCAGCAAAGGAAAATTCCACGGCACAATAGCCACGACAACACCTATAGGCTCTCGAGTAATCATGCCAATTTCGTTATCTGCGGTTGGCGCAATTTCATCATAGATTTTATCTATGGCCTCCCCTGACCAGCGCAGTGCCCGCGCCGCACTTGCCACATCAACGGCTAATGAATCACGAATAGGTTTACCCATGTCTAAGGTTTCGAGCAAGGCTAAGGTCTGTGCGTGCTGCTCTAATAACTGGGCAAAGCGGATCATCACTTGTTTGCGGCGAACCGGTGATTGCTTAGCCCATACGCCGGACTCAAAGGCTTGGCGACAATTACTCACCGCATGCCTGGCATCAGTGTCGGTACAACTAGCGACTTTCGCTAACACCTGACCATCAATGGGGCTAATACAATCAAAGGTTTGCCCTTCTGCTGCCCACTGATATTTGCCATCAATGAAAGCGCGACCATTGATTTCTAGCTGCTGCGCCTTTGTTTGCCAATCTTGCATAGTAAGCGGAGTACTCATGTCATTCCTCGTCGTGATAGT
Source organism: Shewanella sp. SNU WT4 (assembly GCF_006494715.1). Lineage (NCBI taxonomy): Bacteria > Pseudomonadati > Pseudomonadota > Gammaproteobacteria > Alteromonadales > Shewanellaceae > Shewanella > Shewanella sp. SNU WT4. The sequence goes on from NZ_CP041151.1 coordinate 2,587,413, forward strand.
TGTCGTGTGGTTGCGCCGCGCAGACCAAGTCATGCAGCCAATGTAGCCGTTGCCGACACATAAATTCAATATTTTTTACAATTACACTGCAAAATAGCCCAATAAATCACACAATGATCTTCCATGTTCGATATTTTTGACATAGCATGCTTTTTGAACAGCATTTAACATTTCAACAACAGTTACAGGTGGGTGTATGTCAGTGGAATCGCAACACACTAAGCCGCTAAACAATCTCAGTCATTATTGGATGCCGTTTACCGCCAATCGCCAATTTAAGCAACAGCCTCGGCTGTTAGCACAAGCTGAAGGTATGTTTTATAGCGATATTCATGGACGCTCGGTTTTAGATGGGACTGCAGGCTTATGGTGTTGTAATGCGGGCCACAGTCGCCGTCAAATTACTGAAGCGGTTAGTCGCCAACTCAGTACCTTAGATTACGCGCCGTCGTTTCAAATGGGTCACCCGCTCGCTTTTGAACTGGCTGAGCGCCTAGCCAGTATGGCGCCAGCCGGCATAGATAAGGTCTTTTTTACCAACTCAGGTTCAGAATCCGTTGATACTGCGTTAAAAATGGCCTTGTGTTATCACAGAGCCAATGGTCAAGCCACGCGCACTAAGTTTATTGGCCGCGAACTTGGCTACCATGGGGTTGGCTTTGGTGGCATTTCAGTGGGCGGCATAGGCAATAATCGTAAAGGTTTTAGCCCACAAATTCTGACTGGGGTCGATCATCTTCCCCATACCTTAGATATCACTCATCAAGCGTTTAGCCGCGGCTTACCACAGCACGGCGCCGACAAGGCTGATGCGCTCGAAGCGTTAGTGACCCTGCATGGGGCTGAAAATATTGCCGCGGTTATCGTCGAGCCTATGTCTGGCTCTGCTGGGGTAATTTTACCGCCTGTGGGCTATTTACAACGCCTAAGGGACATTACTAAGAAGCATGGCATCTTATTGATTTTTGATGAAGTGATCACAGGCTTTGGCCGTATCGGTGGTAATTTCGCCAGTACTTACTGGCAAGTCACGCCAGATATGATAACCACAGCTAAGGCAATTAATAATGGCACTATTCCTATGGGCGCCGTGTTAGCCAGTAGTCATATTCATGATGTCTGCATGCAAGGGCCTGAACATGTGATTGAGTTTTTCCACGGCTACACCTATTCAGGTCACCCTGTCGCCGCAGCAGCCGCGCTCGCCACCTTAGATATTTATCGTGATGAACAATTGTTTGAGCGCACCGAAACCTTAGCAAGCTACTTTGAAGATGCTGTCCATAGTCTTAAATCCTTACCTAATGTGATTGATATTCGCAACACCGGCTTAGTGGCAGGGATTCAACTAGCGCCATCAAGTAGCGGCATAGGTAAACGCGGTTATGGCATTTTTGAGCATTGCTTTTATAACGGCGCATTAGTGCGCGCAACTGGCGATATTATCGCGCTATCGCCACCACTGATTATTGAAAAACCGCAAATTGATCAACTGGTAGACACCTTAGCGAACGCTATTCGTGCGCAGCAATAATTGACTTCAACGCTTTCGGGAATTAGTTCTATGACACCAATGACTCATTATATCAATAGCCAAATGACTGGCCCAAGCGCGCGCCAACAAGCGGTAATTAACCCAGCGACGAACCAAGTGATTGGTCAAGTGTCACTGGCAAGTGCAGCGGAAGTCAATGCCGCTATCGCCAATGCCAAGGCGGCTTTTCCTGCGTGGTCACAAACTACGCCACTTAATCGCGCGCGGGTATTATTTCGCTTTAAAGCCTTAGTCGAGCAGCATATTGATGAATTAGCACAATTAATTACTACTGAGCACGGCAAGGTGCTGGAAGATGCCAAGGGCGAAATCACCCGCGGCTTAGAAGTGGTGGAATTTGCTTGCGGCATTCCGCACCTTTTAAAAGGTGAGCATACCCAACAAGTGGGTTCTGGCGTCGATGCTTGGTCGGTAAATCAAGCCCTTGGCGTAGTGGCCGGAATTTCGCCATTTAATTTCCCGGTAATGGTGCCCATGTGGATGTTCCCTATCGCCATTGCCTGCGGTAACACTTTTATTATGAAGCCGTCAGAAAAAGACCCAAGTCCGGTGCTGCGTATCGCGCAATTACTGACGGAGGCGGGCCTTCCTGCGGGCGTATTTAACGTAGTTAATGGCGATAAAACCGCGGTTGACACGCTATTAACCCATCCAGACATTGAAGCCGTGAGCTTTGTGGGCTCAACCCCTATTGCCCAATACATTTACAGCACAGCATCGGTCCATGGTAAACGCGTTCAAGCCTTAGGCGGCGCTAAAAACCATATGTTAGTTATGCCAGATGCTGACCTTGATTTGGCTGCTAATGCCTTAATGGGGGCGGCTTATGGTTCTGCTGGTGAGCGCTGCATGGCCATTTCAGTCGTGCTGGCCGTCGGTGATGTGGCCGATAAACTCGTGGCGCAATTAGTGCCGAAAATCGATGCGTTAAAGGTCGGGGATGGCAGCCATCACGGCATAGAAATGGGGCCGCTCATTAGCCGCGAGCATCTCGATAAAGTGTGTGGCTATATCGATAATGGCGTGCAGCAAGGCGCAACCTTAGTACGCGATGGTCGGCACTTGAGTCTGGGGGACGGTCATTTTGTTGGTGCGAGCTTGTTTGACCATGTCACTGCGGAAATGACTATATATCAGCAAGAAATTTTTGGTCCAGTGCTCGCCATTGTGCGCGTGGCCGATTATGACAGTGCACTCGCGCTAATTAATGCCCATCAATATGGCAATGGCACAGCCATATTCACCCAAAACGGCGAATATGCACGTCATTTTTGCGATGCCGTGCAAGTCGGTATGGTTGGGGTTAACGTCCCTATTCCTGTGCCTATGGCATTTCACAGTTTTGGTGGCTGGAAACGCTCTTTGTTTGGCGCTTTACATATGCATGGCCCCGATGGCGTTCGCTTTTATACTCGCAAGAAAGCCATTACCGCTCGCTGGCCTAAGCCGCACCTGAGTCAAGCTGACTTTATTATACCGACCATGAAATAACTCTCTCTAAGCTTGGATGATAGGATGCCAAGGCTTAAGACGACTGTGGAGATGCAAGGATGAAAATACAAGATATTCAATTGCTTTCAGGGGCGCCTAAGGAAAGCTACTCAGCTGCCATCGCGGCCGAAAAGCGCTTAGATGGTGCGCCTATCCAAACCATAGATAGTTTTTATAACAGCCCATGTCAGCAATTTCAGTGCGGCTTTTGGCAATGTGACCAAGGCCATTGGCAAGTTAATTACACTGAATATGAATACTGTGAAATAGTCGCAGGAATGAGTGAAATTATTGATACAGATGGCAATAGTCTAACTGTGACTGCTGGCGATCGCTTCGTCATCCCCGCAGGCTTTAGTGGCAGTTGGAAAGTCACTGACTTTTGCAAAAAAGTGTATGTAATTTTCGAACCTAAGCTTGCCGCTAGTCTTTAGCCCAAACTAGCTTAAGAAGGCGTTATTAACCACAGGACGTTAACGTCCTGCGGTTATTTCAATCTAATATCCGTGCTGACTATTACTGACACGAAACCAACCGGCAATGCTAAAGCGGTCAACATTGGTCGCTGACACTTCGTGGGGGAAGACTTCACTTAAAAACACCACCCATTTACCAAAGGTCGGGCTGATAGTTTCAATCAATTGATCTTGCTCATCATAGATAAGTAATTCGCCTTGATCTTCTGCCTGCCAATTCGGATTAAGAAACAATACCGAGGTCAAAATGCGATTTTGACTTCCTTTCAAACTATCGATATGTTTTTGATAATATTGACCTGGCTGATAAATCGCATAATGACTTTCAAATTCATTCAGCCCTAAATACAGGCGGCGATTAATGGCTAATCTTAACTGCGACATTAAGTCCAAATACAAATTATCTGTGTCACATTCTGGCGTTAACCACAAAATCTTATCACCGCGAATTGACGCCTGATGTTGCTGCCCCGCGCCCCGACCTATGGCGGCATGCTTAAAGCCATCGGACTCAACGCCCATTTTTGTCAATAACGCCTGGCAAACATCATGGGGGATTTCACTGTCAAACACATGATACCCCCGTACACTCAACTGCTCAGCCAATTCATCTAATACAGTTTCTGAAAACGTAAAGCTCATAACGTGACACTCATCAATAAGCACAACTCACATCGAATCAAGGCTATAGGAAACTAGCAGAGCGACCTGGTTAGCATGGCTATATACCAAAAAGGTATGATGGCAGGAGTGTAAAACGAATTTTTTGAATTAGCTAACAAAAGGGAAAAATGATGTGAAAATTTAGCACGTCCTTGTGCTATGGGGACAAAGCGTTAAAAATCGTACCTAAAACCTAGGCTGACTAGGCTGTCGCTAAAATCTTGATGCTGTTTTACGTGAAATTGGCCAAGCTCTGTATGAATGCGCGCGGCGCGACTTATTTTATATTCGGCGCCAAGAGCCCACTGGGTAATCACCGGGGCTTCATTCACGCTATTGCCTTTACTCTGATATAAACGGTTAGCAATGGCGCCAGTGCCTGAATCATCATACCCTCCCTCAGCCTTTAGCAACCAAAGGCCTAGGGCATATTTAGCGCTCACAATGAAGCCTGTACCATGACGTTGCTGCCACTGAGCTGCCGCTTGATTAACTAGTTCAGAATGTTGCACCATAGTACCAAGGGTTAAGCCATCCCATTGATATTGGGCAACACCTCGATATGCGCGAATATCTTCCATGCCATCACTATAGGCAGCAGCTAAATACAGATCGCTATTGTTAAAAGACTTATCGCCATAGGTCACGGCCACTTGGTAGTTACCAAGCTCACGCCGCTGTTCGCCAACCTTATAATAATTATCTTCCAGTAAATAACTGACGCCAAGTTGTACGTTTTGCCATACAGGTGACTTATAAGCCAGTGAATCGCCCCAGCGTTTATCGCCAGCAAATAATCTGTCATGTTTCATGACATAGATATCCATGACGTCAACACCACCTTTGGCCATTTTAAATACCGGATCGATACGGCCAATCGCTAATGAACCATAGTCTTGATGGCAAATGCCTAAATACGTCGGCCGCGATGAAAATGGGTTACTGGTTTTATCTTGACTGCCGCCATTTACCCCAACTTCAATTTGATAAAAGATGTCGGTTGTTGCTGATAATTCACTACGGCCTTTAACCCCTAAGCGGCTAAAGTTATTTTCAAGTACTAGTCCCTGTTTGTTGTTATGGGTAGCACTGCCACTGTCAGAAGAGGTTAACGAGTAATCAAAACGCCCATAAAATTGATAATCATTGGCCAGTACCGAGGGCGTGCACAAGGCCAACGACAGTGCACTAAAACATAAAGCTTTCATAAAAACACATCCAAAAATGGGCGCCAAAACGCCCTACAATATTATTGCTGCGCGGTGATCACGCCATCTTGGCGCATTTGCTGATATAAGCTATTAGCGAGCAATAGATAATTATCCCAAGCATCAGAGCGCTTAGTAAAGCCGGTTTGGGCATAACTGCCGCTATCACCGGCTGCTGGTAAGTCATTAATATCAAATAATGAACCGCCTTGAGTCAGATGATCTGCTAACGCGTCAATCATGACGTTAAAACCAATACGCGCAGGCTCAACATAATTAATCGAATCGTATTTAGACTGGCGGTAAAAGGCTTTTTGCGAGGCATCTCTAATATCTTTTTGGTGATCAGCAAAGATTTCATCGTAATGAGCCGCGGTAATGTTACCCGTTTGCTTACTGACTACGATACGCAGCATGGCGGTTACCCCAGTCCAGCGGCCTTTCGCATCATTAATTTTCTGTGCTTGCTGATATAATAATTGGTCACTGCTACCTTGCTGAATGCGGCTGTGAATTTTAGCGGTCAAGGGGATCATTGATTGCTGAATACTGTTAGAAGCGCCAGCCACTATATCCAGTTCAAGATATTGTAAACGGTTAGGCTCGGATAATTTATTGGCAAGCTTTGGATCAAACTCAGGATTTTTATCAAAAGTGAGCTTATTTTTCTCCATCATCAGCTTTTCCATGGTTAAGGCTGACTGTACCCAAGCCGTACCTTTTTGCTTACCCATAGAAAAATTGTATTCAGACATACGCTTAGGTACGTTTTGATAAAGACGAGTGTAATAGTTTGGGCGCCCACTTTCTTGAAATTCAGCCAACAACACATCCGCAGAATTAGCACTATCAACCACCACTAACATGCTGCCCATATGCCCTTGGCGGAAACGCGCTTCTTCGTAGTAATAGTCACCTTTCACTATGCCAAGCTGAGGCTGAATCGACCACTCTAAATCAAACTTTTCGGCACTCTTATTAGCGCGGGCACCCACACTTTGAAATTCAGGTTTGCTGCCATCGGCGCGCGGAATATCATTGACCGCCTTTAAAATACCATTGGCTGAATAGGTGGCGCCCGAGATAGCATCTATCCCTTCATGACCATTGTTGGCTACCACTTCCTTCAAGATACGCTCAGCATTGAGGTATAACGACTCAGTTTCTTTGTGCGATAACGTTTTGAGCGCGCTAATGTTACCGTTAATGACTGTGGCTTCAAGCGTGATTTCGCTCTTTTTGCCTTTGCCACTGACTTGATAAACGCCATCAACATACTTGCCCTGCACTGACTGACTGGCACAACCTGCCAACGCTAAACCAGTTAAGGACATGGCGAGCACTAACCCACACTGTTTGAAATTAATCGTGTTGTTCATCGATGTTGCCCACTAAATAATAGATTTATGGGCAAGCATAAACAGCTCAGCCGTTTGAACAATTGCGGAAAACCGCAGTTCTAGGGGGCAATGATCATTTCTTTGAAACTGCTAACACTTTAGGGATAGCTAACAAGCCAGAGCCTAATATTCATGGTACAGCTATAAATAACGCGACCACAGAGAGATGTAATGCCCTACTTTATATTTATCATCATTAGCCTAATGAGTATCTTCAGTCATTCTCATGCCGATGAATTTATTCCTTATCAATGTGAAGGCAATGCCAGTTTTGTTTATGACCAAGGTAAAGGGACTATGACTACCTTAAATTATTTTGGTACGTCCATTACCATTGATATTTATCATGATGATAAACAGCAAGCATTATCCGCCTTATGCCATGGTTTACATGTAGTGCAGCAATATCATTATTTAGGGTCTAACTTTTCAACTTACCCATATTTTACCAATATTAAAACCATTAATAATGCGCCTGATAAACTGCATCAAATTGACCCAAGGTTAACCGAGTTATTGCATGCCAGCATTGAATGGCATCAACTCACCAATGGCCGATTTAATATCGCCATCGCTCCCGTATTGGCGGTGTGGCGCCAAGCGCGTAATGTTTGCTTGAAAGAAAATGATTGCCAACTCCCCATGCGGCAAACGCTTGAGGATGCTGCTAAACATATTGATATTTCAAAGATAATCTTAGATGCCACTCATAACACAGTCCAAATGCAAGCTGGCATGCAGTTAGATTTAGGCGGCATAGCGAAAGGATGGATGGTAGAAAAAGTCTATGACAGACTCCGCGCTGACGGCATCACATCATTTATCATTAATGCTGGCGGTAATATTCGTCATTTTGGTATACATCCTAGTGGCCGACAATTTATTACGGCTATTGAAGATCCGCTCGCCAGAAAATATAACAATAGGAATGGTATCAATAATAGTGTTTACCATGAATATATTACTGCGCAAGATATTACCTTGGTATCAAGTGGTAATTATTTAAATTATTTCACTGTCGATGGCAAAGATTATCACCATATTATTGACCCCACGACCCTTTATCCTAAGCGTGACGGCATTAGTGTCTCAGTGATTATGCAGCGCAATACGTTATTAGCCGATGTGATTTCCACCAGTCTATTTTTAATGCCAGTGGTCGAAGCTCAAGTGTGGCTACAAGACATTGGCTTAGATAAGGATGTCGAAGCGATATGGTATCTTGATGATTATGGCAATAAGTTTGAAACCGCGGGCGTGGCCAAGTTGCGCGCACAATATCAATAGGCTAACACCTCATCGACATTAATCAGTAGGATGACCCTCAGTATATAAGTGAAGCGTGATCTTACTCACTGAACGCACATATCACTGAGCTTTGCGCAACATTAGTCGGTGATAATAGCCACTGTTACCTTTTCTAAAGCGATATTGCCTTGTTGAATGTCTTTATCATAGGTTTTAGCCTGCTTGCATTGCTCTGGCCTTGCCAAATCAATGCGGCTTCCTATTCTCCGGATGCTATCCAGAGTCCGAGCCACTTTATTAAGCTGCGCGATACAAAGACCAATACTCACGCAACTATCCGTATCGGCGTGATGGCCTTTGCTGATCCCAGTAAAATCGAGCGGCGCTGGCAAGACACCGCCTTATGGCTTCAACAACAATTAGGCCAACCCATTGATATTATAGCGCTCACGCCGATGGAGCTAGATAACGCCATCACCAAAGCTAATATTGACTTTATCATAGGCAATGCCATGACGACTGTGGCCTATAAAAAAGACTATGGCACCAGTCATTTATTAACCTTAGTGAATAATTTAAGTAATAATCCAGAAAGGGCGATGGGGTCAGCTATCATCACCCGCGCTGATCACCCGCTTAATCATTGGAAAGAGTTAACCCAGCAACGAGTAATTTCGAGCGATCCGCGCGCCTTTGGCGGTTTTCAAATTTTTGCCGCTACCTTAGCTAGTCGCCATATGGATGTGTATCGCGACATTAAACAGTTGAAATTTGTTGGCTTTCCACAAGCAAAGCTGCTCGATAAATTACTGCAACATCAAGCCGACGTCGCCATTTTACCCGCTTGTATTCTAGAGTCTGCGATAAAGCGCGGCGCAATACCTCAAGGCGCGCTTAAGGTGCAATTGGTCCATGAGCAAACCGATATGGCTTGCCAAGTATCAACACCTTTATACCCAGATTATGCCCTGTCAAAACTTGGCGGCACCAGTCATCAACTAGCCACTCAAGTGGTACGGGCATTATTAGCCATAACGCCACAAGATAGCGCGGCGATTGTCGGCCAATATCAATATTGGGCCGCGCCGGTTAACGACAGTGAGGTGTTTCAGTTACGCCAGCAACTAGCCCAATGGCCGTTTGTTACCAATTGGCAGCGTTTAATGTATAGCGCCATCCCTTGGGTATTAGTTGCCATACTGGTGTTATTGCTTGGATACTTACATCACTTACGGGTCAAGCGCTTAGTAGTGCGCCGCACGTTAGCTCTGAGTAATGAAGTGGCCGAGCATCAATGTACGCAAGCTCGGTTATTAGATCAGCAGCAACAGTTCTACCGTGCCCAGCGGGTATTACTCACAGGAGAAATGGCCTCAGGCATTGCCCATGAACTGAAGCAGCCATTAGCTGGCATTCGTTATTTAGCCCAAGGCTGTGTTTATCGCCTAATAGACTCTCAGCCAGAGTTACAGCAACCGTTAACTAAAATCATTGCCCAGGTCGATAGGGCTCAAACGACCATTAATCGACTGCGAGCGTTTTGTCAGCAAAGCAGCCATTATCAGGCCTGCGATCTAGCGCACATCATAGATGATACCTTGCAACTCATGGCGCCGGACCTTAAGGGATGCCAGGTACACTGGCAGCGCCCTAGCGATGATTACCCGATAGTGGCTGATGCCAGTTTATTGCAACAGGTACTGGTTAACCTCATTCGTAATGCGCTGGATGCTATGCAGAGCCTTAAGTCGAGGCAGTTAACTATTGAGTGCCAACGCTTGGCAGATGAATACCAACTCTGCATCCGCGATATTGGTACAGGCTTGACATCCGCAGCCTTAGTTCGGCTATTTATGCCATTTGAAACCTCTAAAGCTCATGGTTTAGGCCTAGGGATGGTGATTTGTAAACGCATCATAGAAGAACATGGCGGCCAAATTATTGCCCATCAAGCTAACCCAGGCTTAGTCATCCTCATTCACTTACCCCATAAGGCTGCCGCGCTATGACCCCTTTATACCTAGTTGATGATGATCAAGATGTATTAGATTCATTAAGCTGGATGCTTGAAGGCATGGGATTCGCTAGCCAAAGTTTTACCTGCCCCGCAAACCTGCTTTCTGCCGTAGATATTCATGCGCCTGCGGTCATGCTGCTTGATATTCATATGCCGGGAATGGACGGCATGGCCTTACTGCAACACTTAGTAAAGCTGCAAAGTCCGATTCAAATCATCATGCTCACCGGCCATGGCAATATTGCTATGGCAGTGCAAAGCATGCGTGTTGGTGCGCTTGATTTTCTAGAAAAACCGGCGGACGGCGATAAGCTTAAACCTCTGTTACTTCAAGCCATGCAAGTCAGCGAGCAAGCGTATGCCGCGCACAATCAACACCAACTACTGCGCGCGCAACTCAATAGCCTAAGTCCCCGCGAGCACCAAGTGATGACCTTAGTGCTTGCGGGCAAAATGAATAAAGTCATTGCTAGCGAACTTGAACTAGCCCAACGTACCGTTGAGCTTCATAAGCAAAAATTACTGCAAAAAATGCAAGTAAGTAATGCCGCTGAACTAGCATGGCAGCTAGCTAAGCACCAACTAAGGGCTGAAGATCAATTGCTTGTAGCTGGGGAAGAACTCAAATGATGATAAAAAATTAACCAAACTTGCACTATTTTTGAGTGGTCTGAGGCCGATAGCCTACATTAAGATGTAATACTGTTTACGCCCGTTACTCTTACCCTTAAGGATACGGCATGTCTGTCTATCATATTTTGTGCTACTTTGGCGCTGCTGCAGTGCTGATGGCTTATCTCAATAGTAAATTAGGAAAATTCCAACCGACAATCGCCATCACAGCTGGCGCTATTATGTTGTCATTACTGTTGGTGTTCACTGGTCGATTCCATATCTTTGAATTCAAAGCCGTCGCCGCCCATGTCATTAATGAACTAGATTTTCAGCACTTTTTACTCGAAGGTATTCTTGGCTTTTTGTTATTTGCCGGTGCTATCAACATTAAGCTTACCAACCTTAAAGACCAAAAGTGGGAAATTACTGTGCTGGCGTTGTTCGCCACCTTAGTCTCTACTTTTTTTATTGGTTTTGTGTTTTATGGTTTTTGTCAGTTAATTGGCTTACCGCTGGCGCTCGTCTATTGCTTGTTGTTTGGCGCTCTGATAAGCCCTACCGACCCTATCGCTGTGCTTGCCATAGTCAAAAAGTTACAAGCGCCCGAGCGAATCTCAACCCAAATTGAAGGCGAATCGCTATTCAATGATGGCTTTGGCTTAGTCATATTTGTGACCCTATTTACTATTGCCTTTGGTGATATCACGCCAACAGTAAGTAGCGTCAGCTTGTTATTCCTGCAAGAAGCGCTTGGCGGAATTCTTTATGGCCTAGTGTTAGGCACTTTAGTGCATAAACTCATTTGTCATACTGCTGATCCTTCACTAGAGCAGCTATTAACCTTACTCATTCCCTCCGCAGGTTATGCCCTCGCCTCCTCGCTGGGTGTCTCAGGCCCACTGGCCATGGTCGTCACTGGCATCATTATCGGTAACTGGACTCGCAGCCAAGGCTTTAGCCCTAAGACCAGTGATAACTTAAATCACTTTTGGGAATTGATAGAAGAGTTCTTAAATTGCCTGTTATTCCTGTTGATAGGGTTATTAATGCTGACCTTTGCGTTTCACCGCGAAGACTGGTTGTTAATGGCTTTTGCTATCCCGTTAGTATTAGTTGGGCGCTATCTTAGTGTTCGTCTTTCTTACCTAGGTTTTAATCGCTTTCGCCGCTACAACCCTATGGCAGTTTCGATTTTAACTTGGGGCGGTTTACGCGGCGGTTTAGCCATCGCTATGGCTATGTCAGTGCCTGCTGGCATTATGGTGTTACCTGAAAAAAATATTGATGTTCGTGAGATCATGCTGGTGATGACTTACGCGGTCGTGGTGTTTTCTATCTTAGTGCAGGGCTCAACCATCACGCCGATGATCACTAAGGCTAAGCGCTTAGACGCCGAAAGTCACCAAGCAACATCAAGTGATAACGCGGGTGGGCGTGTTCAATGAGGAGTAAAACCAGACTCGTCATTAAGAGATTAGGTAACTGCTTTACTTAAATCATGATTTTCTCAATAAAAAAACGCAGCCTAGGCTGCGTTTTTTATTGCAAGTGAGTGAGTGACTCACTACGAATGTTTACTCAATACCCACAATCAACCATGGCTGACCGTCTTGAGTTAAGTCACGCTGTAAGTGCCAGATATCCTTGATATCTTGCGTTACACCTTGTGGTGACTCTTTAAACTGACCGTAGAAATACAAGCTAATTTGCGCGTGCTCATTGTTATAATCGGCACGAACAATCTCAGCATTCACTGACAACACTTGCGTGTAAAGTTCAGTTGGCTCATCCGCTCGAGCTGTCACTAATTCAGAGAAAATGTCAGCTGCGACATACTCTTCAATTTTAGTCAGATCATTGCTATTCCATGCCTGCTGCAAGGTTTCATAGTGACTGATAGCGCCTTTAACGAAAGCGGTACTGTCAAAACCTGCTGGCAGATTCATAGGCACATCGGCAGCATTAGCATCAACTTCAGCGCGGAACCATGGACGTGGCGCATCAGTTGCCCCATGAATAGGCGCAGCTTCAGGCGCGCTGTAAGCGTGCTGCTGAGGTTGTGGCTGTTGTGGCTGTTGATAAGCATTGTTTTGCGCTGGCGCTGAATTTGGCGTTGACGCCGCATAAGCTTCACGCTGATAACTGCCTTGGCTTGGCGCGGCTTTACTTTTGCGCAGCATCTTAAACAACATCACGGCGCCAAAGATCAATAAGGCAATGATGGCCATGTCCATCATTTGTAAGCCTTCAAATGCACCACCAGCAAATAAGGCGGCTAATAAACCACCGGCTAATAGGCCGCCCATTAATCCGCCAAACATGCCCTTCTTAGAAGAACCTGCAGTTTGCGCAGCATTTTGCTTAGCGGCAGCAGGCTGGCCAGCGGGAGTCGCTTGGCCTGGTTGTGGGCTAACAGTATCGGTTTTTTGCGGTTGCTGTTTGGCAGGCGCAGTTTTATAACTGCTACCAAATTTCTTACCACCACCAAATTTTTTGGCGTCGGCATAAGGAGATACCAGCACTACGGCGAGCATCAAGGGGATTAGGGCTAAAAGTTTTTTCATGTTTATCCTATAAATCAGAATGATAACTTTGCGCAAGTCAAGCCAGCATACTATTGGCCTAAGCGTGATCAAGTCAATGATCACTATTAATGAGTGTGCGCAATCAGGCTTAAATTAACCTGAGTTTTCAGGGTTTAAGTGATTAAGTTTACGCTTATGATTAAATACCTTGTTTAGATAAGGCGCGACCTAGCGGTTCAAAATAGGCAAGGAGTGCGCGAGTAATTGCTACTAAATGCTCATCATCAGGATAAACCCCGGCATCAACAAACTGCCCCTTGCGCGTACCGTTCACTAAATAAGGATTGGCGATCCGGTTATCAAACTCGAGCGCCGCTTCAAAGGCACGCGCCATCAATTCCGTTGGCTGCGAAAAATAATAGCGTCCTAAACGCTTATCTAATTGCTTGGAGCGCAGCACCAAGGATGATGGCTCTGCACCCTCTTGCATGACGATGGCAAATAAGGCTAATAGCCTGTCGTTCAGCGGATGCTCAAGACTTAGTAAATCTTGCTGCCAGCAATCACTGGCAAATGGCTGAACGGCTTGGTTACGCAGCGGTAAATCATAGGCTTTTGGGGCAATATAATGATCAAAACCATGCCAAAACTCATGGGCTAAGGCTCCAGCGCCTGCGTGTTTTGCCAAGGCTAGCTCTCGGCTTAAACTATTATAATGCGCCTGTACGCCTTGGCGGCCGCCACTGCCAAAGGCCAAACTTAAACTTTGGCGCAGCCCTATGGCCTTGGGCGGTAAATTAAGTAAGTAGGCAAGATCAGCAAAGGCATCAAAGATGATTGGCGCGGCTAGAGTTGCCTCATCTTTCGTCACCCAGCGCCCAAGCTTTAGCCTATCGAAACCAAACGTCTGCTGAATATCGGCAAACCCGACTATCTCCCCTTGACGAAAATCAGGACCACGCCGCCGGCAAGCTAAGCGGCTAAAAAAATTCTGGGTGCTGAATGCTTGAGGCGTTTTAGGAGACATAAAAAAAATGAGCCAACAAAAGTTGGCTCATTATATTCATCATATCACGCTACACAAGCCATGCCGCTATTTAGGCTGCTGCAGAGGCTTTATGCTCATGCGGGCTTAATAAATTTAAATCAAAATCAAATTCATCAACGCGAATTGCAAGTTCACGTTTGTGATTATAACTGATGAGCTGTTGATGCTCGGCGGCATTAATCACCCCAGAAGCTAATGCGGCATCTAATGTCTCAGAGAATCTCACCCCAGCTCTAATCGTCTTTTTACGCAGCGCAATCTTAACCCGCGCCAGTAAATCCAAGCATTCCATCTTCGCCAGATAAGCTTGCTCATTGATGTCATTACCATCCCCCGCTACAGGGCGAATGAGCTCGGTAAGCTGCGCTTTAATTTTGGTATTCATTTGCGCGGCTTCAGCTAACTCACGCACTAAATCATCAGAAATCTTAGGCATCTTAGCTGAGTAAGTTAAGGTGATGAACTTCATCAATTGGCGGGTTGGCGCCGATGGGAAGTTATCTAAGAAATCTAACATGGCCTTTTCTGCCTGCGCTAAAGACCAACGCGTAGCATAATGAAAATACGGCGCGGCTTCGGTGCGATTAGCATCCAGCACTTTGGTTTCGTAATAGCGAATGGAGGCCATCGCCGCATACAAGTAGCTCATGACGTCGCCAAGACGCGCTGACAGCATTTCAGCTTGTTTCAACTTGCCGCCTAATACCAGCAAAGAGAAATCGGCATACACAGCAAGCTTTGCGGCTAACTGATTAACGGCTTTTTCATAAGGGACCACTTCAGCTAAGCGCCTATCTTGCTTAGCCAAGAAAGGCAATAAACCGAGTTTAAAGGCGCGTAAACTATTACGAACACTATAACTGACAGTCTTAGTTAATATGCCATTAAAGGTGCTGTCGGCATCTGACGCCTCACTGTGAATAGCTTCTACCATACTTTGCAGATATGGATGACAGCGCATCACGCCTTGACCAAAAATCATCAAGTTACGGGTGAGAATGTTGGCGCCTTCCACAGTAATGGCAATAGGCTGAGCTACATAGCCTGAAGCCAAAGTATTTTGTGGCCCGCATTGTATGGCTTTACCCGCTTGGATATCCATGGCGGAATTAAGCACATCACGACCAATTTCTGTCATGTGATATTTAGCAATAGCCGTAACCACTGAAGGTTTCAGGCCTAAGCCCAAGCCTTCCGTAGTAAGCACACGCATAGATTCTTGCAGATAGGTTTTACCGGCAATATCAGCCAACTTTTGCTGAATACCTTCAAACTTACCAATGGATAAGCCAAATTGTTCACGCACGGCAGCATATTCAGCCGAGGACTTAAATGACGCCTGCGCCACACTGACGCCAAGCGCAGGTAACGAAATTCCGCGACCAGCCCCTAAGCAACTCACTAACATTTGCCAGCCACGACCGATGTTCTGCTGGCCACCAATAATAAAGTCCATTGGAATAAAGACGTTATCACCACGAGTAGTACCGTTGTAAAAACGTATTCCCATAGGGTCATGGCGATTACCTAATTGCACGCCTGGATGACTTTTGGGAATAAGTGCGCAAGTAATGCCTAAATCATGACTACTGCCTAGTAAACCGCTTGGGTCTTGTACCTTAAAAGCTAACCCCAGTACCGTCGCAATCGGGGCTAAAGTGATATAGCGCTTATCCCAAGTTACCGATAACCCTAAGGTTTTCTCGCCGTTATATTCACCATAAGTCACTATGCCGATATCAGGGATACCACCAGCATCAGAGCCAGCTTCTGGGCTAGTTAACGCAAAACATGGGATATCATCACCAATGGCAAGCTTAGGTAACCAGTAGTTACGCTGCGCCTCTGTGCCGTAGTGCATTAATAACTCACCAGGGCCTAAGGAGTTAGGCACCATAACGGTTACTGCCACTGCTGAACTTTTAGCGGCAATAGTTGCCACTATGGTGGAGTTAGCATATGGACTAAATGCTAAACCGCCATATTGCTTAGGAATGATTAGTGAGAAGAACTTATTAACTTTGAGAAAATTAAGTACATTCTCAGGTAAATGTTCACCACTTTGAATCGCAAAGTCATCCACTAATGCCAGCAGTTCCATCACTGGGCCATCGAGGAAGGCTTGCTCTGCCATGCTTAACTTGGCATCAGGAATGGCGCGCAGGGCTGAAAAATCAGGTTTACCTTGATAAATAGAACCTTCAAGCCAGACATCACCAGCATCTAGCGCTTCCTGCTCTGTGATAGAAATGCTGGGTAAAATTTTCCTTAATTGGGTGCGTAAACTCATATCCATTACTCGTCTGACCAGGGAACATACATTCATATTACGTCACAAGTACCGATTATGATCAACAAATTTAAACAAACGTTTGATTTATTTTTTACTTTACCAGTTCACCCGCAGCGCTATGCGAACTAAGAGCCCCGCCAAATAAAACTAATGCATTGATATAAATACTATTTACATCAAATTAAGGCATATCTAATACAAGATGTAACACAGGGCAGAGTAATACTGGTTTAGATTAAGCACGTGGGATCGGTAATATCGTATGGCTAGATTTAGGTGTGGCTGCGGCAAGAATTTACATGATAATGATTATTTGAGATTTAAAGATTGTGCTTGAATTAGCACCAGATGGATCACTTTGTAGAATACCAAGGGGAAAGGCTGACTTGGCATATTGCCAAGTCATAGTAGCAAAAACTTAAATGTTCGCTGCAGCTTGCACGTGTTTATTCAACGTCTGTAACCTTCTCTTCATCAAGAGTGGTAACTTCTGCGTCAGTGGACTCTTGCTCCATCAGCACCATTTGGCCACTACAGTCATAGGCATTAGCCATCATGGTCACTGACCCTAAGAAACCTAACGGTTGGTAAAGATATAAGGTATCGCCGCCTAATGCTGCGGTTTTAATGCGCATTTGGTTAAGTGTTCCCCACACCATGTTTTGATCGCTATGTAACCAGAAGTCATAAAAGTGACCTTCACTGCCAAGCACAGTATCAAGATACTGACATTCAGCAATACTATAGTGATTATCCCATATCACTTTGACATTATTAGAGTTTTCAGTTGGAAAAGTTATGCAACCCGTTAGCATTAACGGCAATAGTGCAGCAATTAGATATTTCATAGATGCCTCAGATTAAAAAATCAGCGCATCGTAGAACAAAAAACCTAGCACTCCAAGCCTCACTCTTTCAAACAGCGATCAAGATCATCAAACGCCATGGCACTTGCGGCTAAATTACGATTAGGTTTAGAGAACAAATAGCCTTGAAACTTACTGACTCCCATGTCTTTCAACCACTGATAATTATCACGGGTTTCTATTCCCTCAACGGTGAGGGTAAAGCCTAAGCTCGTCCCCAAGGTTAATAAAGCATTGATGAGACCAATCAAGGCATCCTGCTGATAATCCTTCCTCATAAAACTTGCATCTAGTTTCACTTCTTCAGGATGCAATCGCAAAATCAAATCTAAATTGGTAAAGCCAACCCCAAAATCATCAATCGATAAACGTACGCCAGTGGCTAAAATCGCTTGACATTGCTGCGCGGTAAAACAATTAGCTTGTTGCTCGGTAATTTCAAATAACAAGCCGCGGCGCTGACTTGGCGAGAGCTGACTCAAGCGTTGTAAATACTCCACTTGGCAAAAAGATGAGGGAAAAGCGTTAACCGAAAATTCAATGTCAGGTCTGAGTTTATGTTGCTCTAATACTTGCTCAAGTACCCAGATATCAAGCAAGTAAGCTTGATCTCGATTTTCAATTTCAGTTAATAAGGCCACATGATCAAACGGTAAGCCGTCTAAGCGCAGTAACGATTCAACACAAATAGCTTCGGAATTCACATCCCATTGCTGCTGAAAAACAAGATATAAGTGCTGTGTCCACTGCTGTTGACACTTAATAAAATCAAACAAAGCAAAGGTATTATCTATTTGCTTTTTTACCTGAGAGTCCAATTGGACGACTTGGCTTGAAAACTGCTTTTTACTAAGGTACATGCACATATTGGCATATTTTAATGAGTCATCGAAACTGAGTTGCTCTTGGTTATCAACGCAACCAATACTCATGCTTAGGGTTTCGCTCAGGCCGCCAATAGTATATCTATGCTGCTGGCGGTTAAATGCCTCCAGTTTACAGATAAGTTGCAATGGATCACGGTTATTAACCACCATCATAGACAGGATCTTAAGAGTTAACGCTTTTATTTAGATAGAAAAATGGCCTTATTTGTGATCTGATAATTGTCGCCAAACAAACCATCAAACACAAAAAGGCCAGTGTTGATTATCTCTCTTAAAAAGCAGTTTATGCAATTCTTTAGCGCTCACTTTCTTCAAAAAACGGCAAAAAATATTGGCCTCATGAAACGATGTCGAGCGATTTTGCCCGAACAACTTGTACTCAGTCTGATTTCGGCGCTCAGTAAGGGGAATTGTACTTCAATTGCCGATCTGCTCAGGCAGTTCAACGGGATGTGTCTGACCGAAATGGATAATGTGGCTTACAAACCTTTTCACAATCAGCTCAGAAAAGAAGCTTTTCCTCTATTCATGCGTCAGTTAGTACAGTTTGCTATCGCACAATTTGCCCGGCAGCAATGTGCTCAATTACCCGATAAGATGTCTTGTTTTAATGATGTGTTGCTCCAAGATGGTAGTTCTTTTCACGTTCATAGGCAGTTGGCATCTGTTTATCCAAGCCGCTTTAAGCGTAACCCTGCAGCGATAGAGTGCCATATGACCATGTCTCTCAAAACCTTTAGTCCTACTGCAATGACGATTAGTGCCGACACGGCTTCGGAGAGAGATTATCTTCCTAAACCAGCAACGATGGACAACAAATTGCTGCTAGCAGATGCAGGTTACCCAGACTTTGATTACTTTGCCGAGCTTGAGCGG
Source organism: Shewanella sp. SNU WT4 (assembly GCF_006494715.1). Classification (NCBI taxonomy): domain Bacteria; kingdom Pseudomonadati; phylum Pseudomonadota; class Gammaproteobacteria; order Alteromonadales; family Shewanellaceae; genus Shewanella; species Shewanella sp. SNU WT4. Next base: position 2,606,581 of record NZ_CP041151.1, read on the forward strand.
CATGGAGGGTTCTACATTTTTCGGGGAGCCAAATCCCTCAACCCGACGGTCATCGAAGCGAGGAACTGTAAAGGTCGAACACTGACTAAGTTGGCAGGCAAAAAACTCAAAGAGATTACGCGCCGCACCAATCGGACAGAGGTGCTTGATTTGGCGGTTTGTAGAGGCAATCAGACATTTCGGGTAATAAGACGCTGGTTTGCCGAAGAACAACGATTTTGCATTTGGCTTACTAATCTGCCACGAGAAACCTACTCTGCAGATGATATTATGGCAATTTATCGCTGTCGCTGGCAGATAGAGCTGATGTTTAAAGAGTTGAAATCTCATACTAACTGGCAGCGATTTGCTACAGCACAAAAAGCCATCGTTGATGGCTTAGTCTGGGCCAGTTTATTGGCATTGTGCATTAGACGCAGTACGGCACTGCAGATAATGCCTTCAGTTTCGTTATTCAAGGCTGCAAAGAATGTTGATGTGTGGCTGCTGCCCATATTTGAGTGCATTAGCCACAAATCATGGTCAGAAATAATAGATAAGATTGATTGGGCGATCCGTTATATAACGAAGAACGCCCCAAAAGCACAACAGAGAAAATCTAAGAAAGACATAACGTTAGATGGAATTTATGAACAGCTTAATGCTTAAGGTTCAGTCTATGTAACCACCATAAACTCATCACCGGACAACCTAAACACATATTCTTCATTAAAATCGGATTGTAATTGCTTAGATACCTGCTGCAATAATTTATCACCAAACTGATGGCCGTACTTATCGTTATAAAATTTAAATTGATTAATATTAATAAACGCCATCGAATAATGGCTATTCACTATGATTTGCTGCAATTTGTTAAGACCGTTACGATTCCAAAGTCCGGTAAGACTATCGCGCAGTGACGCCATTTTAAGCTTATTAAGGTCTTGGTGTAACCTAAGATAATTAGCACGGATCACTAAATAAAATGTTTCACCTTGGCTAATCACTTTATCAATAAATGACAATTCTTTAATGATGCGGCCATCTTTAGTGCGATTGTAAAGATAACCGCTCCAATGACCATTGAGTTGCAGACTCGAATACAAATCGCGGAACGTTTTTATACTGGTCTTTTGACTTCGAAATACGCGCGGGTTTTGACCTATGATTTGCTTGGCACTGTAGCCAGTATTAACTTCAACCTGCTGATTGACATATACTATCTTAAAATCACTATTAACGACTAACACCCCATAAGGTGCATTAGCCAATGCCCGAGAGACTTGGACATTCACTGCTAATTCACTTTCTATATATTGACTGTTTACAGGTAAATTCAAAAGGTCTCCAGCCAATGCTAGTTTCAATTATGCAGTAGCGGTACAATACCATAATCGAGATACTCATGCTTAAATGAAACTAAGAGCGTGACCCTAGGTCGAAGTTATTAATTGCGAAATTTATAATTTCACATTATAAAATTCACCAGATAACATCACTTTGATTAACTACTGACAATTACCAATGTTCTCTCCCCTAGTAACCTCTGAGTTATCACTCATAGACTCATCTAATCGCTAATTGCTGCTCTCATTTAACTGCGACGCCATCAATTAACGTGATGCAGCTCAAGTTATTAAGTTGCTAAAACCCCCTAACAGCACTACGCCTTAATACCAACGAAGCCACACTTAAACCACCACTTTTTAGTAAATCACTGTTAAAAATACAAATGCATCAGTTTGCATCACCGAAAAGTGTGACAACTTGTATCACCAACTCACCACCTGTCACGTAACACGCTGACACCAAAGTAAAAAACACCATTTCTTGATTTAAATCAATAAATTTGCATGTCATCAAAATGAAATATTACATTAGTAGTCTCAAATTTTGATTTAAGATATTTAAAGGTAAATTCTTGAAAAAACTATTATTAATCTCAAGCATAACAATGCTGAGTGCGTCTTTTCATTCGCAAGTGTCAGCCCATGGCTGGGTTGAGTTTCCTGCGGCGCGCCAAGTCATATGTTCGCAAGACGGTGGGCACTGGTCAAATAATGGCCAAGACATTCCTAACCAAGCCTGTAAAGCGGCTTATGACATCTCTGGAACATACCCTTTTGTGCAAATCAATGAATTTGCAGCGTTAACCAAAGATTATCGTGATATTGAAGCGGTTAAACGTCAAGTACCTAATGGCGAGCTGTGCTCTGCTGGTGCTAGCGCTAAATTGGGTATGAGCAATCCTTCAAGCGAATGGCAAAAAACTAAGATTAAGCTTGATAGCAATAATCAAATTTTATTGACCTTCCATGCTTCTGCGCCCCACAACCCGTCATTTTGGGAGTTTTATTTAACTAAACCTGATTACGACCCAAGCCAAGCATTGACGTGGGATGATTTGGAACTGGTCGACACCGAAGGCAATGTGGCGGTTAGCGATGATCGTAAATATCGCATCAAGGTGACTTTACCTGCAGATCGTAAAGGCGACGCCATTTTATACACTCGTTGGCAGCGTGATGACCCAGCCGGTGAAGGCTTCTATAACTGTAGTGATATTAACTTTAGTGCCAATGGTACTGATGGTAACGGTGGCGATATTGTCGACCCAGAAGATCCAACATTCAATGAGCTAGGTTATTACTTGCCACAAGGCTACCCAACGCCAAATGTTGATGATTATGTGAGTTTCCGTGGCTTTAATAATAATGGCCAAGAGCAACTAGAAGAGCGCTTATTAATTACTGCCAACAATCAAGATAACTGGCCGGAATTATTAGCCCTGAAAGTCAACGATAAGCATAAAAATAAATGGTTTATCGGCGTTTGGCATGCAGAAATGCAGCACTATATGTACGACCGCCAGCAGCCTTATGCTAACAAGGTATGGAATAACGACAGCAAAGCAAGTTATGCCTTAAGTATCGTCCATGCTGAGCCGCCAATTGATCCACCAACGCCGCCACAACCAGGTGATAACTGGAATAAAGATACCACCTATAACGATGGTGATACTGCCATTCATTTAGGTAAACATTGGCAAGCCCATTGGTGGACTAAAGGCGATGAACCAGGCACTACCGGTGAATGGGGTGTATGGCGTGAAATCAACGGCACTACTCCGCCTTTACCACCTGAGCCACCAGTTCCTCCAGTCACAGGTGACGAGTGGAAGGTGGAAGCGACTTACTCTGAAGGCCAACAAGTGACCCACAATCAAGTACTGTGGCAAGCCCATTGGTGGACTAAAGGCGAAGAGCCTGGCACTACCGGCGAATGGGGGGTGTGGCGCGCGGTTAAATAACCCCCCACTCACTTAACTCGCACTTAGCAGGAATACAGGCGTTAACTTGTATCCTGCTAAGTTTATTCAAAACCAGCGAGTTCTATATCAAGCAACTCGTTTTACTCCCCATTACCCCTCGCTTAGCAACACAGTTCGAATGAGAACACCTACAGATTCATCAGTGAGCTTGACCCACCATGTCATACGCACTAAGCGCATAATCGCCAACATCAAATGGCTCTTTTACATCAGCATTTTTAAGTGTTCCGTTTTAATCTATCGGTTGTTAACACCAAGGATTAGTGCCAAACATATCCGGCTTAAGTTTGCGGCAATCAGCGCTTATCTGGTATTATCACTCGGTTGCGTTACATGCTAGTGGCCTTGCTTACTGCGCTGAACACTAGCCGCACATAAGAGCATTAACTCTCGATTAGACAATCAGGCAGCAACGCCAATACTCGCAATAGCATGACGTTCAATAGCACCTTGATTGATGGGCATGATTAATCATCACCGATCTAAGTGTTAACCCCGTCGTTCTAACTACGAGCAACGCAACTTTTACTACTTGCCTACAGGTATCACTATGATCAACCACTTTAGCGTATTGGGGATCAAACCCTCTGCCAAAGACGATGACATTAAAAAAGCCTATAAACGGCTCTCCAATAAATACCATCCAGATAAACTCATCAGTGCCAGTGAAGATGAAAAGCAACTGGCAGTAGCGGCTTTGCACCGCGTACAGAAAGCCTATGATGTGCTGTCAGATCCTAAGCAACGCAGCGCCTTTATTCGCGATTTCAATAACGTCATTGTCACTGACCCAAGCGCGGCCATGCGTGAGATCTGGGACGGTTTTTATTAACCTTGATTGACCACTTGGCTTAACACAAGTTGGCTTATTTAAGTCATCTTGCATTTAGATAACTTCACCTGAGTTTGTTATGGCAACTACATTAAATATGGCTCGTGTTAACGAGCTTAAAGATAACGCATACGACAACATTGAATCGTATAGCGATCCAGAAACCCCAGAAGCACTGGCTCAATTTTCGAAGCAAATTAAGCAGATATTATTAGCTGATCCAGCTATGTTAGATTCTGTACCAGAATATTTACCGGTCGCCTTGTTCAATCAAGTGAAATTTCCAGCCGAAGCTAAATTGCAATGGGCTTACTGGATTGAACACAGCATTTTGCCGACTTGGGATGAGTTTAAAACCAGTATTGCCTTTAATAACGTTGACTTACCTTTAGTGTTAGCGGTTAAAGACTATAGCGTCAGTTTATTAGTTGAAAGCTGCGCTGTGCTGTATTTATTGGCTCATGAACCAAAAGTAGCAGCACCTGCGCCTGTCGCTGATGATCATGACGATGATGATGACGATTACAACGAGCGTGATGAAGAAGGTTATTACGATTTCTATGATGATGAGGAGCGTTAATGAATAGTCTGATTGCAATTACCGTCGCCGAGATCAAAGAACTTGCTGATGTCGAGCCAAGACAAGCTAGCAAGCGATTTGAGATTATTGCCAATACCATGAATGACGAGCAATTAGTCGAAGTCATTGAAAATATGGATATTGTTACACTGACGCAAATCAATAGTCATCATGATATTTCATGCCCATCTATCATGTCGGAATTGATGAGCCCAGAACAGATTCGTGACATAGTGTGTCAGCAACCTTTGTATTGGGAAGAGCAAATTAAGTCCAATGCAGAAGAACTGATCCAACATACGTTTGATTTTTTAACATACTTGATCCGCATTCAAGAAAGTGAAGAAAAACAAACAGCGATTTTAGAGTGCATCGCTGAAGATCCTGCGGGGCTATTCTATCTATCGATTCCCTTCATTGAGCTGGTATTAGCGCCAAGCAGTGATGATGACGCACCAATTATTGATGTATTTGATGATGAAGATGATGGTGAAACCGTAGGTTACTCAGACCGTTCGGAATCCGAAGAAGCTTTTAGCCTAAGCATCGATGATCCGCGCAGCTTACTCGCACTTATCCGCGAGCTTGCGCCAGATGTTGAAAAAGCCATTAAGAACTTACTGCGCAATGAAAGTTCTAGCTGGCAAAATATCATCAACAAATTTGTCAGTGAATTGGTTTTACAAGCGAAAGAGAAAAACCAGGTGACCGACGAATTCGCTGAAGTTGACGATATGTTCAGCTTTTTAGATTAAGGATTAGTATGCAACTGGTATTACGCGATCCTAATCAAGGGCCATTTTTATCTAAAGTTATCGCCTACGGCCGAGACGAACAATTACTGTCAGATGAAGAGTTAGCGCAAATCAAAGCCAAGGCTATGTTGATGAGCCTAAAATTGGCCGACAAGTTCTATAACAAATACAAAATGCATTTGTTAGAACAAGCAGCATTTGACGTCATTGGCGTCGTGAGCCTTGGCCTAATAGCGCTGACCGAGCGCAATGAGTCTCGAGCTTTGAGCTTGCTGCAACAAAATGATGGCGTGGTGAAATCCTTCCAGAAAGGTTGGAGCATGCTAACGGTTGTAAGCCAGTTTAAACAAAATGGTAAATCCATCTATGGCGACGTCGACAAAAATCTGATGGAACAAGTTTCTTGCCCACCCGATAGTGACGAATGGCAAGGTTGGCAAAGTTATCAAGATGCGCTGAGCGATCATCAAAGACAGCAAGCTATTGCGGTTTTACGGCAGCATTTTTACCATATTGGCAGCTATGACCCGTTAGAGTGTTTAAATCTTGAAGGCGTATTAGCAGAAGCTGTGTTATACCGTATTTGCTTTGGTGATATCAAAGTCAGAGAAGACCTCAAACGCAAAATCGGCCAAATTGAACTTAATCCAGCATGGTTTGCTGAAGATTATATTCAAGTGGCTACCGACAAAGCCTTAGCCTTGTTGCCTGCTGAATCGGTTGCCATTATCAAGGCTGATTTAGGTAAGCATTTCAATGCCGGAATTTTGCGCACCCTGCAATTTGCACAGCATTATCGAACGCTATTATTAGCGGATGCTAGTCCAGAAAAACTCGAGCGGTTTGAGTATAAAGAAGGATTGCATGGGCTGTTAGGTTGGCCAGTCTATTTGCAATTCTAACGCTTATCATCAGCCTAGTTAGCACTAGGCTGATGCTTCTAGACACTAATCATTTATCTTCCTGTTTTGCATTCACCCGCGTCAGTTATTTACGGTGAAACCGTCAACCACAACTAAATCGCCGGATTGTTCATCTAAACCATCACCTTAGTCTAAACTTAATAGGTATTTGCTCGCCTAGCATAAAACAAGATTTCAAACTTCATGGATGTGTATATTAACACTAAGGATTAGTCTGCATGCCTAGCCGTTTATTCTACCGCCTTGCGCTGCTGCTCATCATCGAGTTATCTGCAGCCTTGTTATGGATTGGGTTAGCGTGGCCTATAGACGGGTTAGTCGTTATTTTATTGTTACTTGTGAGCATTCAGTACTTATGCATGCGCAGCTCGACTAAAAAAGGGGCAACCAACACTAATCAGTTGATGCCGGATAAGAGTCATTCATTGGCTATACAGCAACCACCTTTGCCTCAACCATCATTAATCAGCATCATAGATAAAGCAGTACATGAAATTAATACTCCTTTAGGGACAAGTCTAATTACTGTGACTCACTGCCAAGACGCTCTTGAACATTTAGAAAAAATCATCACGACTAATGAACACAACCTCAATGAAATTACTGACTACATAAGTGAAAATAAACAATCTTTGGCCTTAATGCATAACAATTTGTTGCGGTTAAATGATTTGATAAAGAACTTTCATACTGTCAGTCATAATCATGACACTCTGCATGCCGAACGCATTCATATTGCTAGTCATATCGAGCAAATTGTCAGCGATATGCGCCCACAAATTGGTATGCATAGCATTAATGTCGATTGTGATCAGCAAGTTTGGTTCAGCTTAAGCCCAACGATATTGTATAACATCATCAATAACTTACTTCTTAATGCGTCGAGACACGCGTTTGATGATGGCACGCTCGGTAATATCTTGCTGGCCGTTAGTATCGATGAAGAACAACAGTTAACTATTCTTTGCCAAGATAATGGCTTAGGTATGACAGATGAGATTAAATCGCAAATATTTACCCCTTTCTTTACCACTAAACAAGGTTTAGGAGGGTCTGGATTGGGCTTAGCCATAGTTCATGGTGCACTCATGTCGATTCACGGCACCATACGCTGCGAAAGTCAGCCGTATCAAGGCTCGAAATTTATTATTAAAATTCCAAGCCTAGAAACTCATGCGCGCGATTTTACATTAGTTAGACAGCAAGTGTCTTAAATCTCCCGACTAAGCGATTAAAGTTTTAGATGGTGATAATCTAGGCAACCTCTCAATTAATAACTCATGATTAAGATGATGCCAGCAAACAAAATAATGCCACCGACTCGCACCCGAATATGCTTGGACGACTTTTGCATAAAGAATTGCGCCGATAATTCACCACTAAGATTAAGAATAAGACCCGTTAATACTATGCCTGCAAGGTAAAACTCAAGTTCACCGCTATTAGCCAAGACCCTGCCATAACTATAACCATGACTCAATGCAAAGAAGCCTACTATGCCGGCTGCCACTAAGGTAGAAAACCTCGTACCATCGCAAATTAAAATGCCCATGACCACCACAGATAACAAGATCCCAGCATTGGCCATCGCCAGTGATAAATGGGTGTAAGAGAGGAAGGTGCCTATGACCATAAGGCCAGTAAAGGTTAGAGGTACAAACCAAAGCGCCCGCCCGCCAAGCTGCGCCGACCAAATCCCCACAGCTAGCATCATCAATATTGTGGCAATAACAGTGGAGGATATAGACGTACTATGAGCAACAAATTGCCAACCATCGGTCACTACGGTTAAATAAGTGAGCGGGATCAGCGCCAATAATAATAAAGTACTAAGAACTTTCTTGGTCGAGGTTATGAGCATAGTTCACCCCATATCACTGTTATTTAAGAACAAAGTTTATACCTCCACCATACTCCCTTCACTCATAAATAAGTTGATCACCATCAAGAATTCGCTACAAATCACACACATATAAAATCAATACATTAACAGCATTAACCATGAATACACCTTGCTATTAGGTTATGGCTTATTTGCGTGCTGATGGAGATATTTATCTAACTGGCCGGCAAAAGCTTGCTTGTCTTTTTGATTGATGGCATCGGGTCCACCGCTTTGAATGCCACTAGCGCGCAAAGTATCGAAGAAATCACGCAGATTAAGGCGCTCACCAATATTGTCCCGTGTAAATAATTCACCGCGCGGGCTTAAAGCAAGCGCTTGTTTGGCAATAACATCGGCGGCAAGTGGGATATCACTGGTAATCACCAAGTCCTGAGGTTCACATAATTTGACGATTTCATTATCCGCCACATCAAACCCACTGGCGACACGGATAGTATGTAAGAAACGACTGGGAGGAATTTTTAGCATTTGGTTGGCAACAAAATACGTATTGATTTGCGACCGTTCAGCTGCGCGGTACAGCATCTCTTTAATCACTACCGGGCAAGCATCGGCATCAACCCAAATTGTCATAACGACCACCTTTTCATAGTTAAGGCCGTTATTATTAAAGATACATGCGCTTATGTAAACCTGTTAACCAGCTAAGTTCACACACCAAAATAAACACCACTAGCAAGCTGATAATTACGCCAACTTAAGCGGCATAAATATCACAATAACGCATTTCAACCATCATGGGATGAAGGCGATTATGCATCACTTTAATAACATCAAATCGGTGTAACACCTTCTGCTCAGATAATTCACAAGATTCATCAAGCAGCATGACAGAGGCGGCCTGTAAACTGGTATCCACGATTAATACTTTAGCGCGTATGTTAGTTGTAGTGACTAACTCAACGACTTTACCAACATCAGAAAATACGCATTGCTGACTTGCATTAAAAAACCATGATTTAGGCATTTGCGGAGTTAACAGATATTTAGCGGCAGTCCCATTCAAACCAATTTGCACAATAAGTGCATCAGTGAGTGATAACTGACGTTTCATGCTATCGATTAATTCAATGTAATATCTGGCTTGCGCCATAGTAAATGGCTGCAGGTATTTAGCATCAGGGATCAATTGCTTGATAGTGTAAGGTGTCAAAAATTCCATTTCTGCACCTAAATGAGCACTTAGAACTTGGTATTGATCGTTATATCCCCAAAGCCAATCCTGTTGCGGCAAGAATAACATAACGTAACCTATATCTTATGTTGTTTATATTTCAGCAAATAATAGTATGCTTTTTAAGCAATATCAAAATAAAATTGTCAAACTGTTATTGATGATCAACCTTATAAATAGATCGTTGTTAGCTTATCAAGCAACAACAACGATCTGGTTAGGATCATTATCACTGTGAGCAATAATTATACTTATATTACTTATTCTTTAAATACTGTTCTGTAATATCGTTAATTAACTGCGGTCCTTGATAGATAAAGCCTGAGTAAATTTGTACTAAACTGGCACCTGCATTAATTTTATCCATGCCATCTTTGCCTGAGTTAATACCACCAACGCCTATGATAGGCATATGTCCACTCAAATGGTTATGTAATTTGGCAATCACTTTTGTGGCTAATTCCGTTAATGGTTTGCCCGATAAACCACCGGTTTCATCGGCATTAAGTAAGCCACTCACGCCATCACGAGTTAAAGTGGTATTGGTCGCAATCGCGCCATCAAATTTGTTTTTGATCAAAGATTCAGCGATCTTTTCGATCTCTTCATCCGATAGATCGGGAGCGATCTTTAAAGCAATTGGTACATATTTTTTAAATTTTTTGCTTAATTCTATTTGTTTATCTTTTAAAGCTGAGAGTAGTTCATCTAATAACTCACCATACTGTAAAGTGCGAAGCCCCGGAGTATTCGGTGATGAAATATTGACCGCAATATAGTCAGAGTATTGATACACTCTTTCCATACAAATCAGATAATCGTCCTTACCCTGCTCGACTGGAGTATCTTTATTTTTACCAATATTAACCCCAACGACGATATCAGATTTCTTGGCTTTTAAGTTTTCGACTAGATTATCAACCCCTTTATTATTAAATCCCATGCGGTTAATAATGCCTTTAGCAGGCTTTAAGCGGAACAATCGCGGTAAATCATTACCTGGTTGCGGTCTTGGGGTCACAGTGCCGACTTCAATATGACCAAAGCCCATTGCAGCAAAAGCATCGATAGCCTCACCATCTTTGTCCATACCTGCCGCTAATCCGACTGGATTGCTAAAAGTAATACCCATACAGGTAACTGGCGCTGGTGCAATGTGCTGACGGTACAAAGCATCGAGTGGCGAGTTAACGGTAGTACGCAAACTCGTCATAGCCAAATGATGAGCACGTTCCGGATCCATTTGGAACATGATTTTTTGCGCTAATTTATAAAACATGACTTCTCCTAGACCTAAAAAAAGCCCCGGCAAATGCCAGGGCTTTAGATTGATTATTATGAGTTTACTTTTGCCCTTCACAATGAAGGATGAGTAAGTTCAGTTCTCTTAATGCCACTGAAAACTTCGCGAATTCATGGGTTCGTGTCGTTTTAAAATCAGCAAGCATGTGGAACCAACGCTCCAGTAAACCTTGATTTTGTTCAATCCACTGCCGAATAATCGTATCTGCCTCGCAAACATCAGTACAACTTCCAAGAACTACCGAAGCTAACGATCTTTGCTGCCAATCAAGTTCTTCACGGAAAGAGGCCCTAGCCAATGCTTGCCAATGGTTAGCCACAGGTTGAGCACTGATTTGTTCTAAGAACCAATGCAGTTCTAACTGTGCACCCAGTTTGAAGTAAGTTTCAGAGACTAATGCCACTGGCTTATTTTCATTTTGAGCAATTTGAGCAATGTCTAGTGACGAAAATAATGTACTCATTTTAGCAATAAGGTTTGCCACTGGCTCAGTGACGCCCTCACGCAATAAGGCATTCTTTTCCTGTTCCAGGGCTTCAATTTCTGCAGTCACCATGTATTTATTGACATTGCTCGTCAACTCAACAAATACCGGACGGTAGAAGGCAATATTCTGCTCTATGCTCATGGAGCGGTTACGATGGCGTAGGAACCAACGACACGCTCGGCGCATATTGCGACGCAATTGGAACAGCATCTCACCTTTAACAATCGCAGGAATGACACTATTTAGTGCTGCGATGTTTTGAGTTAGTTCTTCAAGACCAAAGACTTCACGGGCAATAGTATAACAAATAGCGGCATCGGCAACTGAGGCGCCTGTCTCATCTTGCATACGTTGCACAAAATTAAAGCCCATATCATTGACTAATTCATTAGCAAGACTTGTGGCAATAATTTCCCCGCGTAACGGGTGCTGCGCCATACGTTCGCTGTATGTCTGTTGCAGCTTTTTCGGGAAATAAGCAATTAATAACTTACTCAAGAAACTGTCATCAGTAATTTCAGGCGTCACCAATTGTTGCTTAAGCACCATCTTGCCGTACGCCACGAGCACTGATAATTCAGGACGAGTCAAAGGCAAATTCTTCGCTAAACGCTCGGCCAATTCATCTTCACTCGGTAAGAATTCCAACGCTCTATCGAGCTTGCCTTCTTTCTCAAGATATTGAATGAATCGAATTTGCTCCTTAAGCTGATCAGCACCATGCACTTGCGTCACAGAAATAGTGCGAGTTTGTGAGCGACAATCGTTTATTACAATTTCACCCACTTCTTCAGTCATCTCTTCAAGCAAGCGGTTACGTTGCTTCAGAGTTAACTCACCATCGGCGACCAAGGCATTGAGTAAGATCTTGATATTAACTTCATTATCTGAGCAATCAACACCACCCACGTTATCCACGAAGTCAGTGTTTAGGCGTCCGCCCTTGCTCGCGTATTCAATACGGCCCAGTTGCGTACAACCTAAGTTACCACCCTCACCAATGATCTTGGCATTGACCTGAGCACCATTGATACGCAAGGTATCGTTAGCACGATCGCCAACATCAGCATTGGTTTCACTCGATGATTTAATATAAGTGCCAATACCACCATTCCAAATCAAATCAACTTTAGAGGTTAACAGTTCTTTGATTAACTCAGTCGGCGTAATAGTGGTTTTTTGAGTAGCCAGCAACTGCTGAATTTCAGGCGTTAAGCTAATCGCTTTGGCGCTACGCAAGAAAACCCCACCACCTTTAGAAATCAGTTCGCTATTGTAATCACTCCAGCTTGAGCGCGGTAAGTTGAATAAACGCTCTCTTTCTTTAAAGCTTTTTGCCGTATTAGGCATAGGGTCAATAAAGATGTGCATATGATTGAAGGCGGCCACTAGGCAGATATGCTCTGATAACAGCATGCCGTTACCAAACACGTCTCCTGCCATATCGCCGATACCAATACAGGTAAAATCAGTGGTTTGACAATCAATACCAATTTCGCGGAAATGGCGTTTAACCGATTCCCAGCCACCTTTAGCAGTAATGCCCATTTTCTTATGGTCATAACCGTTAGAGCCACCTGATGCAAACGCATCACCTAACCAAAAGTTATATTCCAGCGAAATAGCATTAGCGATATCAGAGAAGGTCGCGGTGCCTTTATCTGCTGCGACAACTAAATAAGCATCGTCACCATCATGACGCACCACATCTTTTGGCGGCACTATGTCACCGTTTACAATATTATCTGTGATATCTAATAAACCACGGATAAATAATCGGTAACAGGCTTGACCTTCAGCCAGCGTAACGTCCCTATCAGCATCCAACGGCATTTGTTTACATACAAAGCCACCTTTGGCGCCAACAGGCACAATCACAGTATTTTTAACTTGCTGGGCTTTCACTAAGCCTAAGACTTCGGTTCTAAAGTCTTCACGGCGATCAGACCAACGCAAACCACCACGGGCAACTTTACCACCGCGTAAATGCACCCCTTCAAATCGTGGTGAATAGACGAAGATTTCAAATTTTGGCAGTGGTTTTGGCATTTCAGGAATTTGCTCAGGCGCAAATTTGAATGAAATATATGGCTTAACCTCACCGTCCTTCACTTGATAGAAGTTGGTACGCAAAGTGGCATGAATCAAATCTAAATAACGACGAATAATGCGGTCATCATCCAGACTAGAAACTTCATCAAGACGTTTTTCGATCTGCTCAGATAGCTTGTCTAAACTGCGGCTTTTTAATTTAGGATTAAATTTACGAGCAAACATGCTTAGCAGTAATTCGGCAATATCCGGGTAACGGCTAAAAGTTGATTCTATATAAAACTGCGAGAAAGTCGCATCGATTTGGCGCATATACTTTGCATAGGCGCGTACCACAGAAACTTCACGGCCAGATAAGCCAGAGGCTAATAGCAGACGGTTAAAGCCATCATCTTCAAGCCCTTTATTCCATACAGAGCTTAACGCTTGCTGGAATCTATCCTGACTATCAACCAAATTATCCGTACGACCACTTTGAATCGTCATTAAGAAGTCTAAAATCCAGAAGGTTTGGCCATCAGTAGTTTTGACTTCATAAGGGCGTTCATTAATGACTCTCAAGCCAAAGTTTTCCAACATGGGTAGAACGTCAGATAAATGAATGGGCTCATCTTTATGGAATAACTTTAAGCGAACTTTATTATCATTTAATGCCGACTCTTGCGGCTGATAAAATAACATGCCGAGTTTATGGCCATCATCTAATGACTCAAGTTGCTGCATATCGACCACAGCAGCACTCGGTAATACATCTTCTTTATAAGAACGTGAAAATGCATTTAAATAGTTTTTATTAAGGCGATTACCGGCATCATCACCTAAGGCGGTATTCAGCGCGATATAAAGTTTATCTTCCCACGATTTAGCGGCTTCTATGAGATTATTTTCAATCGCTGACACATCAACATCCACATTGTTATTATCAACTTTAACGATATAGTGCGTTCTAGCTAAGGTTGACTCAGAAAAGTAGGTAGTAAATTCTACCGGGTCAGAGCTTGTAAAGTGTTTGGCTAAAATTCGCTGAGTATCTTCTCTAAGCTTGGTGTTATATCTATCTTTCGAGACATACACCATGCACGAGAAGAAACGACCAAAGCCATCTTTACGCACAAATAATTTAAGCTTATCGCGGTCCTGCATTTGCAGAACGCCGTGTGCGAGATGCGATAATTCATCAACACTGGCTTGAATTAACTCATCGCGCGGTAAATTTTCTAAGATATTTAACAGGGCTTTATAATCATGAGACCGTTGTGCTAAGCCCGATTTACTCATCACTCGCAGCACTTTATCCGCGAGCATAGGGATTTCCCTAGGGCTTCGGTTATATAAGGTCGAGGCGTATAAACCTAAGAATCTATCTTCACCTATCACATTGCCTTGCTTATCAAAACGCTTAACCCCTACGTAATCAACGTAGGCTGGGCGGTGAACTCGACTCTTAGCGCTGCTCTTAGTTAAAATCAGTAAGCTGCTATCTAACGCTTCACGACGGGCGGTATCTGATAAAGTAGATAATAATAAGCCTTGCTCAGGCTGATCTTTACCAGGCTTTTTCATCAAGCCAAGACCTGTATCCACATTCGGTATTAATTCAACATCACCTTTGACCCGTTTTAAGGTGTATTGGCGATAGCCAAGTAAAGTGAAGTGATGATTTTTGAGGTACTCAAGGAAGTTAATTGCTTCAGTGAGTTCCTGCTGTGGGCCAGGGAAAGGTAACTGTGGCAATTCCTTGATGGTAATAGCCAATACGTCTGACATCGCTTGCCAATCATTGACAGAAGCTGCGACATCAGCAAGCACTGAATGAATTTCTTGTTCCAGTGCCTTGATTTCTTTACCATTATTTTGACGATCAATTTCTATGGTAAATACAGCGACTTTTTCTGCGTCATGGCGGCTTTCAGTGATAAACCCAATGTAAGAAACCGCATCATTAGCGCGTTCTATCGCCAGCGGCGTATGCAGCATAATATGAGCAGTAATTCCTAAACGATTGAGCATCATCCCCACAGAATCGATTAAGAAAGGCATATCGGGAGTAATCACTTCAATGATCGAGTGAGCTGATTGCCAACCATGCTTAGCTTGGCTTGGGTTAAACACTCTTATATGTGTTTGACCTAGAGTCGTTTTATTAAGGGCATTCCACAAACTGAGCACAGCACCATACAGGTCACTGTCATTTCGCATATTCAAATCATCTTTTGACATGTTTGAATATAAGCAAATAGCCAGTTGTTCTACTTGCTTGGCTTGAGTTTGAGGTACTTTTGAGTGGATAAGACTGACTACATTTTCCAGTAGTACTGAAGGCATTGCATCTTTCAGAGCCATGTTGCTGAATCCTTAAGCGTCTATGGCAGCGCTTTATCATTATATGGATGCTTCGTTTTTGGCGCCGGCAACGAAAAAATGTGACCGGAGTCATCGCTCGAGTGTATTACTAAATCCTTTGTATTTCGAGGTAAATTTTAGTGGTAGATCCTGTCAATTACTAGTTTAGGACTTGGTTAAAATGTATAAATGCAATTATTAGCACATTTAATAAATAACTATTCAACAACAAAAAAGGAGCCTAAGCTCCTTTTTTACATCAAGATGATTGTTTTCGCCAGAACAATGAGGCTAGCGCCGGTAACACAATAATGGCACCGATCATGTTAAACACGAACATGAAGGTCAACATGATCCCCATATCCATCTGGAACTTGAGCGCTGAAAACACCCAAGTACTCACACCTATGGCTAAGGTTAAACCGGTGAAAATAACTGCACTACCTCGCTCTAACAAGGCTTCGTAATAAGCTTGTCTGACAGGCATACCGGCTCTTAACTTAGATGACATAGTAGATAAAATATAAATGCCATAATCAACACCTATACCAACACCTAAGGCAATGACAGGCAAGGTACTGACTGTTAAGCCAATATCTAATAATGTCATTAACGCCTGAGCTAATGTCGACACCACAAATAACGGTAAAATCACCACTATTGTGGCCTTTAATGATTTAAAGCTCAGCAAACATAAAATGAATACGGCGAGATACACATAAACCATCATAGGTATTTGCGCTTCTGACACGGCTTCGTTAGTCGCTGCCATCACGCCCACAGGGCCTGATGCTAAACGAAATGTCAGTTTGTCATTATTCATTTGCGCCGCAAGGGCTTTCACCTTAGCAACCACTACCTCAATAGTTTCCGCCTTATGATCATCTAAAAATAGATAGATAGGCATCACAGAACAATCACTATTAAGTAATCCTGTGGTTGATGGAATTTGCCCAACGGCTTGCACTAAGCTTGCCGTGGTGCGCGGTAATACCTGCCATTTAGCATTGCCTTCGTTGAAACCACCATTGACTTGTTTGGCAACACTTGCCAATGAGGCGGTGGAATCAACCCCTGGAGTATTGGCAGCAAGCCACTGAAATTCATCGATTTGATTTAATACTTCATGGTAAGTACAAGCTTCTGGAAAGGCTTCAACTATCACAGTCATTACATCAGTCGTCACACTGAAATGATCAGTAATGAACAAGGTATCTAGGTTATAGCGGGAATCTTGATGCAGCGCCGGCGCACCAGCGTGCAAATCACCAATTTTCATGCGGTTTGAGTAATCGAGCCCAAACCAGAATAAGGCAATGGTGGCAAGCACAACCGCCACTCCCACTTTAGGAGTGGCGAAAATTGACATCTTATACCAGAGAGCCTGGGTCTTGGCGGTTTTTTCAATATTTTGGCTGGCAGACGATGGTGACAAATCAAACAAGGATATCAGCAATGGCAATAACATTAAGTTAGTGAAAATAATCACGCCAACACCTAAAGATGCTGAAATCGCTAATTCACGGATAATACCGATATCTATGGCTAATAAGGTTACAAAGCCAACGGTATCAGACAGCAACGCCACGCCGCCAGGGATCAATAACGTACGAAAAGCTAAGGTGGCAGCAATTTTAGTACTAAAGCCTTCATCAACTTTGCTGTGTACCACGTTAATAATTTGCACCCCGTGACTCACGCCAATAGCAAACACTAAAAACGGCACCAGAATCGACATGGGATCAAGCCCAAATCCAATCACAGTCAATAAACCTAACTGCCAAATCACGGCAATTAAACTACAGAACAAGGGCAGAAGAGTTAAGGTCATCGAGCGGCAGAAAAACCATACCATCAAGGCTGTAATAGCAATGGCTATCAAGAAAAACAACAATACCCCTTTTGCGCCATCGGCTACATCCCCGGCCATCTTAGAAAAACCTATGATATGAATACTAATATCTTGGTTTTCAAACTTGGCTCGGAGCTCAGTTTCGAGCTTAGCGGCAAAGGCTAAGGTATCTAAGGGTTTACCTGTATCAGGGTCAAACTCCATCAATTGCACCGTCACCATAGCCGCGCTGTAATCTTTGGCTATCATGCGACCAACAATGCCCGCCTTTTCAATATTGTTACGAACTATCTCAAGTCCTTGAGTATCATTGACATAGTCTGCTGGAATAACCGGCCCTCCAGCAAAACCATCTTCCACCACTTCAGTAAAACGCGTAGAGGGTGAAAATAGAGATTTCACCTGCGCGCGGTCAACGCCGGGGATAAAAAACAGCTGATCATGTACCTGCTTTAAGGTATCAAAAAACACTGGATTAAAGATTGATCCCTTACGGTCCGCCACGGCGACCATGATGCCATTGGCACCACCAAAATCCTTTTGGTGTTCCAAATAAGTCTGCATATAAGGGTGTTTTAGCGGGATATTTTTGACAAATGCCGCGTCCATTTTGAGTTGTGTCGCTTGATAGCCTAAAAATAGGGTGATCACAGCAAACATCAAGATGACAGCAGTCCGATTTCTAAACACAAATGACTCTATGCCATTGACCAATTTATCTAACATAGTTAAGGCCCTATTATTATTGTTTTATCCATGCGCACCCACTAATTAGTAGCTGTTTTAACCACCCCACCGCTACCAACCGTCCACCATTGTCCTAGGCGATCACTTGCCATATCAATTAAGCTTTCGCCTTGGCGACCAGTCAATAACTGAGGCTTAAAATTTGCGTCCAAATACACCCTATTACCCGCATTAGCCATGATATATAAACCGCCTTTATCATCACTAATTAGACCATTAATACTAGAAGTAATAGGTAATTCAACAGTTTGCCAATTGGCTAAATTCATATCTGCTCGGAACATATTACCGCGCAGTCCGGCTACCCATATTTGATTGCCATGCTCAACCACGGCAAACATAGAACCTTCATAGCCAAGTTCCAGCGGTGTAAAGGTTTTACCTAAATCGGTACTCACTGCCACTAAACCTCGCTCCCCCACAAGCAGCAAACGTTTATCAGATAACTGAATAATGCGATTGAAATGAGGCAACATAAACATGATTTCTTGATCGTACGCATTAGCATCTGACGCTTTTAACTCAGCTAAATAGTCTCTGTCTTCTACTAGCAATAACTCTTGATGAAATTCATTCACCCAAGTTTTACCCCCATCTTCTGTGCGGTAAAACAGTCCGTAAGCGCCAATAGCAACACCTTGCGTTTCATTAAAAAATAACACATCCAGTAACGGTACTTCTTGTTCTGGCGATTGGCGCTGGACTTGCCAAGTTTTGCCACCGTCTTGGGTATGGATAATGGTGGCATCATGTCCAACCGCCCAGCCATGGGTGTCAGAAATGAAACTCACTTTAGTCAGTAAGCTTTGGGTAGGCGTGGGAGCTTGTTGCCAAGAGTCATTAAATACCAGCACATGGCCGCGTTCACCGACGGCAACCAGTGAGGTTCCAACCTTTTCGATATCAAGTAATAAGGATGTGGGTGCTAAGGGCTGAAGCTGAGATCGCAGTGTAGAGCCGGATTCACTCTCAAGAGCAGCACTGGTCAAACTTGTAGTGGATAACCAGATAAACAAACTACCGAGGGAGAGACTCGTGCGAAGCGTGTGATACGACATACATACTTCCTGTGAAAATGGGGGCAAATGCCCCCAACTAATTAAGAATTAACGGATGCCTGAGCGGCGTAACGCATCTGGAGTAAAGTTAGCTTCAGTAAGAGTGACACCAAAGTCATACATACCACCTTCGTTATCTAAACCAATGGCGAGATAACGACGAGTCTGCAGATCATGGAAGACTTCTAAGGTACTCCAATGAGTAGGCACTTCGTAATAGTTCAGACCATGGGCAAAGGCAACGCGATATAATTCATCACGGTTATCGTACATATCGGTAGCAGATACTTGCCATGAGTCTTCATCGATATAGAACACCCGAGTCTTATAGACATGACGCATGCCGTCTTTAAGCGTGGCTTTCACTTCCCAAACACGGTGTTTTTCCCATCTCACATACTCAGGATTAATATGACCTTGAGTCAGAATATCCTTGTACTTGAGCTTATCTGAGTGCAGTTTGTAATCGTTATAAGGGATTAGAATTTCTTTCTTACCCACTAATTCCCAGTTATAGCGCGACGGTGAGCCGTTAAACATGTCGTAATCATCTGTGGTACGTAAACCATCAGACACTGTGCCTGGGGTATCAAACGATACGTTGGGTGCTTTACGAACGCGGCGCTGACCTGTGTTATAAGTCCAGGCCTGACGCGGCAGAGCTTCTTGATCCATGGTTTCTTTTACAAGCAATGCAGTGCCTGCTAAGCGCGCCGGTTGAGTCACGACTTGTTTGAAGTAAAACAAAGTGTTGCTTTCAGCTAGTTTTTGCGCCGTCATTTCTGGGCGTGAGTATTGGAAACTCAGCTCTTCACTTAATTCAACCAAAGAGAAATCGCCGCCCTTAGTTGGCGCAGCTTGATTTCGCTCAGTGGTAGCATCAACGCCGCGATAGCGCAAAATATGGTTCCAAATGACTTCTAAACCATTGGCTGGAATTGGAAATGGCACGCCAATGGCTGCGCCACTGAGGCCATTGCCACCACTGATAAGTTCAGCCCCTACCGCGTTGGCTAAAGTCGCGTCATACACATATTGTGGATAGGCTGCGCTACGGTGAGTTGGGTATACATTCATCTTAAAAGTGTCAGGATAGAGCTCAAGCATCTTGAGTTCACCTGGGGTCAGTAAATTTTTATACTGATCTTTATTAGCATTCGTCACGGTATAAAGAATGCTATCACTGGCATAAGGGTCTGGATGATGATCGCCTTTGTTATAACCCGCAATCGGTTTACTAATACCGCCATCCCAGGCAGGAATAGAGCCATCAGCATTACCAGCACGCTCGGCCCCCATAGGTGTTAATTCTTTACTTAACTTGGCAGCATCCGCTTCTGACACTTTAGCTTGAGCTGCAGACATCCCAAGTGCCGCTAAAATCGCAACAGATAACAGGGTTACTCTTTTCATTATTATTGTCCCTTTAGATAGAGTATTTAACGTTAAACGAGACATAGTCTCTGTCTTCTAACAAGTTGGTGGTACCAACGCCACCAAAGAATGCGTTATACGAAATATCCGCACTCCACTTGTTTTGATAATCAAAGTTAAGACCCATACCAACCGCCTTTTTACCTTCAGTAAACAAGAACATAGGGTCGGGAGTGATACCATTGACATCATGAGAGAAAATGGTGCGCGCCGCGAGATTCACACCAGAAAAGACGTTAAAGAAGTCAGCCTTACCCACTAAGCGATATCCCCACGCATGCGCGGTCGGAAATGGGTTAGTTTCAGGGCCATTATGCAAGGCTTGAATAATGCCAGGCATGTTCGGATTACCACCTGAACGACCGGTACCTGGGCCATTGAGGCGTAACACATCATGATGAGGCATATCATGAATCCACACCCCACCCACTTCTGCTAATGCCGTTAAGTTATCTGTCCATAACGCTGGACCAAATAAATGGGTAAAGGTCATCTGCACTTGCGTGGTATCACGCAGAATATAACCTTCAGCATAGGCACCAGGGTCAACCACACGGTACTGAGAAATACCATCTAAATCAGGGCGTAAACCTGCATTAGCTAGTTGCTGCGGCATAGCGGCGAATAACAATTCAACGTCATCAATTTGCAGTGGCTCATCTTGGCGGTGAGCAATTTCACCCGCCACCGCAGTATCACCTACTAATGTGTTGAAACTAAGGCCATAAAGTTTAATGTCTTCTGGATACACAACTTGCGCTTTGGAGAACGACTGTAATCCTAACAGCGTATTGCGATCGATATTACCCGCTTCGCGACCAATAATTGCCAAATCTTGCAGTAAAGCACCTGTCGTAAAGTTAGACGCTGTACCACTAATGAGTGGTCTGCGACTGTGATAATTCATGTAATACAGACCAAATTCGGTTTCAGCTAACTGCGGTGCGTAATAGCCAAGTTTGACACCAAATTGTCCATCATCAGACGCTTCTTGCTCGTCATACACTAACGTTGCTTTGGTTGGATAAGCCAATGCCATGGCCACCAATTGCTGAGTTGGAATAGTTTGGCCAGACGCTATCATGGCGCCCAGTTTATTGTATTCGCTAATCAGAAAATCAAGGTCGGTATCAGGATTGGCGTTAAAGCCAAGCTGAGCATTTTGTGAATAACCACCAAAGCCCGCAAAATCTGTGGTAGAGAAAAATGAACCAGGAGGCGGAACCCAAATTGGCTTCCACTCATACTGGTAGAAAGCCTCGACAGATAAATTATCGGTCAAGCCTAATGAGGCCCACAACATACCTTGAGGGCGGAACGCTTCTTTCAGTTCAGCGCCTGGCGCGTTGAGGATATTTAAATCTACAGGGTTAATTTCACTGATACCATGGGCAATTAACGTGCTTTCGCCCCATGACACGACTTGATTACCGACGCGCACTGATAAAGGATTTTGGCCATCATTTAAATCAAAATCACCATAAACGAAGGCGTCAAGTAAACGAATATCTCGACAAATTACTTCTGACGCTTGTTTATCTTCACAAGGGTCAAATTCTTTACCTGTCAATGGATTCGAATAACCATAATCCCCTTGCTCTGTCTTGTTATCATAAAAATACATGCCACGGACAAATAATCCGTAGTTTTTATATTTAAGAGAAAGTTCGTGCAGGCCTTTAGCAATTTCGGAGGTGGTATCGCCTTGAGCATAAAGAAGGTTACTGAGATCGTTGTTACTGGAGTAAGAGCCTGCTTGAGCCCAAATTTGCTGAGATGAATAAATGGTATTACCGAAGGCAGAATAGCCATCCCACTTAAACTGTGGCTGATTGACCTTACCAATCAGATCCCAGTTTCTGTCTTCAACTCGCCAACTGGCACCTACTGTCCAGGTTGAGTCAAAGGTGCCTTCCACCTCGCCCCAATTAAAAGCAAAAGCATTGGCCTGACTACTTACCCCTGCTGCCAAAGCTGACGCTATCCCCAATGCCAGCACAGTTTTACTAAATCCACCCTTCATTATTCTCATCTCGCGTATCTCCATAACCTGCTCGACTCTTTGTTATAGGAATTTGAAAACTAACATTATGCTAGCCTGCAGATAACATCATTGTTACAGGTTTTTTGTGATATGAGCAAGGTCATTAAAGTAAAAATTACAAAGCGAATTGAGGACTTATCATCTATTTAGAGGATGAAATTATAAAAAGGATTTGAATAATTAGTCGCATGGCTGTTACGCCAGACACAACCACAAGCTAACCCATTAATTAATAATGGATTAATGGAAAACTTACTAGATTCAAGCGCGAATCAACACTAAATCAGTCGTTTGAAGTAATTACTCTAATTAATTAATAATTTTAAGTGTTTAGCCTAAGCTGTTAAAACTCGCAACTAAGTGCTAGGTGTAAGATCTTAAGCAGCTTTTTAGCTACATTCTTGCCGATAAGGACATAATTATTAACAAATCATGAACGTATTTGAGTTTGCAAGGAGTGACAGTTTAAAAATTGTCATAAGCCACTGGTGAAGATTAGCAAGATAATCTTAAAGGAAGTCTTAGCGAAGGCGGCAGATCTTGGTCAATAATCTCTGCCGTTTACCATAATTTGCTACTGTTACAATTAGTTAAGACAATTTAGTTAGGCTCAGTAAGCGCCCGTCTTGATCCAATTGCAATTCAAAGTTGCCTTTAAGGCCAGAAGCCGTTACAAAGCGCCTAAAATGCCGAGGATGAATCCATAGTACCTGTCCTTGATAACTACGAACTTCAATTCTATCTATATCGCCGCGATAGAAAGGTAAATACTCAGCATAGTTAAATTGCATACTGAAACGAAACAAGCGCTCATCCATAAGCTATTACTCAGTTAAGAGGCTAACGCTCTAGAAATTTTCTCGAACAAATCACGGGATAGATCAGGCAATTGTGATAATTGCACTAAACAGGCCTTAATGCTTTGCTGCCTTTCATCATCGAAACGTGAGAACTGAATTAACGGTGTGATCATGCGCGCCGCCGTCTGTGGATTAATCTTATCAAGTACCGCTAGTTGCTCAGTCAAAAACTGATAACCGCTGCCATCGGCTGCATGAAAGTGTTCAGTGTTAGCAGCGGCAAAAGCCCCTATTAATGAACGCACTCGATTAGGGTTATTAATGCTAAATGCTGGATGCTTAAGCAAAGCGCGTAACTCAGTTACCACTGTCGTAGCTGGGTTAGTAGCTTGCAGCATAAACCACTTATCCATCACTAACGGTGTAGATAGCCATTTATGTTCAAAGTCAGTCATTAACTCATGACGACACTCAAGCGCACCAAGATTTGCCGCTGTTAACGCGCCTAATGCATCTGTCATTGAACTGGCTTGTTGGTATTGGGTCAATACGCATGCATCCGCTTGTTCGCTAAATTGCGCCAAATTCACTAGACAGGCATTTTTTAACGCTCGCATCGCTGCAGTAGTGCCAAAACTTGCGGCACGCCAGCATGCCAATAACTCATCTTCTAAAGCTAAAATAAGCTGTTCTAACACATAAAAACGAGCAGCAATTAAATGCTCTAAATTCACCTTATTCACTTGTTCGATTAAGACGTTAAGTGATGGAAAACCTAATATTTCAGCCAATAGTGCGGGATCTAGTGTGTCATCTAAAATAAGACCTCTAAAGGCATCACACACTTGTGATGCCAAATTCATGCTCTCACCTCTTTCAAGGCAAGCCACGTTTTCCCAAATGGTGCGGCTTAACATAGTCACAGACGCATCCCAGCGCGCCACTTGACTACTTGCATGGCACATTAAATGCGCCAGTTGGCTATTGGTATACTGATAATCAAGACGTACAGGCGCCGAGAAATCTTGCAGTAATGAAGCCACAGGTAAGGCTTTTATGCCTGAAAACACGAAGGTTTGCTGAGCTTGTTTCACATCTAATACTTGATTGACTAACGATTGACCCGCGCCATCAAGTAATTCCAGTGAAAATGGGATATGCAGTATTTCAGCATTAGGCTGATTAGGAATCGATTGTTTGATAGTCAAACGATATTCCTGTTGCTTAGCATCAAACTCATCGGTGACTTGCAGTAATGGCGTACCCGCTTGACGATACCAAGCACTAAATTGGCCTAAATCAATGTTGGAAGCATCACTCATAGCCGCGACAAAATCATCGCAAGTCACTGCTTGGCCATCATGGCGCTTAAAATATAAGGCCATTCCGGCTTGGAAATTCGCTTCACCTAACAAGGTGTGCATCATGCGAATAACTTCAGCACCTTTATTATAAACAGTGACTGTGTAGAAGTTATTCATTTCAATCACAGACTCTGGGCGAATAGGATGCGACATTGGGCCGGCATCTTCTGCAAATTGCTGGTTTTTGATAACGCGGATAGCCTGAATACGATTAACCGGACGACTGCCAACATCTGAGCTAAATTCTTGATCCCTAAATACAGTTAAGCCTTCTTTTAAGCTTAATTGAAACCAATCACGACAAGTAACACGGTTCCCCGTCCAATTATGGAAGTATTCGTGCCCAACTACGGATTCAATTCCGTGATAATCAGCATCGGTCGCTGAACTTTCATCGGCCAACACATACTTGGTATTGAAAATATTGAGGCCCTTGTTTTCCATCGCGCCCATATTGAAAAAATCAACGGCAACTATCATGTAGATATCAAGGTCATACTCAAGATTAAAACGACTCTCATCCCAAGCCATCGACTTTTTAAGGGATGCCATCGCATGATGGGCCTTATTTAAATTACCTTTATCAACAAACACCTGCAACGCAACATTGCGACCAGATTGAGTAATAAAGTTATCAGTCAATTGATCGAAATCGCCCGCAACTAAAGCAAACAAATAACTCGGTTTAGGAAATGGGTCTTGCCATTTAGCAAAGTGACGGTCAGTCCCCACTAAGCCTTTTTCCAGTAAGTTACCGTTACTGAGCAAGAAAGGTAAGCTTAATGGTGCATCAATGCGGACATTGTAAGTAGCTAGGACATCTGGACGGTCAAGGAAATAAGTAATACGTCTAAAACCTTCGGCTTCACACTGAGTGCAATAAGCGCCATCGGATAAATACAAACCTTCAAGGCTAGAGTTGCTACCGGGATCGAGCTTAGTCACCACACATAAGCTAAATTGCACTAAGTTGGTACTAATTCGCAATTGGTTATTGTCTTGCTGATAGGCAATGGCGTCACCGTTACAAGTCACTTCAATGAGGGTTAATCCTTCGCCCTCTAACACTAATTCAGTAGCTTGAGGATTCAATCGAGTGATCTCACTCGTGGCTGTAACTAAGGTATTGGCGCCATCAAGCTTAATATCTAACTCAAGATGAGAAATGGTGAAATCAGGTGATTGATAATCTTTGAGGTATTTTGCTTGTACTTGAGACATAAGTATCCCTATTAACTTTTAAACCATAAAAAAACGCGCCTTTAGCGCGTTTTTGACTGTAAAAATATTTATTTGCTCGCCTGCTTAGTTAAGCTCTCGGCATCAACCATGTCTAAGGTAATAAAGACGGTTTCATCAAGGAATGGATCGGGTAATTCTGCCGCATCCTCCTTGTCATCGTCCATGCTAGCTAAAGGTGCCAGCCCTTGTAACTTGCGGCGAGCATTGGTTCTATCTAAGCTTTTTTGCTCGTCTTTTTCACGAGAAGCAATTCGCTCACTCTCCACTAGAGACACAGTTTTTTCATTGTGATGCAATTTAAAATCAGCAATGTCCGCATAGATATAGGCAAACTCAGGATCTTTGGCAATTCGTTGTTGATGCTTAACATCTAACGCTGTCACCAATGTTGGTGGCACTAAATCCACACTTGAATATTGTGCGACTGGCACACTATCCCAAGGCAAGGCATTATCTTCTTCCGCTTCACCAAACTCACCGGGTTCTAACGCAGAAGGGAACGCAATGTTTGGGGTTACGCCCTTAAGCTGAGTACTACCGCCATTAATGCGATAAAATTTAGCTATGGTGTACTGCACATGACCCACTGGCTTTTCATACAAATCGTAAATTCGGCCTAGGCTCTTATGCTGCTGCACTGTGCCTTTACCAAAAGTGGATTCGCCCACAATTAAAGCGCGGCCATAATCTTGTAACGCGGCAGCAAAAATCTCAGAAGCTGAGGCACTATAGCGATCAACCATGACTGTCAGTGGGCCATCATAATAGGTCTTGCCATCGGTATCTTGGTTAGGCGTAACTTGGCCACTGGCATCACGGATTTGAACCACAGGGCCCATATCAATAAATAAACCCGTCAGTAAGGTTGCTTCGGTTAATGCTCCGCCGCCATTACCACGCAAATCTATGATGATACCTTCGACTTTGTCTGCCGTTAATTTTTGCAGTTCTTTGGCAACATCTTGCGATAAATTCATGTAAAAGCCAGGAATAGCAATGACACCAATTTTACGATTAGCATAAGCGCCATCTTTCGGCACGATGACTTCAGACGATGCGGCTCTATCTTCTAATCGCACCTTGTCACGAACTAAAGTAATTTCATAGGTCTTGGCATTTGAGCCGCCTTTTTGCGGCAAGATTTGTAACTTAACTTTTGAGCCCTTAGGACCTTTAATTAGTTCAACTACATCATCTAAACGCCAGCCAATAACATCAACTATTTCTTCACCTTCTTGGCCAACACCCACGATTTTATCTTCTGGCGCTAACTTAGCGCTGCTAGCCGCAGGACCACCCGCGACTAATGACTTAATCACAGTATAATCATCAGTCATTTGTAACACGGCGCCAATACCTTCAAGGCTTAAGTTCATTTCCATTTGGAAACGCTCAGCGTTGCGAGGTGATAAATAGCTAGTATGAGGTTCTACAGCGCGTGAAAACGCATTCATTAACCCTTGGAAGACATCTTCACTTTGAGTTTGTGATAAACGTTTGATGGCATTGTTGTAACGCTTCGACAGAATGTCGACAATTTCAGGCCAATTCTTGCCTGTGAGCTTAAGATTGAGCGCATCATATTTAACGCGTTGACGCCATTGCTCATCTAACTCTGCTTGAGTTTTTGCCCAAGGCGCATCTTCACGATCGTAAAGATAAGTATCACCCGCAACATCAAATTTCATTTCAGTGTCGAGTAATGATAAGGCATACACAAAACGCTCATAACGACGTTGCTGTGTGATTGAGTACATGTTGAATGCAGGGGCCAAATCACCCGACATTAACATATCATCGAATTGTTGCGCGTAAGGACTAAACTTGTCCACATCGCTTTGTAGCAACACATTTTGACCGAAGTCGAGTTGCTTTAAGTAACGGTTAAAGATTTGCTCAGAAAAAGCATTATCCAGTTGAAAACGGTGATAATGAGAGCGACTGTAAAGATCCGTAACTCGTTTACTCGCCACTTTATGTTGTGGCTCTTGCTGGAGCTCGGGTAACTCGCTGACTTGAATTACTGGGGGAATAGCCCAGGCCGAAAAACCAATTAACGCAGTGGCTATCGACACGGCTAGTGACATTTTTCGCATCAACAAGTTACTCCTTAGCTATAGGTTACAGCGAGACGTGCTCAGAACGAACCTTAATGGTCATTCCTGAATCCAGCTGAACTTGTACATCCTGTTTATTAATGTCGATGATAACACCTGCAACAGGGACCATTCCTAATTTGACATTAACGCGTTGTTTTGGCTTTAATTCGCTTAACTGGGCTGGTACGAATGGCTTTTCAACCTTCACTGGACGCTCAGTTTTTGGCTTGCTAACAACAGGCTTAACTGTTTTAGGGCGAGGCTTACGCGCAGGCTTAGCTTCTTCCTTTTTAGCTTTAGCTTGAGCTAAACGCTTTTCTTTAGCACGATCTTGGCTTTCTTTTAAAGTGGCTTGAGCATGATCAATATGCTCTTGCTCTAACTCACCACAAGCATTGCCATCTAAATCGACACGTACCGCACCTAACTTGATTGCTTTCAGGTAACGCCAGCTACTAGTATAGCGTCTCAGAGCCGCCCTTAACTGTGTTTTACTGACTTTAGAATCATCAGCCAACCTTTCTGCCAAATCTTGAAACAATCCGATTTTTAGAGGCTTAGCTTCACCCTCGGCGATAAAGCACAAAGGAAATGTTTCATATAAATACGCCAAAATGGCATTGGTGTCGGTCAACTTATCTGTTGATTCCATCATTACTTCCACGATTTTATTAAGGACCCCAAATTCGCATAATGCGACTGGGTTGTTCATCTTATGTTAGGCTAAAAGCCAAACGCCATACATTCAATATCAATTACTTGAGCTCAAGTTAACCCATAAAAGCGGCAAGACTCAAGCCCAAATGATTCATTGAGCGGCAACAATCTAAAACTTTTAATGTTTACCGCTACTGCTGCTGCCTATTATAAAGCGGATGACAGCGAAAGCGACCCTGTTTTACATCAAAGCGGTCATAGATTCATCAAATAGGCGAAATATTCAGATGTTGCTCCAAAGTTTCGACTAATAATGTCAACCCTAGCTGATCAAGCTCACTAAATCGCTCAAACTCAGGGCTATCAATATCAAGTACCGCAAAAACTTGTTGTTGATAATGGATTGGCAGCACAATTTCGGCATTACTGGCGCTATCGCAGCTAATATGGCCACTAAACTCATGTACATTGGCTACCCGTTGCACACTATCAAGTGCTGCAGCTGTGCCGCATACACCTTTGCCCCAAGGAATACGGGTACAAGCGACTTTACCTTGAAATGGACCTAATACTAATTCATCACCTTGGCGCAGATAGAAACCCACCCAGTTAATTCCAGGCAGTGACTCATTTAACAAGGCTGACATATTGGCCAAGCAGGCAATAACATCGTGCTCGCCATCCAATATCGCTGTGAGCTGACGATTTAACTGGTTATAACAAATCGATTCCATAGTACGCCTTGTAAATATGTAACGAGTTATGTAGTTAACTCTTATGAATTAGACTCAGCAACCACCTTCGCCGTTTTAGCTTTAGTTTTAGGTGTTACCTTAGTTTCTACCGGACTAATGCCCTTGAGTATGCCATTGACCTCATCCTTATTGGTAGCCAAGTAGAAGGATAATTTTTCGGTCACTTCTTCGCTTAAACCAAGCTCTGCCTTGTCGATAAAGCGATTGAGCAGCTCAGTGATATCCAGCATCTTATCAAAAGCATCGGCTTCTTTTTTCGATGTGAATGTCATCTTCTCTACCCCTTCTCTTACCACGACAAATTGCGTAATCACCGCCATGAAACAACCTCACTGTTTATTTATACAGTCATTAGCTTCTCATAGTGATGATTATGATTCAATCATCTGCCGAATTTTTTTAACCCAAATGGCTAAAATGCTGACATAATTCACCACTTAACTGTGTTGTTATCTCAGGAAATGAAGTATTTAAGCCTATGGATAAGCCTGAATCTGCGAACCACCACCGAAGCCGTCATTACATACGGCGTCACTCTGATGCCATGGTGTTATGTGGTTCATGTGATTTAGCCGTGCAAAAGCGAGCGCTGCCTTCGGGAGTGAGAGCTTTATGCCCGCGGTGTCACACAGCGCTGTACCATACCCCTTACTGCTCGATTAATGGCATGCTTGCCCTATGCTTGACGGCGATTATTCTGTTTGCTCCTGCTAATATGCTGCCAGTATTAGATTTACAGTTTTTAGGCTCTTATCGTACTACGACTGTTATCGAAGGCGCTCTTGCTGTCGCTTCCCAAGGATTTCCTATTGTAGGCTTGGCCGTATTAGTGGCCGCAGTGGTCGGCCCTGGCTTATTAATTTTATCGATTTTATTGCAAATCCTTATTGTCAAATACGCCCTTAATACCCGTATTGGTAAATGGTTACTTAAATGCTTGTTGCAGCAGCAAAGCTTACTATCGCAATTAAGCATGTTAGAAATTTATGTTATCAGCTTTTTAGTGACTGCATTTCAATTGTCTGATTTTGCTGACATTCATTTCGATCTAGGCACCTTTTGTTTTACCATGTTGTTTCTTTCAGTATTATTCTTGATGCGTGAATATGATCTTGAGCATATGTGGAGTTACCTCGATGAGTAAACAGCTCCAAGGCCAAGATATTGAACTGTGCTTATGCCCAGTGTGTAAGAAAAGTAATCGTATTAGCAATGGTAATTGCCAGCGCTGTGGTGCTGAACTTAGTTTTAGGCGCTATTCAAGCCTGCAACAAAGCTGGGCCTTGTTGATTACTGCGGCCATTTTATTAGTGCCGGCCAATATCTACCCTATTACCATAGTGACTAATCAGGGACGTATTGCCTACGACACCATTTTTACTGGCATTCGTCATTTAGTGCATCAAGATTTATGGCCAATTGCCATCATAGTTTTCACAGCCAGTATTGCGGTTCCTTGGCTCAAGATTATTGGTCTTGCTATTTACCTGAGCGCCATCACTTTTAGATTACCGTTACCTAAAACATTATTGATGAAAGGATTTCATATTATTGAATGGATAGGTCGATGGTCGATGCTAGACCTTTTTGTTATTTCACTTACCGTTGCCTTGGTCAACATGGGGCAATTACTGGATGCGCAACCTGGCCCTGCGGCGACCGCGTTTGCATTAGTTATTTTGCTAACCCAACTTTCTGCCAAGGTTTTAGACACGCGTTTACTCTGGGATCGACTGGATATACACAATGAAGCAAGTGCAACCACCGAAAATAGTTAAAAAGAAGCTGTTCTCTCCCATTTGGTTATTGCCATTAGTGGCCTTAGCGCTAGCCACTTGGCTTGGCGTACAAAGCATACGTCAATCTGGGATTGAAATTCAGGTGCATTTCCCGAACGCGACTGGCATAGATGTCGGTAAAACTTTAGTTCGTTATGAAGGCCTAACTGTAGGAAAAGTAACTGATATCGCCATAGATAAAAACCTGCAAGGCGTTGAAGTAAAGATATTAATGGATTCACGCTCAGAAGCAATTTTAACTGAACATACCGATTTTTGGTTAGTGACTCCTAAAGCTTCTATTACCGGCATCGAAGGTTTAGACACCTTATTTTCGGGCAACTACATTGCCATCTTTCCAGGAAAAGGCAAAGCCAGCACTGAATTTACCGCGGTGGCCGAAGCGCCGCCGATATTACCAGGTAAAGAAGGCAAAATTATCCACTTAGTGGCCGATAAATTAGGATCCCTTGATGTGGGTTCTTCAGTGTTTTATCGCCAAATTCCTGTGGGCAGCGTGGTTAACTACCGCTTAGTCGACGCTGAGAAAATAGCATTTACCATTTTCGTCAAAGAAAAATATGCAGACCTCGTAAGAACCGACTCACGCTTTTGGAATGTCTCAGGTATTAGTGTTGATGCATCACTCACTGGACTTAAAGTGCAAAGTGAAAGCATTGCCGCGATATTAGCGGGGGGCATTAGCTTCAGCACTGGTGAATTAGATAAAGTTTCAGACAAACAGACCTTTACGCTTTATCCTACTGAAGATAAGGCCCGTGGCGGTCAAGAGTTTACCTTAGATATAGCCCAAGCAGATCAAGTACATAACGGCACAATTATTCAATATTTAGGACTGGCCGTTGGTGATATCACAGGACGTGAGTTAGTTAAAGATGGCATTAAATTGCACGCCCGCATTTTTACTGATTATCAGCACTTATTAGGGCCAGACAGTCAATTTTATTTAGCGGGCGCCGAAGTATCACTCTCAGGGATTAAACATGCATCACGTCTGCTTACTGGCGATAATATTATATTAATTCCAAGCAGTGGCAGCGTAGCTCAATCTGAACATCAAAAAAATCCGGCTAAGCACAACACGCAGCTACATTTTCCCTTATTGGCCAATGCGCCAGAGCTTGCTCAAGATAAGCAGTTTGAATTAGCTGCTACCAGTCCGTCCAATCTTGATATTAACATTGGCGCGCCGCTGCAATATAAAAACTTCACTATCGGTGCTGTCACGGGCGTAGAGCTCAGTCGCGACTTTAGTCAAGTAAATTACCGCGTACAAGTGCAAGCGCAATATCAAGCATTGTTTACTCAAGCGAGTTACTTAGTGCCGCGGCCATTAGTGGCTGTGACTGCCTCACTTAGTGGTATTCAAGTTGACACCGGCGATATAAGTAATGCGCTAACTGGCGCGTTAGAATTGGTATCTGTAAAGGCTAAGCCTTTAGCCTCTGGCGCTCATATCAAGCTATATCCGAGTGTTGCCGCGGCCGAAAAAGCTAAGCTAAGCGCGCAGCAAACAAGCGTAAAATTAATCGCCACTAATGCCGCAGGCCTAAGCACTGGTAGTAAAGTCTTCTATAAAAAAATGACCATAGGTGAGGTTACCGCGGTGACGTGGCAAGCGGATGATTCATTTACTATTAACCTTGGCATAGATAAGCAGTTTAGTGATCTTATCGATGAACGCAGTGTATTTTGGCAAAATAGCGCCATTGCGGTGGCGGCTAATTTACAAGGCATAAATGTTGATGTAGCGCCATTAGGCGGGCTAGTCGAAGGCAGCCTTTCCTTAGGCCGTCTCAAGCATCCTAGACTCAATAAAGCATTAGCTCTTTATCAAAATCAAGATTTAGCGTTAGCGCAAGCAGAGTTAATCGCTATCACCTTCCCTGCCGATGGGCGCTTAAAAGCTGGTGCGGAGGTGCGCTATCAAGGTTATCGGATTGGCGCAGTCGAGCAAGTGAATTTAAGCCAAGACTTACAAACCATTGAGGCAAGTGTTTATCTTGATGGTAAATATGCAAAACAATTTAAAAGCCACAATAGCCAATATGTCATAGTAGATGCGCAAATTTCACTGCGTGGCATTAAAGCGCCAGAAACCTTAATTACTGGCGCTTATATCAGCGTGACCCCAGGTAACGATGCTAAGCTCAGCCAGCATTTTAAAGGTGAAATACAAGGCCAAATTTATGCCAATACCCCAGAAGATTCACTTAGGCTGACCTTAGTGCGTAATCATCTCGGTTCCATTAACCAAGGCACAGGTATTTTTTATCGCGGTGTTGCTGTCGGCAAAGTGGCAGGATTTGAACTGGCCAATAATGGTCAAAGCGTCAATATCTTTATTGAAATCAATGAAGCCTATCGCTCCATGGTTAATCGCAGCAGTCGCTTTTATGACATATCAGGTTTTAACATGGATGTTGGCCTGTTTTCAGGGGCACAAATTGCCACATCATCCCTTGAATCGCTCATTGCTGGCGGCATAGCATTGGCGACTGAACAATCGACCCAATCCCAAAATCAACTGCAATCCGGTGATAGTTTACCTTTGTACGATAAAGCCGAGCCACAATGGTCAAGCTGG
The DNA here is from genome assembly GCF_006494715.1 of Shewanella sp. SNU WT4. NCBI lineage: Bacteria > Pseudomonadati > Pseudomonadota > Gammaproteobacteria > Alteromonadales > Shewanellaceae > Shewanella > Shewanella sp. SNU WT4. The sequence continues at coordinate 2,640,687 of NZ_CP041151.1, forward strand.
CAACCTAGCCAACACTAAGCCATTATCGAAAATAAAAGCCTGCAATTTGCAGGCTTTTGTGTCATTTATTACATTGTAATGCGGTTATTAATAGCAACCGTTGGAGCAATCAACCCAAGGATTACTTCCATACTGCACTCGATGAGCACCGCGTACATTCACTGTAGTGCCATTATAAGTCGCAGTCGCCCATGCCGCAGTACCATTATTAATCCAAGGGGCATGCTGTGAGTCCACCGCATAGATAGTATATTGACCGTTATAGGTATGTGTGGCGTGTAGCGAGCCCCCGATGTAAAACCTAATCACGGTTCCATAAGGCATACCTGCGAAATGTCCCTTAATACCGCGGATATATTGTCCATTACAGCATCCGTGACTGCCTTCCCAATTGACTTGTGAGGTAGCAGCAGCTTGACGTAATTGATCGATAGGGGTGATTTCATTGTCTAAGATATTAGCGTTATTGCTGGTTTCACCTTTAGTATTAACGCCAGCATTGACTTTCATAGTGAAACTTTCAGTTCCTTCATACTGATTGTCATCAATGGTCGGGATAGTCACAGCCACTGACGTTTCACCTGCCATTATTTTATATTCAGTATTAGCGAAGTTGTAGTCACTCGCTGTTGCACTACCCGCGACTACGCTGACGTTAACTGTGGCATCACTTGATAAAGCTTTCTCTAGATGAATAGTAAACTTAGCAGGTTCACCCTCGGTAACGTTGTCGGCTATTGCCTCAACCGTAAAGCCAACTGCGGGTTCGGGATCATTATCTGTGATATAGACAGCTGCGCTTTGTGAACCAGAGGTATTAGTTTTGCCCGCCACATTAAGGGTAAAGCTTTCTTGAGGTTCAAATTCATTATCATCCAGAGTTGGGATCTCAATGAATGCCGATACTTCACCTTTAGGAATGATCAGATCATAGGTAGCAAGCGTATAGTCCTCTGTATTGGCGCTTCCGGGAACCGCAGATACAGTGACGGTCGCATCACTGTTTAACTCTTTATCAAGCACAAGCTCAAATTTTGCTGTTTCACCTTCATTTACGTTATCGCTAATAGCATTTAAGGTGAAACCGGTTTCTTCAGGATCAACAATACATTGACTGGATGGGTCAGTGATGGTCACTTCATCTTTAAAATAATCAACACCGCGCCCCACTATCCAAGATGCAAAAGAAAAGTTTTCTTTGCAATCGACTACATCATCATTAAGCGCTTGATAGCGAACCGTTAGCTCACTAACCCCTACCGGCAAATTAAGCACTTTAAAATCGAGTAAATCTAAATCATAGCGATAATCTGCATCAGCCGCAGAATAAGACACTGTAACTAATTGATTGATGTCTTCAGCCTTTTTGGCCGTTTGATTAATAAACTGAATATGCATAGGCGTATGCCTATCTGTGGTTCTAATCAGTTCAATTTTACTTTCAGTATATTGGCCTTCAACCATAGTAGGAACAGCTGTGGTCATCAGTTTAATATACTGACCGTCTAAGCTCGGATCCTTACTTCTATCAATTAATGTTGTTACTGCACTATCAAGATCGCTTTGATCTAAATTCATCCATGCTTGTAACTCCATTTGCTCGTCCGGATCTCGGCCATCAACCAAGGTCAGAGCTCGGAAAGTGACTGCGCTGGTACCTATTGGTAATAACAAGGTCGCAGAGCGATTAGCATCAACAACCTCAGTCCAGGTGATACCACCATCATAACTTACCGATAGTAAGCTACTAAAATCAACTTTGGATTTAGTGCCATTGGCAGCAAAAGCAATATTCAATCCTTGCTCCGCCGTCGTTTGACCCGTTAAGCTAACTGTGTAATCAACAACATCGCCCTCATCCACTTGTGACTTATTAGCCGTAATCGAGGAGACGCTGATGACGGGAGCAACCTCACAGACACTAGTATCAAGAGCAAGATCGTTTAAACGCGCATTAACTGTTGATAATTCGCGTTTTGATTTACTGGCAAGGTCATACTCAAATATCTTGGACTTATCCTGTAAGGTTCTTGATAAAATCAATTTGCCAGCGCCGCCAAACTCTGCACCATTCACATGATGTATCCCATGCTCGGCGAACGTGGTCACAGTTAAATCTGTTAAGTTAACGGTAAAAATGCGTTTTTTACTGACCAGATATAATTGATTATCCACAAAGGCAATATCGCCCATTTGCGTATCTACATTTAATGGGAAACCTGACAGTTTACCTAAATGTGTGGCTTCTGCCGTATCAGTATTAAAGGTATATAAATCTTTGCCTTTCGATCCATAAAGAGTTTGGCCATCTGGTGAAAAAGTTAATCTAAAAACATGCTGAGTATTACCGACAACATGATGACTACCGTCATCTAAGTCCACATACACTAAACTACTTACCCCATTAGGCTTAGCCAAGGTGACATAATAAAGACGGTGTTCATTAGAAGAATAAGCTAACGCTGCAGAATTACCTAAACTGACAACACTTGAATCCACAGCGGTGAAAGATTGATTTAATTTAAATAATTTTGCAGCGCCACGATTGTTCACCCCGTACATATCACCAATACAGGTGAGAGGGTCCGCCGCATAGGCAACAGAACTCGCCATCATTCCTGAGATTAAGGTTCCCAAAAACAGTTTGTTCATAAAAAAGTATCCCAATATAAATAATGAATTAAATTAACCACAAGGTTCTGATAGTTAACAAAATACTTGGCTATATACGGGATGAAAATACAGACGAGAGTCAACTCAACCCGAGATTTAACTAATCCTTCAGGCCAAGATGAATCCATTCAGCAGATATTCATAACACTAAGCAGTACAGCTCTGATAATTTCAAATCAAGTTGCACCCACACAAACATGTTACGCAAATGTTGCGCCCGCGTCAACAAATTGACACTGACTTTTTACGCGAACAAATCTTGGTATCGGCCTTTAGCGGAAAGATGCTACCGTTGATGAGTTACGCCTATAGTGAGACAGACTCTTAACGATTAGATTTTGAAAACATCAACCTTGGCTGGAGCAGTAACGTGCACTTATCTACACTAGCGGGATTAGTACTTATGGCTGGCTTTAACAGTGATGTTGGTGCAGACGCCAACATCAATGAGAATATTAACCCTGCGAATAAGTCGTCAGGCATACAAGTATTTGAAGATTTTAATCAAGCAGGGCAACCCAAGCATCAAGGCATAGAATGGCACTATCGAGCGCAATTGGCAGAGGTTAATGAATGGTCTGATATCATTCCTGGTGATGGTTATGCCTACCTGCATATCAATGCCGCCGATAATTTGCCTGAACCTGATATTACTTGGCCATTTCAAATGCTGATCATTAACCACTTAAGTCCAGGGCAACGTATAACCATTCGCGCCAAAAATATGGTACTTGAAGGTGTTGCCAGCTTTATTTTTACTTATTCCGAACAAGGACAATTATTGGATGAAATTGATTTAGAGATCACAGGTTTTGATGAGGTCTATGGCAAGCAAAGACAAGATAAAAACCTGCAATCGTCATCTGCAATTGCTGCGGATGTTACCGATGTACGTATGAATGTATGGAATCGCGCCAAACTCACTTCTGACGTGGCGCAGCGCGCCATCAACCAGCCAATCATGAATAGTAAAGCCCAAGCCATTTCCCATCGCGATGGGAAGTTTCATGAATATCAACTGGATTGGTATCCAGAAAAAATCGAATATTTCATTGATGGCGTACGCCAAGGTGGCTTTGAAGGACAAATACCATCGAGCCCAAGCGAACTTAACATTGGCCTGCGCCATATGGCGTGGACGGGAACCTTACCTCATAAGCCTCAGGTGCTAGTCATTGATTGGATCAAAATTATGCCGCTGTAACTCAAACTAATGACTCGGTATAGCCGCCGAATTTACCCCATTAAACTCACTAGCCATAAAACCAATAGCACACAATTATCGCCGCTGTAATGCCTGCAGCATCCGCTATTAAGCCACAGCTTAATGCGTGGCGGCCATTACGGATCCCGACAGAACCAAAATATACCGCTAACACATAAAATGTGGTTTCGGTACTGCCTTGGATAATTGCCGCCAACCGACCAGCAAAAGAATCCACCCCATATTGCTGCATAGTTTCGAGCATCATAGCGCGAGCACCAGAGCCGCTTAATGGTTTCATTATGGCCGTTGGCATAGCATCAATAAAACGCGTATCCATACCAAGCCCAGTCACAACCACAGTTAAGCCCTGTAGAAATAACTCTAATACGCCAGATGCGCGTAGTAATGCAATTGCCAATAACATGGCGAGTAAGTAAGGAATTAGCGCTACCGCTTGATTAAAACCTAATTTGGCACCTTCAATAAATTCATCATAAATCGCGACTTTGCGCCACGCGCCAACTAAAACAAACGCAAAAATAAGCCCAACTAACACGCCATTACCTAAAATAGACGACGCTGTGCCTAAAGCGTCGGCACTTAACGTGAGCAAATAAGCAACCGCTGCGCCCCCGCTGGCAAATAACAGTCCAGCGTACATTAATGCCATACCTGTCAATAATGGTAAGCGCTGAACAATTGCCACCGTTAAGACACCCACCAAGGTTGAACAAGTCGTGGCTAATAAAATGGGTAGAAATATATCTGCAGGATTGGCCGCGCCTTGTTGAGCGCGATATAAAAATACGCTTACTGGTACTAAGGTAATGGATGAAGTATTTAGTACTAAAAAAAGTATTTGTGCATTAGTGGCAATATGTTTGGTTGGATTAAGACTTTGTAAGTCTTCCATCGCCTTTAGGCCTAAAGGCGTCGCGGCATTGTCTAACCCTAAAAAGTTTGCCGTCAGATTCATGGTCACACTACCAAAGGCAGGATGACCTTTTGGCACGTCTGGCATTAATTTGCCTAATAAGGGTTCAGTGATTTTAGCAATGGCAGCTGTCATGCCCCCTTTCTCGCCTATTCGCATCATGCCCATCCAAAATGACAAGATGCCCACTAATCCTAAGCAAATGGTGGCGGCGAGTTCAGCGCTCTTAAACATGGCTTCGGTGACATTGGCCAAGACCTGGTATTGACCTTGAAAAAGCTGCCACACAATGGCCATAGCCGAAACCGTAAAGAAAAATAACCATAATCGGTTTAACACTATCAAATCCCCAGCAAAGCCAATAGAGCATGATATAATCACGCCAGCATTTTTTTATAAATTTACTTATGGTTCAATTAAATCAGAATTTTATCAATCACATTTCGGCTCATCTTCCACCCCATCTTACCTTAGATGAGCTTGTTGATTACTGTGGTCGGCCGCTTAGACGAGCAATTCGTGTCAATAGTCTAAAAATAGACTGTGATGATTTTATCACGCATATGCAGGCAAAAGGCTGGCAATTTGAACCCATACCTTGGTCTGAAACCGGATTTTGGATCACAGGCCAAGACGATGATGCCTTAGGCAATTCAATTGAACATCAGGCGGGTTGGTTTTATATCCAAGAAGCCAGCTCAATGTTGCCGCCGACGGCGCTCAAACAAGCTATTGAAAATCACGCCAAAGTACTAGATATGGCAGCAGCCCCAGGCTCAAAGACGACCCAGTTGGCCGCGTTAATGGCCAATGAGGGTATCTTGGTAGCCAACGAGTATTCATCTAGCCGCGTGAAAGTATTAGCAGCCAATATTACCCGTATAGGCGTGTCGAATGCCTTACTTACTCACTTTGATGGCCGAGTATTTGGTGAATATCTATTTGAGCACTTTGATGCGGTATTGATTGATGCGCCTTGTGGCGGTGAAGGCACCATTCGCAAAGATCCCGACGCATTAAAAAACTGGGATTTAGCAGATGTGATGGCGATTGCTGAGACTCAATTGGCATTAATAGAATCGGCATTTTTGGCTCTAAAACCCGGTGCCGAATTGGTTTATTCAACCTGTACTCTTAATCGCCATGAAAATCAGGATGTTTGTCACTTACTTAAGCAAAAATATCCCGATGCGGTTGAATTTGTTTCGTTAATTGATTTATTTGATGGCGCGGATAGATCCTTAACAGAAGAAGGCTTTTTACACGTTTGGCCGCAAATTTACGACAGTGAAGGTTTTTTTGTCGCTAAAATCCGTAAAAAAATCAGCGTCAAGCGCGTATTACCTGAACCTAAACGTCAAAAGAACTTTCCATTTACACCTATTAATGCCAAAGCCTTTGAGCCACTTTGCCAATACTTTAGCCAACAATTAGGTATTAGCCTATCCAAGCAAGATAGCCTATGGATGCGCGATGACGAGTTTTGGTTGTTTCCAGAAGGCGCTGAAGACTTTATTGGTAAAATGCGTTTTCAGCGTATGGGTATTAAACTCGCCGATGCCATTAAATCTGGCTATAAGCCAAGATATGAAGCAGTGATGACCTTAGCCAATGACTTAAGCCGAATTATTAATATTAACGCTGAGCAAGCACAGCAATATTTAATGGGTCGCGATGTTCATTTTGACGTAATTGATAACAAGAGTCCGCAGGGTGAAGTCATTGTATGCTTTGAAAGTCGCCCCTTAGGCTTAGGCAAAATGATTAAAACCAAGCTTAAAAATCAATTGCCGCGAGAATTAGTCAAAGATAAGGTGACTATTCTTGCTAACATAATTAGCTGAATTGGCCGATAAATTGGAGAAATATTTTAGTAACGATATTTTCCACTTATATTTGTCACTATCAAAATTGATGACTACACTCAAGTTATTCTTGATGAAGACATTCGTTTAGTACCGATAGCGCAAGGCTCCGAATGAGCCGTTCCCCTAGGCCCGAAACAACCGGAATAGTTTTGGGCCTTTTTTTATGTGCTTTTTGAGTAATCTGGAGTGTGCAAAGATATTTCGCTTTTAGCGACCGACTAACTTTGCCGCTTGAGAGAACAAATTGAAGAAGTTGTTGGTGGTATTTGCCGCCAACTCTTGATAAGACTCCCCTCTTAATTCAGCCACAAACTCAGCAACATCACGCACAAAGGCAGGCTGATTTTCTTGGCCACGATGTGGCACTGGGGCTAAATAAGGAGCATCAGTTTCAACCAACAATCTATCTTTAGGGATTTTACGAATAACCGTACGTAAATCGCCGGCATTTTTGAATGTCACTATGCCAGACACTGAAATATAAAAACCTAGATCTAACGCAGCTTTCGCCATGTCCCAATCTTCTGTGAAGCAATGCAATACCCCACCGACTTTATCAGCATTACCTTGGCGTAAAATCGCTAAAGTGTCAGCTCTTGCGTCACGAGTGTGGACAATCAAGGGCTTATTCACTTCCACCGCTAACGCAACTTGTTGCTCAAAACATTGCTGTTGTATGGCTTTAGTATCATCGGCATAAAAGTAATCTAAGCCTGTCTCACCTATGGCCACAACTTTAGGTAATAGTGCATTAGGCATCATAGTAGCGACATCTAATCCATCTTTAACATCTAAAGGATGGACACCACAAGATAAGAATACATTGTCAAAGTCTTGAACTCGTTGACACATTTGTTCAAAGCCTTGTTGGCGAACATTGACACAAAGAAAATAATCAACGCCACGGGCTTTGGCATCGTTAAGTAATTTGGCAAGACTTGCCTGATCAGGAGCCGTTTTCAGGCGATCTAAATGGCAATGGGAATCGATAAGCACAGCAATACCTAATATAACGTAAAGGGACGGCCGCAAGTCTACTGAGCTACATGGTTGAGGTCAATTGGCTACTACCAAGGTCGATTGATAATAAAGTATCAAAATTATGTTTATGCATTTCGGCATTATGCAGAAGTTTAATTCCCACACCAGTAGGACGCCCGCCCGAAGCGCCAATCGGATTAATCCATACCACTACGCCAGGGCTTTCGTAGATTTGAGGGTTGCCTGGTAAACGATAACTGACTGTCAGCCTATCACCTAAACCATAAATCACTTTTGTTTCGAAAAACAAACCCATGGGTTTAATAAAAGGCATATATGCCTTATAAGCTTGTTCTCGCGATTCAAAATTCGCTGACAAATCGAGCATGCTTGCTCCTAGTAATCCATTACCTTCTTGTATTCTAGGACAAAGTCTTGGCATAAGGCGAGTGAATTAATGGTCGGCATAGACAATAGTTGCTGATTAATGCGCATTAATCGGCCTGCAAGTTCAGCAAGCGCTGCGCGTTGTACCAGAGTCAGTTGTTGGTTTTTAAGTAAGCTTTGGCGTATCACCAAATAAAAAACGCCAATAGCATCCAGCATGTGCTTATCTATGATGCCTTGCAAAGTCGCATTGATATGCCCGTGTGACAGTGCTTGCTGCCAGCCTTGGCGCAAACTCAGCAATTGCTGGTAACGACCATCGGTTAGCGCTTGTGCTAATGCTAGCGGCCCGCCAACTATGGGCAAACACCAGCAAGGATCGCTATCAAGCGTCATATTTTCAGATAACCAATCACGCACTTGCTGACGATTAGGCTCTTGCACCAAAACGCGCTGACAACGACTGCGAATGGTTGGCAATAGCTGACCAATACGATTGGTTTGCAGCAGTAACAATGTCTGCGCACCTGGCTCTTCTAAGGTTTTAAGCAAAGCATTGGCAGCCGCGGTATTCATACGCTCGCAAGCAAAAATAATCGCGACCCGAAAACCTGCTTGCTGCGCCGTTTGCGTTAGGCTTTGACATAATCCTCGAATCTGATCGACTTTAATCTGATTGCCATCGGCATAGATTTCATAAAAATCAGGATGATTACCGGCCTGTTGTAACTGACAGCTTTTGCATTGTCCGCAGGCCCCTGACGCTTGTACATTAGTGCACAACGCCATTTGCGCAATGTGACGCATTAACTCTTCAGCACCAAAGCCGGCATCAAGTCCTAACAGCAACGCATGCGGTAACTTGCCTTGTTGTTTCGCAGCACTTAACGATACCAACGCTGGCTGACACCAAGGCAACATTGGCGTTAGCATAAATGCTGCTCTAGTGCGCGGCGAATATCTTTATGCACTGAGGCTATCTCTTGACTGGCATCAATAACTATTATGCTTGGGTCTGCTGCGGCTAATTCAAGATAAGTAGCGCGAGCCCGCTGAAAAAAGGCTATGGCCTGCTGCTCGATTCTATCTAACGCGCCACGTTTAGCGGCGCGCGCTAAACCGAGTTCTGGGTCGATATCAAGATATAGGGTTAAATCAGGGCGAAAATCACCTAAAGTGACATCGCTAATGGCCTTAACTAACGGCATTAAACCGCGACCACCGCCTTGATAAGCCAGGGATGATAAATTATGTCGATCCCCCAGCACCCATTGACCTTGTGCTAACGCAGGGCGTATGACATTGGCAATTAATTGCGCGCGCGCAGCATACAGCAATAAGCATTCGGCTTCATCACATAAGGGGTCGTTTGGGTGAGCCTCTTTCACCAGCTCGCGCATTTTTTCAGCCAGCGGCGTGCCACCAGGCTCACGGGTACATACTGGCTCTTGACCAGCAATCTGGGTAATCACGTCTTTCACTAAAGCGATGGCGCTGGTTTTACCTGCGCCTTCTAATCCTTCAATCACGACAAATTTTGCGGCAGTTTGGTTCATTTCTTTCTCTGATATTCGTTAACAGCTCGGTTATGTTCAGCCAAGGTTTTAGAAAACACATGACTGCCATCATTACGAGACACGAAATATAAATAGTCGACATCCGCAGGATTAGCGGCGGCCAATAAGGACGCTTCACTCGGTGCGGCAATTGGCGTTGGTGGTAAACCATCAATGCGATAGGTGTTATAGGCGGTTTTTTCTCGTAAGTCTTTGCGAGTAATATTGCCCTGATAGTTATCACCCATGCCATAAATGACCGTAGGATCCGTTTGTAAACGCATCCCTAATTTTAAACGGTTTGCAAATACCGCAGCTATCCACTCGCGCTCACTGGCCTTAGCCGTTTCTTTTTCGATAATGGAGGCCAACGTCAGCAATTCATAAGGCGAAGTTAACGGTAAATCGGCGTCACGATTAGCCCAAGCGTTGTCTAACACTTGCTGCATCTTATGATAACTTTGCTCCAAAATTATTTCGGCATTATCGCCAGCACTGTAGTGATAAGTATCTGGATAAAATAAACCTTCAGGACTACGAGTATCCTTGGCCTTAGTTAATACCGCCTGGAATGGTGATTCGCCTACCGTCAGGCGACTCTCAGCTAAAGTTTGCTGCCACTGTTTTAATGCTTGGCCATCAATTAAGCTCACACTAAAGCGCTTTTGCTCACCGCGGTTTAATTTAGTAATGAGTTGACTTAAACGCATGTCTGGCGTGATTTCATAAACGCCTGATTTTACTAAAGCTAACGCGGGATCGAGTCTCACTGCGACTTTAATCGGCCACGTTGCGCCGCGCAGTAACCCATTAGTGCGCAGTTCATAATCTAAACTGGTTAAATTACTGCCAGCGCTAACCACTAGTTCTTGCGGGGCCTTAACTATCAACGTCTGAGCTAAATATTGATGCACTTGGTTATAAGCCCAGTAACTACCAATAAGCCCTATCAATGTCAGCGATAACGTGCCCGCCAAAATACCTATCATTATTTTTTTTAGCATAAGATCTGTTGTCTGAGCCGTTGAGTTGCCTCAAAACGGCAAAAATTAAGTTGATCGATTTGAATAATATCGACAATACCGAAAAGACTATTGGTGGTAAATACATGCTCAGCTAACTGTAACTCTGCACGCCTGATGGGCCGAGTTTCAAGCGCAAAGCCCATATTAAGCAACGCCAACATGACTTGGCTGCGTGCCACGCCAGCAACACCAGCATGACCGTGACTCGGGCAACACACCTTGCCGTTAATCATTAAGAAAATATTACCTATGGAGGTTTCGATTAAATGCTCTTGGTCATCAAAAACTAAATAATCATCCACACCCGCGGGCAGCTGCTCTTGCTTGATCAAGACTTGTTCTAAACGGTTTAAGTGTTTAATGCCAGCTAACAATGGCTGACGACCTAAACGCACACGGCTAGTACTAAGACGAATGCCATTTGCTTGCCAGGCATCATAATGTTCGGGGAGAGGATGGAAACTCATTCTGATAATGGGATTCGGATGAGCGCTTGCTTGATAACCGCGCCCACCGATACCACGACTCACATGTAGCTTTATGCATCCACTAGGCTGCTGCGCTAAATGGATAAGCTGCGCACGAATATCATCACTAAAGGTTAAGGTAAAACCTAAACGTTCAGCCCCATCAGATAAGCGGGCTAAGTGTTGCGCTAACCATAAAATTCGCCCGTGCAGAACCCGCATGGTTGCAAATAAACCATCACCATAGGCCAATGCACGATCGACCAAGATGGACTCTACAGGCTTATCCTCAAGCATGATTAATCCTGACTGATCCTGCTGGCGACAGCATCTTGCTGATCTTTATATTTAGCATTGGTGCGCTGATTATAAGGACGAGCCACAGCATGATTCAAACGCTCAAAATTAAGCGCACCTATCACCATGTTAGGGCGTAACGCCAACGGCAATTTACCTGAATTAAAAAATTCCAACACTATCTTGCCAGACCAACCGGGATCAATGCGATGCGCGGTCACATGCACCATTAAACCTAAACGTGCTAACGATGAACGACCATCCAACCAACCAAGAATATCCGCAGGCAATGTCACACTTTCATGAGTCACAGCTAAAGCCAATTCCCCAGGGTGTAAGAAAAAAGCAGCATCAGGAGCAATATCAATGGGATCGCTCATGACTCTATCCATAGCTTGCTGAACCTCAGCCCGCGGACCGCTTAAATCAATAAAAGGCGCGTTATGAGCGTTAAATACTCGAAACGAATGACCAAGGCGCACATCCACACTGACGCCACTAATTGCATCCGCTGCAGGTCTTGGCTCAATAATAATGTCACCATTATCTAAAGCCTGTTCAATTTCGATATCGGTCAAACGCATAATGCCTTTCACTCCCAAAGGGATTGTCGTTATCGGGCCAATAAATGCTGAATTCTGGCCTTTAAAATGTCGGTTGCAATACGGTTTTTACCGCCACGAGGAACGATAATATCGGCATATTGCTTTGACGGTTCAATAAACTGTAAAAACATTGGACGTACTGTCTTTTTGTATTGGTCAATGACAGATTCCATGGTGCGGCCGCGTTCTTCAACATCGCGAGTTAAGCGACGTAAGAAACAAATATCCAGTGGAGTGTCCATAAATACACTCGCATCCATCAGTTGACGCAAACATGGGTCAGTCAGTAATAAAATACCTTCCAAAATAATGACCTTTTTAGGGGTCATGGTCATCACTTGCGGTAAACGTGTATGCTCAGTGTAAGAATACACAGGAACATCAACGGCTTGGCCCGCTTTAAGCGCGGTTAAGTGTTGACACAATAACTCATGATCTAACGCTTTAGGATGGTCATAGTTGGTCTTTACGCGCTGGTCCATCGACAAATGACCTTGATCACGATAATAAGCATCTTCATTGATCACACCGATTTGATCGGTGCCTAAGTCACGACATAACTCTTTATAAATGGTATTGGCAATAAGACTCTTACCAGAGGCTGATGCCCCAGCAATTGCGATAATGACACACTGCGACGAATTCATACTTTACCCTTTACTCATCATCTTCAACACTGATTGAAACCTGCGCTTGACGTTGCAATGTCGCAAGGCTCGCCCCCACTTTGCGGGCGATTTCCCGGTAAATTCCGGCGACATCACTGTCAGGGTTAGCCACCATAATTGGTGTGCCTTTGTCCATGGATTCTCTTAACGTTAGCTGTAGTGGCATAGATCCTAGCAACGGTAAGTTATAGCGCTTAGCTATCTCACTGCCGCCGTCGGCGCCGAATGGATGATCTTTGTGACCACATTCAGAGCAAACATGGAAACTCATATTTTCCACTACCCCTAATACTGGAATATTCACCTTTTGAAACATAGTGATGCCTTTTTTGGCATCCATTAAGGCAACATCTTGTGGGGTGGTCACCACCACGGCGCCACTCACTGGCACCTTTTGCGATAATGTTAACTGAATATCACCCGTTCCTGGTGGTAAATCTATGACCAAGTAGTCTAACTCAGGCCATAAAGTATCATTCACTAATTGAATTAACGCTCCAGCTGCCATCGGACCACGCCACACGGCAGCTTGGTCGTCCACCAGCATAAAGCCTATCGACTGCGCCGTAATGCCATGCGCCGTTGCCGCCGTCATCGATTTACCATCGGCAGACTGCGGTCTAAAGGAGGTCACTCCAAGCATGAGCGGAATAGATGGCCCATAAATATCGGCATCCAAAATCCCGACCTTAGCGCCTTCACTGGCTAAGGCTAAGGCCAAGTTAACGGCTGTCGTCGATTTACCAACGCCACCTTTGCCTGAAGCTACTGCAATAATTTGCTTTATCTGTTTTAAATTGGAATCTGGCGCCTGAGCATAGGCTGGCACTTGGAAATCAATCTCACATTCCACTTCATCGATTTCATCCAGTACAGCTAACGCCTTAGTTAAACTCATCACGCGTTGCTGATAACTGCTTTGACAAGGATAACGGTAGACTAAGCCCAACTGTAATCTTTTCCCTGCTAAAGCAAGCCGCGTGACCATGTTAGCCGCCACAAAACCTTGATTAAGATAAGGGTCAATTTGTTGGTCAAGAATCATGAGAACTTGCGAGAGCAAGGGTTCAGCGATACGAAAATCCGGTAATGTAACAGACATCTAGTGATCCCAATGGCGGGTTGTCATGCATCATGTTTGGTCAATTAGACCGCAAATGCTATCAACCTGAACTAAATTTCCAATAAATTTGGCCAAGTGTATCAGATATTGGCAAAAACATTAGTGTAGAAATACCCCAGTTAGCGTTTGTCTTGATGAAAATATGCTGTAGTTCGGTTAGTATCTACCTCATTAAGTCCTGATAAGCTGAGTTTTAAGACAAGATGGCAAATTCAACCCGTAAGATTTTAGTGACCAGTGCATTACCTTATGCCAATGGTCCAATTCACTTAGGTCATATGCTGGAATATGTTCAGACCGATATTTGGTCTCGTTTCCAAAAAATGCGCGGCCATGAGTGTCATTATATTTGTGCTGACGATGCCCACGGCACGCCAATTATGCTCAAAGCCCAACAACTGGGTATTGAGCCTGAAGAAATGATTGCTCAAGTTCAACAAGAACACATGCAAGATTTTGCTGATTTTAATATCGCTTTTGATAACTATCACAGCACTCATAGCCCTGAGAACCGTGAATTAGCCAGTGAAATCTATATTAAGCTGCGTGACAATGGTTATATCAAAAGTCGCACCATTTCTCAGTTATTTGATCCCGAAAAATTGATGTTCCTGCCAGACCGCTTTGTTAAGGGTACTTGCCCTAAGTGTCGCGCAGAAGATCAGTATGGCGATAACTGTGAAGTTTGTGGCGCCACTTATAATCCGACTGAAATGATCAACCCTAAGTCAGTGGTTTCAGGTGCGACTCCAGTCCTTAAAGAGACGGAACATTTCTTCTTTGACTTGCCAGCCTTTGAAGGCATGTTGAAAGAATGGACTCACTCAGGTTCACTGCAAACTGAAATGGCCAATAAGCTCAACGAATGGTTTGAGCAAGGATTACAACAATGGGACATCACTCGTGATGCGCCTTATTTCGGCTTTGAAATCCCAGATGCGCCGGGTAAGTATTTTTATGTGTGGTTGGATGCCCCAATAGGCTACATGGGCTCATTCAAAAACTACTGTAATAAACGTAACGACATAAACTTTGATGACTTTTGGGCAAAAGATTCAACGGCTGAAGTGTATCATTTCATCGGTAAAGACATTGTTTACTTCCACAGCTTATTCTGGCCTGCCATGTTAGAAGGCGCTGGCTTACGTAAGCCTAACAGTGTATTTGCTCATGGTTATGTCACAGTTAACGGCGCTAAAATGTCTAAATCTAAGGGCACCTTTATTAAGGCGCGTACTTATTTAGATCATTTAGACCCAGAGTTTTTGCGTTATTACTACGCAGCAAAACTGTCTAATCGCATCGATGACCTTGATTTAAATCTTGAAGATTTTGCTCAGCGTGTCAATTCAGATCTAGTGGGTAAACTAGTTAACTTAGCCTCTCGTACCGCAGGCTTTGTGACTAAGCGCTTTGATAGCAAATTAGCCGCCATCAGCGATATGTCACTCACCAATGAGTTTTTAGCTAAACAAGAAACTATTGCTGAATTCTATGAAGGTCGTGAGTACGGTAAAGCCATGCGTGAAATCATGGCATTAGCTGACATAGCCAATGCTTATGTTGCCGATGCCGCGCCATGGCAATTAGTCAAGCAAGAGGATCAGCAGCAACAAGCTCATCAAGTATGTTCTAATGCACTGAACTTGTTCCGTATCTTAGTGACTTATCTCAAACCTGTATTACCACGCTTAGCGGCTGACGTTGCAGACTTTATGAACCTTGAACTGCGTTGGGATAACCTTAATGCCGACTTAGCGGGTCATGAAATTAAGACTTTTAAAGCTATGATGCAGCGCGTTGATCTTGAAAAAATCGCAGCTATGGTTGAAGCCTCACAAGAAAACTTACAGCCACAGGCACCAGCCACCGGTCCTTTGATTGATGATCCGATTGCGCCAACCATCAGTTTTGATGAGTTTGCCAAGGTTGATTTACGCATTGCGCGCATTGTCAAAGCTGAACATGTCGCTGAAGCTGATAAATTACTGCGTTTACAGTTAGATATTGGTGGTGAAGTTCGCCAAGTATTTGCTGGCATTAAATCCGCTTATGCTCCAGAAGATCTTGAAGGCAAGCTGACCGTCATGGTCGCCAATTTAGCACCAAGAAAAATGCGCTTTGGTTTATCTGAAGGCATGGTGTTGGCCGCAGGCCCAGGTGGCCAAGATTTATGGATCTTAGAGCCCCATGAAGGCGCAGAACCTGGCATGAAAGTGAAGTAAAGCCAATCAAGGCTTTTACATAGGCTTTGACGCTAACCGTTTAACATCCTAATGTAAAAAACAACAATGCCAGTCATCACGACTGGCATTTTTTTCGTCTCTTAAACCATGAGTTTCTGGCAAACATCCATGTTTAAGAAAATTAGCTGTTATACCAAACAATAATCTTCGCCATCTTTGGCCGTGTATTGCTTGGCACTCGGTTTAATACCTTTGGTCTGAGTTTGTCCATGTAATAAGCTCACCCAAATATCACAGCCCTCACCGACTCGAGTTTGTAGCTGAATATCTTCGATGTTAGCAAGATCGCTCTGTCCCACTAAGCCTGCACTATCAAAACTTAATTCAACATGCACGGCACCGGTTTTTAATAAAATCGCACTAGGCGCTTCTTTATGACCGCATAATGCTACAAATTGTTGCGGCGCGACTAAACCACAGTGACTACCGTCTGCAAAACAAGCCAACAGGTGTTGATAGTAAACTAAGTAGCTAACGACCTGCTGATGACTTGAGCGAGTTAATGGACAATGAACATCTAAAAAGGCCTTAGCTTGAGCAAGTTTATCTTGCGAGGTTACCGACATGGCTTGACCGCTGCGCGATGAAACTCTTGATTGCGTTTGTTCTGAAGTTATTGTTGTTATCATGACCATATCCTCACCTTAAGTTGCCAGATTTTATTGTTACACGAGCTTTTGCTTGCTTAATTTGAAGTCTACGCCAAATTTCGCTACAATTTCACAATAAAAATTTTACAATGTGAATTTTACAAATGAAGACATCTACCAGCTTGATTCGTCAGTCACATTTCTTAGGGACTAAAATTCGTAACTTACGTAAGCGCAATCACCTGACCATAGAGGACTTATCATCTCGCTGTATCCGCGTTAACCCCAATGCAGCGCCTTCAGTGTCTTATCTGTCTATGATTGAGCGCGGTAAACGAGTACCTAGCAACGCTATGCTTGAAGTGATAGCCACCGTCTTTCAAAAAGATATCCATTGGTTTTTAGATGATATGCCGCAAACCAGCGACATCACGCCTAACAAGGGTCGCAAAGGTGGTATTACAGGCATGGCATTAGAGCCTAGTTTTTTATTTTCACAAGACATTCTACAAATCGCTATTCCAGAAATGTTATCGCAGACAGGTATTAGTGGGCGCCAATTTGCACATCTATTAATTCGTGCCCATCAAGAGCACAATCAAAATCACTTTCCCGATATTGAAAGAGCGGCTGAATCCATAGGACTTAAAAATTTAGGATTAAGTGTTGATGAGTTATTTTCGCTCTGTATCGCCCAAGGACTTTACATTCGTTGGATTGAGCATGCCTCGCAGTCATTAGGCAATGAGTTAGGCCTACGGTCACAACAGATAATGACCTCTTATTTTGATCCGCCTCATACCTTATGTATCAATCCTTTATTAAAACAGTTTCCAACCCGCCTTAAATACGATTTAGCCGTACATATTGGTCATAGGGTGTTACATAACAATGAATCGAGTCCAAGCGTATTATATGTAGGCCGTAACCACTTACTTGAAGATGATGATAGCCAAACCTCATTGACTCCTAACGCTCAAGACATTTTACAAGCATGGCGAGATTTTGAATCGAGCTTCTTTGCTGGCGCATTATTATGCCCGAAAGTACCCTATCGCCAGTTACTAGACCGTCATGGCTATGAAATTAATATCCATGAAAAAATCGGTGTTTCAGCGTCTGTTGCCATGCGGCGAATGACGGTGGCCTCACCTTACCCTCACTGGCATTATTTTGATGCTTATGCACCTGGGAAATTAAAAGCTGTGTATCGTGGCAATGGGATCCCGCTCCCTTGGGGTAATATGCGAGAGGTTGCCGATCCTTGCCAACACTGGGCAGTGTTTAGAATGATTAACGCCGAAGCTAAAGGCTCAAGCGCCCAAATTTCTATTTTAAATGTTGATGATAAACCAAGAATTTATTGCTGTGAGTCATTACGGGTACAAGACATGGTGGGAAATCAGCACGTATTGTGCGCTGGCATTGATTTAAACCCTGCCATCGATGCGCAATCGGGTGATAGCCAAGAGATGGCCGCAGAATTACAGCGCTTATGTGTTGAACGTGGTGGCGAGAGTGTCATACCTGCCACCATCAAACGCAAACTCACCTCAGTGGCTAAGATACTCAATATAAACTGGATAGAAAGGGGCATAAATACCCCTGCAAAATTAATCTGTTCCAGGGGGAATGTCTGCCCTCGCCAACCGAGTTGCTATCATCAAGGTCATAATCAGTGCCAAGATGACTGACAATCGAAGTGAAAGCCTATGGATTAGACTGGGTTGTTAATATCAATAAAGACATGTTCAAGACCAAAGGTAGCGGCTAAATGCTCGCCTAAGGCCTCAATGCCATAGCGCTCAGTGGCATGATGGCCCGCACCAAAATAGACGATATCGAGCTCATTGGCGGTGTGGAAGGTGCGCTCAGATGCTTCACCACTGATGAATGCATCAACGCCAAAACGTGCCGCGATATCAATATAATCTTGCGCGCCGCCAGTGCACCAAGCGACTGTTTTCATCGCTTTTTGATGATCACCAAGCACAAGTGGTGCTCTAGCTAACCGCTCGCTAATATGCTCACCAAAGGCGACCGCAGACATTGCACTTGGCAATTCACCTTTCCACACTAATCCCTGAGCAACACCACTAATTGCCGCCATATTAGTTAAACCTAACACTTGCCCAAGTCTTGCATTGTTACCCAAAGTGGCATGACCATCTAATGGCAAATGATAAGCTAATAAATTGATATTGTTATTTAACAGACCTTGTATGCGCTTTTGTTTAATGCCAACAATACACGGGTCTTCGCCTTTCCAAAAAAAACCATGGTGGACCAAAATCGCATCGGCCTTTTCAGCAATCGCTGCGTCAATTAACGCTTGGCATGCCGTCACACCAGTAACGATTTTTGAAATTGTCGCCTTACCCTCGATTTGCAAACCGTTAGGCGCGTAATCTTGATAATTGCTGACGCTGAGGAAGTCTTGTAAGTGATCCAGTAACTCTTGACGATTCATAGTGATAAACCTTAATAACATTAAGCTTAGTGTACTAATAAAACGCCTAGGTTTCATTATTCATCAGTCAAGCCCACACCTGCCACTATTGAATATTTGACTGGAAAATGCCGCTATCCATAAATCCACAATCGCCTAGGACCCAGGTTTCATAGAAAGAAACCATTAATATAGCCAGCATCAATGGCCTCCATGCAAGATTATTCTCTTGGCAAAGTGCACATTACATTGCGATATCCACACGCACAGAGGATGGAAAATACACGACTCTCACTCTATCACCAGTAGCCAATGGCATTGCAGGATCAGGAGTCTGAATGACCATCACTTCTTGACCATCATCTTGCTTAATAAGTAATTCAATTAGCTGATAAGAGACGGTATAAGATTGATTTTGCTGATTGGCTAAACCGCCTCCAATCAATGCTCCTAACACAGTCGCCACATCTTGTCCGCTACCACCGCCAAATTGATGACCAATCACACCACCTAATAACGCGCCACCAAAGGTTTTCCAGCCTAAGTGACTATCTTCCACCAGCTCACTTTGCGTTATCAATCGTTTAGATTGAATATCACCGTAAACAACTTTATTGACTGGGAGGGCTTGATCCCTTTGGTACACACTTTGCCCAAATGCTGCAAAACTCATCCATAAAACTAAAAGAATGAACATTCTAGGTTTCAACATAAGCTAATTTCCGCTAATTTATAATAAAGTCACCAAGGCTCGCAGACCTAATAGTGAACACCCTGTCTTATCTTGATCATCAATTAAGCTCTTTCCCTTCTCCAGAGCAGGCATTAACTGAACCTAATGGTTTGCTAGCTATCGGAGGAGATTTAAGTTGCCAACGTTTACTTAGCGCCTATTACCATGGCATTTTCCCTTGGTTCAATCAAGATGATCCTATCCTGTGGTGGTCTCCCGATCCCAGAGCCATTTTTATCCCCGGCGAGATACATATTAGTGCCAGTTTAAAAAAATCCCTCAAAAAACAATCCTGGCGTTTTACCATCAACCATAGCTTCAGTGATGTCATCAACGCATGCGCAGCCCCAAGAGCTCAGCAGGCTGGCACTTGGATAAGTGAGCAGATTATTTCAGCTTATGAGCAATTGCATCATCAAGGACGTGCACATTCATTTGAGGTCTGGCAGCAAGACAGATTAATTGGTGGTCTTTATGGGATTAATATCGGGCAAGTTTTTTGTGGTGAATCTATGTTTCATACTGAAACCAACGCCTCAAAAGCCGCTTTAATCATGCTGCAACAACATCTATTGCGCTTTAACTGCCAATTAATAGATGCGCAAGTAATGAACCCACATCTGCAATCCTTAGGGGCAATAACGATTAAACGCTCCGAATTCTTGCAGCAACTGTATAGATTAAGGCAAACCACTATATCTGCAGAATGCTGGCAACCGCAGGAGATTACTCTTGAACTCTGAAACCATGACTGTTCCCATAGGAATAAGCCAAATCTTTCCCTGCAGCTACCTAGCGAGCCAACAAGAGCAATTATTAGTTATCCAGCAGTCTGTCACCCCACAATTGTATGAACGTTTGATGGCGCTAGGCTTTAGGCGCAGCGGTCAATCTATCTATCAACCAAGGTGCCCTCAATGCTCCGCATGCCAACCCATACGAATCAATAGTCAACAATTTACGCCATCATCGAGACAGAAACGTAATGCCCGTAAAGGCAGTCACCTTAGTTGGCAAATCAAGCATACCCCCTGTGATGATCATTATTCACGCTATGAAAAATACATCCGCTTACGCCATGCAGATGGTGCCATGTTCCCTCCAAGCCTGGAGCAATATCAGGATTTTTTAATCTGCAATTGGTTAGAGCAGTTATACATTGAACTCTATGACGGTGACAAATTAATCGGGGTCGCAGTGACTGATTGCACTATGAATAGTTTATCAGCGGTTTACAGCTACTTCGATCCTGATTATGAAGCCTTATCTCCAGGAAATTTATTAATATTAAAACAGTTAGCCATAGCCAAACAGTTAGCAAAAGATTACGTTTATTTGGGTTACCAGATAGATGCTAACCGCAAAATGTGCTATAAACGCCAATTCCGTCCGTATGAAATACTGACAACACAGGGATGGGTGACGTCGGCAGAAATCTGATGTTCCGACGAGAGCCACAAGTGGCTTCTCCTGCTCACGCAGCGCTTTACAGCAGCGGCTTTTTGCGGCATGATACGCCCGTTTTTAATATTCGAAGGCTATGGGACAATTAATTAATGGCGAAAGAAGACAACATTGAGATGCAAGGCACCATTTTGGAGACCTTGCCAAATACAATGTTCCGCGTAGAACTGGAAAATGGTCATGTTGTGACCGCACACATTTCAGGCAAAATGCGCAAAAACTACATCCGCATCCTGACCGGCGACAAAGTTACCGTTCAGTTGACTCCATATGATCTGAGCAAAGGTCGTATCGTCTTCCGCGCACGTTAATTTCTACGCCACGCCTGCGAAATATCGTATTGTTAAACCCGGTAAAACCGGGTTTTTTTATTGCATCAGCAGGTTGGTAAAACAGTTGTTAAAATACGCTGTCATAAAAAAAGGTCGCCGAAGCGACCTTTTTTATTACCTATAATATTAGCTAGGTATTTACTCGTGAACTAACTATTGCCCATACAGGGACATATGCTAAAACTTATGCCGGGACTAAGGCTTCGACTTTTACTACAATCTCACCATTGATGGCATCTACAAACGCGGTGCCACCGGTCTCTAATGAACCGAATAAAATCTCATCCGCTAATGGGCGCTTGATTAATTCAGTGACCACACGAGCCATTGGACGAGCTCCCATGGTCTTATCGTAACCCTTTTCAGCTAACAGAGTTCTGGCTTCATCGGTTACTTCCAGTGTCACACGTTTATCATCAAGCTGTGCTTGCAACTCCACTAAAAACTTATCAACGACTTTAGCTATGATGGCCATATCGAGATGGTTAAACCACACTATCGCATCGAGTCTATTTCTAAATTCCGGTGAAAAGACCCGGTTAATTTCAGTCATCGCATCTAAAGTGTGATCTTGTTGCTGGAAACCAATGGACTTACGAATGGTTTCGTGCACGCCTGCGTTAGTGGTCATGACGACTGTCACATGCCTAAAATCAGCTTTGCGACCGTTATTATCAGTCAGCTTACCGTGATCCATTACCTGTAATAGCAGGTTATAAATATCCGGGTGTGCCTTTTCAATTTCATCGAGCAAAATCACACAATGAGGATTCTTGATCACGGCATCAGTAAGCAAACCACCTTGATCAAAGCCAACATAACCAGGAGGCGCACCTATCAAGCGTGATACCGCATGGGATTCCATATATTCTGACATATCAAAACGGATAACCTTCAGATTTAAGCACTTGCCTAACTGATTGGTGACTTCCGTCTTACCAACGCCTGTGGGACCGGCAAATAAGAAGCTGCCGACAGGTTTATTTTCGTGACCTAAACCGCTGCGAGAGAGACGAATAGAAGCACTTAACGTTTCAATCGCCTTATCTTGACCAAATACTACCATCTTAAGATTTCGCTCAAGATTCTTCAGCATTTCTTTATCAGACATTGAAACCGATTTTTCAGGAATTCTGGCCATGCGCGAAATAATATATTCAATCTCAGCCTGCCCAATCGTTTTCTTACGTTTACTCAATGGCAGCATCACCATTCTAGCGCCCGCTTCATCTATCACATCAATGGCTTTGTCCGGTAAGTGACGGTCATTAATATGCTTAGCTGATAAGGTCGCGGCACTTACCAACGCGGCGTGGGTATAACGCACACCATGATGCTCTTCATACTTACTTTTAAGGCCTTGTAAAATCCGCGTGGTTTCACTAATGCTTGGTTCATTAACATCAATTTTTTGGAAACGTCTAGCTAGAGCCCTATCCTTTTCAAAAATACTTTGATATTCCTGAAAAGTGGTCGAGCCCATACAGCGAAGTTTACCACCAGATAACAACGGTTTAAGTAAATTAGAGGCATCCATTACGCCACCAGATGCGGCCCCTGCACCTATAATGGTATGAATTTCGTCGATAAATAAAATGGCATGTTTATCAGCCATTAATTCTTTTAATAAACTTTTAAAGCGTTTTTCAAAATCACCGCGGTACTTGGTACCCGCGAGTAACGCACCAAGATCTAGCGAATACACAGTAGCCTTTGCCATAATATCTGGCACGTTCTTATTGACTATCTGATACGCCAAGCCCTCAGCAATCGCCGTTTTACCCACTCCGGCTTCACCCACTAACAGTGGATTATTTTTACGGCGGCGGCATAAAATTTGAATCGTGCGTTCAATTTCCAGATCGCGACCAATCAAGGGATCGATACTACCCGCTAACACCGCTGCATTCAGATTGCTAGTAAACTGCGACAACATACTGTTATCTTCAGACTCTTCCGATTTTTCTTCACTGGCAGGTTCTTCATCAAAATTCATGTTTTCATCTTGCTTGTTAAAGCCATGAGATAGGAAATTGACTACATCCAGACGACTGATATCGCTGCGACGTAAAAGATAAACGGCTTGTGATTCTTGTTCAGAAAAAATGGCGACTAATACGTTAGCACCAGTCACTTCTTGTCGACCAGAAGATTGCACATGAAATACTGCACGTTGCAGTACCCGCTGAAAACCGAGCGTTGGTTGAGTTTCGCGCCCTTCTGTATCTGATTGCGGGATCAGAGGAGTGGTTTGTTGGATAAATTGCTCTACATCGAGACGCAACTTATCAAGCTTAGCACCACAAGCGACTAAAGCTTCTTGAGCAGCTGGATTATCAATTAATGCCAGCAACAAATGCTCTACGGTCATATACTCATGACGCGCATCTCTGGCTTGCTGAAACGCCAGGTTTAAGGTGACTTCAAGATCTTTGTTCAGCATACGCACCCCCTAAAAAAATGCCAAGACTTGTGCGGTTGACTACCAGATTTACGCTTTCTCAAAAGAACACAGTAACGGATGATCATTCTCTCTGGCAAATTGATTTACTTGCATCACTTTAGTCTCCGCAATATCAAAAGGATACATACCACAGACTGCTTTCCCTTGGTGATGAACTGTCAGCATAATATCTGTCGCTTTTTCATCAGTTAGGTTAAAAAACAACTTCAACACCTCAATGACAAAATCCATTGGGGTGTAATCATCATTATTCAGGATCACCAAATACATAGAAGGTGGTGTAACTTCAGCTATTTGAAGTTCCTGAAGCTTTTCAATATTTCCAACTTTTCCCATATTGCAATATTAGCCTCTAAAATTGGTTGCGACCAATTGATAAATAGAAATAAAACAATTGTTATTCAATTGTTAACTTTCGCTTGACATCCAACAGGCCTGCTTTCATTCTGTTACTTAGGCGGAGAAAAAGGAACCGCTTACTAGGTTTTACTATTTTACTGGGAAGTAGACAATAGAAGGAAGTGGAAGTATGGCTAGCGGAACTGTTAAATGGTTCAACAACGCCAAAGGATTCGGGTTTATTTGTCCGGACGCAGGCGGTGAAGATGTATTTGCGCATTACTCAACAATCACTATGGAAGGCTATAGAACTCTAAAAGCAGGCCAACCGGTTGAGTTTGAAGTGGAGCAAGGCCCAAAAGGCATGCATGCTTCAGCAATATCACCTGTATTATAAGCATAGGTGCTTCCTCTTCACTGAGGAATGAACAGATAAAAAAGGCAGGTTGTCCCTGCCTTTTTTATTATTTTAAATCAATCAAATAGATAATAGTTGATTGAGAATAGCACTAGGGCGCATCACAGCATTGGCTTTATTATCATCAAGACGATAATAACCCCCTAAATCTACGGCTTTGCCCTGAACACTATTAAGCTGCTCAACAATCGCCACTTCATTATCCAATAACGCTTGGCTTAACACATTAAAATCACTGGCTAAATCAGTATCATCCGTTTGTTGAGCCATGGCCTGCGCCCAATACATAGCAAGATAAAAATGACTGCCGCGATTATCAATATCACCGACTCTGCGCGTAGGTGACTTATTTTGTTCAAGGAAGCGGCCGATAGCTATGTCGAGCGCTTTTGCCATAATCAGCGCCGAAGGGTTATCTGTGGTTTGACCTAAATGCTCTAATGAGGCTGCTAACGCTAAAAACTCACCGAGCGAATCCCAGCGTAAATGGTTGTCTTGCACTAACTGCTCAACATGTTTAGGCGCGCTGCCACCAGCACCAGTTTCAAACAGACCACCACCATTCATTAACGGCACAATAGACAGCATTTTAGCACTGGTGCCTAGTTCTAAAATGGGGAACAAATCGGTGAGATAGTCACGTAACACGTTGCCAGTAACTGAAATGGTGTCTAAACCCTCTCTAATTCGTGCTAAGGTCTGCAAAGTCGCCGCCACTGGCGCTAGAATTTGGATATCTAGCCCTTTGGTGTCGTGCTCTTTAAGGTATTTTTCAACCTTTACAATCAACTGACTATCATGAGCGCGTTCGCTGTCTAACCAGAAAATCGCGGGAGTGTGTGACAAGCGCGCACGGTTAACCGCAAGTTTTACCCAATCGCGAATAGGAGCATCTTTTACCTGACACATGCGCCATACATCACCAGTGTCAACACTATGCTGCATAAGCACTTGCCCTTGACTATCAATCACTTTAACCACACCCGCTGATTGCATTTCAAAGGTTTTATCATGGCTACCATATTCTTCCGCTTTTTGTGCCATTAAGCCCACGTTTGGCACACTGCCCATAGTGCGCGGATCAAAGGCGCCATGCTGCTTACAAAAATCTATGGTGGCTTGATAAACACCGGCATAGCAGCGATCTGGGACCATAGCTTTAGTGTCTTTTGGTTGACCATCAGGGCCCCACATTTGACCAGAAGTGCGGATCATCGCTGGCATAGAGGCATCGATAATCACATCACTAGGTACATGCAAGTTGGTAATACCTTTATCGGAATTAACCATTGCTAGCGCAGGCTGCTTGCGATAAACCTCAGCTAAATCGGTCAAAATAGCGTTTTTGGTTTCTGTGTCTAAGGTTTCTAACTTGCTATATAAGTCACCAATACCGTTGTTAACATCAACGCCAAGCTGCTCAATCACACCGGCGTACTTGGTCAGTACCTCTTGATAAAATACCGACACCGCATGACCAAAGAATATTGGGTCAGATACTTTCATCATGGTCGCTTTAAGATGCAAAGATAACAACACATCTTGCTCTTTAGCCTTGGCGATTTCTTGCTGATAAAACGCGATTAACTCACGCTTACTCATCACCGCGGCATCAATGATTTCGCCAGCAAGCACCTTTACTGGCGCACGCAAGGGTTGCTGCTTACCTTGGTGTTCAAAAATAATTGAAACTGAATCATCCTTGGTCAGCGTAACCGATTGCTCACTGCCATAAAAATCGCCGGACTGCATATGAGCCACATGAGTGGCAGAGCTTGATTGCCAAGCGCCCATGCTATGCGGATGTTTGCGCGCATAATTTTTTACAGACAAAGGCGCGCGGCGGTCGGAATTGCCTTCACGCAATACGGGATTAACCGCACTGCCTTTAATCTTGTCATAGGTTTTCTTGATGGCTTGTTGCTTGGCATCTTGCGGATCATCAGGATAATTAGGTAATTGATAGCCTTGTTGTTGTAATTCTTTAATGCAGGCTTTTAATTGTGGTTCAGAAGCACTGATGTTGGGCAGCTTGATGATATTGGCTTGCGGTAACGTCGCTAATTCTCCTAACAGGGCTAAATCATCAGGTATTTGCTGCTCTGGCGATAAATACTCAGCAAAATTAGCAATAATCCGACCAGATAAGGAAATATCGCGAGTCTCAATGTGAACACCGGCTTTATGAGCAAACGATTGAATAATCGGGAGTAATGAATATGTCGCCAATGCTGGAGCTTCATCGGTCTGGGTATAGATGATTGTCGGTCTTGTTACGTCCATTTTACGTCCTACTTTATTATAATGATTTCCTGAGGGCGGCGACATAAAGCACTTGTTAGCTTTCTTTACGTTTGGCATTCATTGCCAACCAACCGCCCGACGTTACTTCACAAAAAACATTAAATATCAACTAAAGTCACAATTACAGCCCACATCATAGAGCATTCAAGACAAGATTCAAATTCCACTCATCATCAATCACAAGTAAACTATTAACAAACCGAATGACGATAAATCGCAGTGACAGTCTCAAACTCTTGGAAAAAACGCATCAATAAGCCCGCAACTCAGTCGACTAAACGATCCCTGACGACAACCAACGTGGGTAAAGCGCGCGCTACTGCTAAAAAACCGCGGCGGCCACGAGCGGCCAATCCCATCATAGTGTTATTCAATAAACCCTTTGATGTACTTTGCCAATTTACCGATGAAAACGGCCGAAAAACATTAAAAGATTATATTGATATTGCTGATGTCTATGCGGCCGGGCGACTCGATAGAGACAGTGAAGGCTTGTTATTACTCACCAATGATGGACTACTACAGGCAAAACTCACCCAACCCAATAAAAAAACATGGAAAACTTATTGGGTACAGGTTGAAGGTGAACCTACTGATGATGCGATTAACGCTTTGTGTCAGGGCGTTGAACTTAAAGATGGCATGACCTTACCAGCCAAAGTTAAGCTGATAGCAGAACCCAATATCTGGCCAAGAACACCTGCGGTGAGAGAGCGCAAAGCCATCCCCACTCGATGGCTGGAAATTAAAATTTGTGAAGGTCGCAACCGCCAAGTGCGCCGTATGACGGCACACGTAGGGTTCCCGACATTAAGGCTGATTCGAGCTGCCATTGGTGAATATCATTTACAGGATTTAGCTAACGGCGAATTTCGCGTCTTAACTCATAACGACACTGATGCGGGCATTAACATTAATGCCAACGTTAAAGGTTAACTCATGACAGAACGCTATCGCCCCAATGTGACTGTTGCCTGCGTCATTTATTGCCAGCAGCACTATTTAGTCGTAGAAGAAATAATTGATGGCGAGCAGCGATTTAATCAACCCGCAGGCCACCTTGAAGCTCATGAGAGTCTCGAGCAGGCCTGTTGCCGCGAAGTGTTTGAAGAAACGGGGCTTAAGATTAGTCCAAGTCATTTAGTCGGTATTTATCAGTTCAGTGCCAGTCCTGAACTTGCTTTTTTGCGCTTTACTTTTGCGCTTGAACTCACTGAGATGACAGTGCCTGCGCCGCAAGACTCACAAATTCGCGCCGCCCATTGGCTTGATTATGCCAGCATAGTGGCACTTAAGGATAAGCTGCGTAGTCCCTTAGTACTCAAATCCATCGATGATTTTCGCCAAGGGCAACACATCGACTTATCGCTCCTTAACTGTGATGACTTAGTCTAATCCTTATGTCCACATCATGTTTAACAGCCAACACTTAGCGCCAAAGATATTGCCCGAACACTGAGCTCGGATATCAGAACAGCGCGCAATAGCCGTTGCCAGCAAAGCATGCTAGAATACGCCACCGTTTTTATTGGCTTTAACCACTCATTTGCGCCAGTCAATAAGGCTTAAGTTTCACCGTAAACGTAAGCACTAGCGCTAAGATTAATGCCACTAAACTTTGTTTATTGATTTATTTTTCAGGTTTGATTTCATGACAGAAAGCACTTCAACAAAACCCCTTAAAGTCATTGTCGGTATGTCCGGCGGTGTTGACTCATCGGTATCTGCCTATCTTCTGCAGCAACAGGGTTATGATGTCGAAGGCCTGTTTATGAAGAACTGGGAAGAAGACGACACCGATGACTATTGCGCCGCCACTGACGATCTTAAAGATGCGCAGGCCGTGTGTGACAAACTTGGTATTAAGCTTCATACCGTCAACTTTGCCGCTGAATATTGGGACAATGTTTTTGAATATTTTCTTCAAGAATATAAGGCAGGTCGTACGCCTAATCCCGATATCATGTGCAATAAAGAAATCAAATTTAAGGCATTCTTAGAGTTTGCTGATGATATTCTTGATGCCGATTATATTGCCATGGGTCACTATGTACGCCGCCATGATAGCCAAGGTCATACCCAGATGTTGCGTGGTGTTGATGGCAATAAAGATCAAAGCTATTTCCTATATACCTTAAACGAGCAGCAAGTCGCTCGCAGCTTATTCCCTGTGGGGGAATTGGAAAAGCCTGAAGTACGCCGTATCGCTGAAGAACAAGGCCTAATTACTGCCAATAAGAAAGACAGTACGGGAATTTGTTTTATCGGTGAACGTAAGTTTAAAGATTTTTTAGCGACTTACCTTCCAGCCCAACCAGGCAATATCGAAACCCCAGAAGGCGAAGTCATTGGTCGCCATGAAGGCTTGATGTACCACACCTTAGGCCAGCGTAAAGGCTTAGGCATTGGCGGCATGAAAAACAGCAATGATGACCCTTGGTATGTGGTCGATAAAGATGTTGAGCGCAATGTGTTAATCATAGGCCAAGGCCATGAACATCCGCGTCTGATGTCTGTTGGTATGGAAGTCAACCAACTGCATTGGGTCGATAGCAAAGGTCCTAGCGATGGTGCCCGTATCAGCGTTAAGACCCGTTATCGCCAGCAAGATGTAGCTTGCCAAGTACAGATATTGGATGAAGGCCGCATTATCGTTCGTTTCGACCTCCCAGTGAGTGCCGTTACCCCAGGACAATCTGCTGTGTTTTATGATGGCGAAGTTTGTCTTGGTGGCGGCATTATTGACGCGTTAATTAAAGAATAAATCACAGTGAGTGACGCCATCATGGAACGTATTCAGGCCTTTGCGGGCCTGCTTCAAGCGGTCGCAGAAGTTCAACACTTATCTCGCCACGGTGAATCCGATAAAGAGATGTTGGCCGCCAGCCTCAACAGCATTTTGGTCACCAACCCAGAGTCGGTGGCCGATGTCTATCCCGATAAATTTTCACAGCGCCGTGGCATGCAGCTCATTCAGAGCCAATTAGGTGAGCAAGGCAATAAAGATGTCGAGCTTACACGCTATTTAATCGGCATTTTGGCATTAGAGCGAAAATTAAGCCGCAATCCAAAAGCCTTAGGCATGTTGGCCGAGCGGATTAATCAAGTCGGAAGACAACTTCACCATTTTGCTATTACTGATGAGCAGGTTATTGCCAATTTAGCCTCGATTTACAGTGATATCATCAGCGAATTAGGGCCTAAAATACAAATAACAGGTAACCCTAACTGTCTGCAGCGTCCCTTGGTGCAACAGAAAATTCGTGCCCTACTCTTGTCAGCTATGCGTAGCGCTGTGTTATGGCGACAACTCGGTGGCAAACGTCGCCATCTAGTCTTTGCCCGCAAAGCGATGGTTAATGCGGCAACCCAATCTCTTTCCCTTTAATGTTTATTTAGGTTCACCAAGGAGCTTTTCATGGAACTATCCGCACTAACTGCTATCTCCCCTGTAGACGGTCGTTATGGTAGTAAAACCGCCTCACTTAGAGGGATTTTCAGCGAGTTCGGTTTGACTAAATACCGTGTTCAAGTTGAAATCAACTGGTTAAAGCTGTTATCAAGCTGCCCAGAAATCACCGAAGTTCCGCCGTTCAGTGAAACCGCGTTATCCCTGTTAGATGCGATTAAAGATAACTTTAATGAAGCTGATGCGCTGCGCGTTAAAGCCATTGAAGCCACGACTAATCATGACGTTAAAGCGGTTGAATATTTCATTAAAGAAAAAATCGCAGGCAACGCTGAATTAGTCGCCATTGATGAATTCGTTCACTTTGCTTGTACCTCTGAAGACATTAACAACTTATCTCACGGCTTAATGTTAACTGAAGCCCGCGAGCAAATTGTTCTGCCTTATTGCCAACAATTAGTTGACGGTATCAAGAAGTTAGCCAAAGACTACCGTGACGTGCCATTAATGTCGCGCACCCATGGCCAGCCAGCGACCCCATCGACATTGGGCAAAGAAATGGCTAACGTGGCAGTGCGGTTAGAGCGTCAAGTGAAGCAAATCAAAGCCGTTGAAATCATGGGTAAAATTAATGGTGCCGTCGGTAACTACAACGCCCACATTTCAGCATACCCTGAAGTTAACTGGCATGAACTGTCAGAGCGCTTTGTCACCAGCTTAGGCTTGCATTGGAATGCTTATACCACTCAAATTGAGCCGCATGATTACATTGCTGAGTTGTTTGATGCTATCGCGCGCTTTAACACCATCTTAATCGACTTTGATCGCGATATTTGGGGTTACATTGCTCTGGGTCACTTCAAGCAAAAAACCATTGCTGGTGAAATTGGCTCATCAACCATGCCGCATAAAGTTAACCCAATCGACTTTGAAAACTCTGAAGGTAACTTAGGTATCGCCAATGCCATTATGCAGCATTTAGCCGCTAAGTTACCGCTGTCACGCTGGCAGCGCGATTTAACTGACTCAACTGTCTTACGTAATTTAGGCGTAGGTATTGCCCATGCGTTAATTGCTTATCAATCAACGCTAAAAGGCATGAGCAAGCTTGAAGTCAATGAAGCGAACCTGCGTAACGAGTTAGACCATAACTGGGAAGTACTGGCTGAACCAGTACAAACAGTAATGCGTCGTTATGGCATTGAGAAGCCATATGAAAAACTGAAAGAGTTGACTCGTGGTAAGCGCATTGATGCTGAGCAACTGGCTCAATTTATCGATGGCTTAAATCTGCCTGACGCAGTTAAAGTTGAATTAAAAGCTATGACACCTGCAAACTATATTGGCCGTGCAGCACAATTTGTTGACGAGCTATAATAGAGTGTCCTAACCCATTGGCGGCAACCTTAGGGTTGCCGTTTATGTTTTTCAGTGCCAGTTCTTGGCCTCTTGTATTGGTAAATCCATCTATGTATCAACTCCATCTCGATAAAGCTGACTTCCTGAGTCAATACTGGCAACAACAACCTACGGTCATTCGCCAAGGGTTTACTAATTTTGTTGATCCCATCGAGGCCGATGAACTGGCTGGTTTAGCGATGGAAGAAGAAATTAGCTCACGACTTGTGTTTACCGAAGGTGACAATTGGCGCATACAGCAAGGTCCTATCACTGACTTTAGCCAGTTAGGCGAGCAAAATTGGCAGTTATTGGTGCAGGCTGTTAATCATTTTGCAGAGCAAACTCACCCGTTTTGCGACAGTTTCCGTTTCCTGCCTGATTGGCGCTTTGACGATCTGATGGTGTCATTTGCTATGCCAGGCGGCGGGGTTGGTCCACATATTGATAATTATGATGTATTCATCATTCAAGGCAGTGGCAGCCGTCGTTGGACCGTAGGTCCTTTAGGTCAATATCAACAACGCAACAATGATGCCAACAGCCCATTGATTGAAGATTTTGAGCCTATCATAGATACAGTGTTGGCTCCTGGAGATATTTTATACATTCCACCAGGATTCCCGCATCGTGGTTTCACCCTCGAGCCATCCATGAGCTACTCCATGGGCTTTAGAGCGCCATCACAGCAAGAATTGTTAGGTGAACTCGCGGACTATATGCTTGATAACCATTTAGGCCAGCAGCGCTTTGTGTCAAAAAGTGAAACCTTACCAGCCGCTATCTTAAGCGAGCAGCAGCAACAGGGGATCATGCAACTAGTTGCTGATTTAGCAGCCGATCCGCGTCAATATCAATCAGTGCTGGGACGCTTACTTAGCCAAAGCCGTTTTGATCTTGATATTAACGAGATGGAGCCTGAACTCACTGAAGATGAACTCGATGATGCCATCGCAGATGGTGCAACGCTGCAGCGCATTGGTGGCTTAAAGGTATTATTGCTTGAACATGATAATCAGTTGCGACTGTTTGCCAACGGCGATATTTTCCCATTGCCACAAGCGACTCCAGAGCAATTGAGTCAATTGGCCGAAGCTCGCTGTTTAAGCGCTGAGCAACTGACCTTACTGTGTGAGCAAGATGCGATTAAAGCCTTATTATTATCTTGGATAAACGCTGGCTATTATTATTTGACTGAATAATAACATGGTGGATGCTAAAGCTTGCTGTTAATGCAATGCAGACCCATTGAAATCAACATCACTGCCAACCTACATAAAAAGACAGAAGCCTAAGCTTCTGTCTTTTTTGTTATATAAAGCAATAGACTAAGCCCATAATGCCTCATCGTTTTGCATCAGATATAAGCTCTGGGCTCTTGAAATCAATAAGTTGGCAAATTTAGCTTGGGTTTTATCGCGCACAGCGCCCGAGCGAATGAGATTCTCAGCCTTTAATTGCCAATTGAGTGAAAAATGACGTAGCACTTCGCGGGGATTGGCCGCTGCGCCAACTTCAACCACATCCGTAGGTAAGTCACCAGAAATAACCCAGTAGGTTTTTTTAGCCGGTTTAGCGGTTTCCATTTTCCATACAGCAACATAAGGCGCAAGGTAGCGACTCTGATCGACCAGTACCTTACCCGGAATAATGCCTTTTTCGGCTAAAAATCGATTGGCCTTTTGAAATTGTTCACGGACCCAAATTTCACGCTGTTGCTCTAACGCTTGTTGTTGCTCAGGCGTTAATGTTTCCGGAACCGCAGATTTATCAGTCATCACACATTCCTTACTGCTTTTTATTTTGATAACAACATACTGCCTCAAGCCAGCGCTTGCCGCAACAAAACAGACACAAGCAAACCTCATTTAATCGGGTAAATAATCAAGTCATTGATGAAGTTGTTAATGCTGTATAAATATGGCAAGTAAAGTTGCCGAAAAAAGCGCCAAACACTTATCTCTGGGCTTGGTGCGACATTAGCAAAATGTTATCGTTAAGCAAATTCACAACAATCGTCTATCTGTAGGCATTCCACCACAGGGGTATTATCAGTGGCTGTTTTTAATCATGTTTCTTATGATGATCATAAAGAAGTCGTTTTCTGTCACGACCAAGCCAGTGGCTTAAAAGCCATTATTGCCGTTCATAACACTAATCTTGGTCCAGCCTTTGGTGGCTGTAGAATGTGGAACTATCAAAACGATGATGACGCCCTTAATGACGTCTTGCGTCTTTCCCGTGGCATGACCTATAAAAATGCCTTGGCCGGATTGGCTATGGGTGGCGGTAAATCTGTGATTATAGCTAACCCTAAGATCACCGACCGTGAAGCCCTATTTAAGGCTTTTGGGCGTTTTGTTCATAGCTTAGGTGGCCAATATTATTCGGCTGAAGATGTTGGTGTTAGCCCGAAAGATATTATGATTGCCCGTCAAGAAACACCCTATGTAGCTGGGTTAGAAGGTAAAAGCGGTGACCCTTCCCCCTTTACTGCACTTGGCACTTATTTAGGTATTAAGGCGGCCAACAAGCATAGAAATGGTTCCGATAGCTTGGCTGGACTTAAGATTTCAGTCCAAGGCATAGGTCATGTGGGATACCATCTGTGTCGCTATCTGCATAACGAAGGCGCCAAACTGATTGTGACAGATATCAATCAAGCCGCGCTAGCGCAAGTAGCAGCAGAATTTGACGCTAAAGTTGTCGCTCCGCAAGATATCTATCATCAAGAAGTGGATGTGTATTCACCTTGCGCGCTCGGTGCCACTCTAAATGATACGACCCTGCCATTGTTGAAAGCCGGTATTGTGGCAGGTTGTGCCAATAATCAATTGGCTGAATTACGCCATGGTGAACAGTTAAAAGCTATGGGTATTCTTTATGCTCCAGATTATGTAATTAATGCTGGCGGGATTATTAATGTCTCCTTTGAAAATAACTATGATGCCGCGCTATCAACGGAAAAAGTGAAGCAGATTTATCAAACCCTAGAAACTATTTTCGTTCAAGCAGACGCACAAAACCGTACCACTAATTCTGTAGCCGATGAAATGGCACGTAAAATCATTAACGCCGCCGCTTAAGTGTGAACGCGTGTGATTAATAGTCTTTAACTTTCTAGTCCTTTAAGTTAAAAACACTATCTAGCGCTTCGATAATGGCCATAGTAAACCTATGGCCTTAATTAGATGGTCCGCCTCACCCCTAAGCTAAGCTTAGGGTTAGGCAAACAAAGAGGCGAACCATCATGTCTACTATTAAAGTAATTGGGATCGATTTAGGCAAATCTTCTTTTCATCTTGTTGCTCATGACTATAGCGGTCGAGAGCAATTTCGAAAGCATTTATCTCGCGCAAAACTTATTGAGTTTTTAGCTCAAACACCCGCAACAATCATAGCCATGGAGTCATGTGGTGGCTCACATTGGCTCGCTCGAAAGTGCCAGTCTTTTGGGCACGAAGTTAAACTCATTCCTCCGCAGTACGTTAAACCTTACGTTAAAACTAATAAAAATGATTACATCGATGCTGATGCAATAGCGGAAGCATCAACACGCCCATCGATGCGCTTTGTTGGTGTTAAAACTGAAACTGCTCAGGTTATCTCAGTGATCCAACGTATTCGTTCTAGTTACGTAAAAGAGCGTACCGCGTGCATGTCCCGTATTGGAGCTATCTTGCTTGAATTTGGTATGAGCTTCCCTAAAGGGCATAGCAAGATGAAGAGCCTATTTCAATGGCTTGCTTATAGTAAAGAATCTATTCCTCAGATGTTAATGCAGGAGTTGATTGAGCATCACCAATACTATTTACAGCTTAATGAGCGTATTGCAGGTCAAGATAACAAGCTGAAACAGCTTGTCGAGCAAAATGAAGATGCTCAACTGCTTAAATCTATCCCAGGTGTGGGAAATTTAACAGCGAGTCAGTGTTTAGCGGATATCTCCGATGTGGGTCACTTTAAAAATGGACGACAGTTAGCCGCCTGGATAGGGCTTGTCCCACATCAATACTCAACTGGCGGCAAAACCACGCTTTTGGGGATAAGTAAGCGCGGCAACAAAGCGTTGAGGACGTTATTCATCCATGGTGCACGGTCGATTTTATCAAGGCCAGAGGTTGCAGTCGCTGTTTTTGGTGAATGGATTTTGGAGTTAAGAGCCAGAAAGCCATTTAACGTAGCGGTTGTCGCTTTGGCGAATAAGTTAGTGCGGATAGCGTGGTCAGTGTTATCGACCAAGCAAGCATTTGAAGTAAGAGTTTAAGCCGAGTTTGCAGATGATAAAAAAGATGGCAGAACGGTCAGACCACTAGATTGAAGACCTGACATAAAAAACAGCAACGCAGTATGCTTTGGGCTTTTTGAGGACAATCTAGCGCGGAACTCATCGTGGAGCGGGTGGTAGCACCTAATGAAGACTCCGAATACATTAGCGCAAACCAACCTCGTTATCGAAAATATCATTTGCAATAACGAGGCGGACCATACATTTTTATGTCTTGCTTGCCACAACACACGGCCATAGTGGTTCTATCAACATTGCCCTAGTGCCGCTTCAGAATAAATATTTCACAATCATGGCGACCGACTCAAGTCTTTGCTTGAATTAAATCAATACCTAAAAGCTAAGGATTGCGTATGGTTTACTTTGATTATTTTATCAATCAACAAGCACTGAAAATTGAGGCTAGCAATTGGTGTGGACTTGAAAGAGTACTGCTTAATGGCAAAGTAGTCTCATCAAAATTTAATTTCACGAACCAAAGCCAACACAATTTTGAACTCTTAAACGGCCAACAATGCTCATTGACCTTACACCTTGACCCCGTTAGCCAGCAATTGCGTTGCCGGATTTATAAAAACCAACATTTATTAACTAGCTTAGTCCCAAGTGCTGAACATCTTAAAATGAGTCAAAAGCAAACCAAACAAGTCATGGTCATCAGCTCCTTACTCGTACTGTTGACCATGATGTTACTCATGCCATGATATTAAATTTGCTATGCCACTTGCCATCTTGTGGAAGTGGTTTAGTGGTTTAGTGGTTTAGTGGTTTAACATAGCTTAAGCTGCTTACCATCAATACATACTTGGTAGGCTTGACTGTAGTTACCACTACCCGCCGTAGACGTTGTAATAGTTAATTGTGACTGGGCAGCATTAAGGGCCGTTTTAGTAATGAAGCCATCGCGGCTAATCACCAATCCTGATGCTAAGTCCCCGACATTAAGATCTTGATATAAAATCACAGTCATAGTTCCAATCGAGCGAGGCTCATACTGACCTTCACTGACCACCACACTCATACCATTATTCAGCGGCATAGATTGAGAAAAATAAGCCGCTTCAGTATTTGACTCACAAGGTGTGACGCTTACGTCTGTTGCCGCTAAAGGTGCGCCGCTCAACACAGCAATCAAGCCAAAAAATACTCCCCGAATTGATGAAGAAATAGGAGATACTTTACGATCAGGTTCTATTTTGCACAGAGATAACATAATCGACGTCCATGTTGATAGTGAAATGATTGAAATAAAGCTTAGGCGATAAAGAAGTAAAGGTGACAAAGCAGAAGCTCAACTAATCATAGCGATAGATAAACGCTACGCTGGGTAGTGTTCATAATTCTGTGTCATTTCAGTAAAATATTCAAAAACAGGAATGACACATGACCCAACCTTTTAACTTCGAACAAGCCCTTAAAGATCTGCAGTCAGGTAAAAGCCTCACAGGTAAAGACAGCATTCTTGGTCCACTGATCAAGCAACTCACTGAAGCGGCTCTCCAGGCTGAGCTTGAGCAGCATTTAGCGCATGATCCTCTGCCTAATCGTAAAAATGGCAAAACCCCTAAGACCATTAAGCATCCGTCCGGTAACTTTGAGTTAGACACCCCTAGAGACCGCAATGGCACTTTTGAGCCTCAGTTGATTAAGAAAAATCAAACTACGCTAACCGATGAAATCGAACGTAAAGTGTTATCGATGTTCAGTATAGGTATGAGCTATCGCGATATTAATCAACATGTTGAAGATATGTATGGGATCAATGTATCTAACGCAACAGTCAGTGCTATCACTGATAAACTCATCCCCGAACTTAAAGCGTGGCAACAGCGCCCATTAGATAGCCATTATCCTATCGTTTGGCTTGATGCGATACATTATAAAGTCAAAGAGGATGGGCGTTACGTCAGTAAAGCCGTTTACACATTGTTAGCGCTTAATATGAAAGGAAAAAAGGAAATTTTAGGGCTTCATTTATCCGAAAATGAAGGCGCTAATTACTGGCTATCCGTACTGACCGATCTTAATAATCGTGGTGTAAAAGATATTCTTATCGCCTGTGTTGACAGCTTGACCGGTTTCCCTGAGGCGATAGCCAGTATCTTCCCTAATACGGAAACACAGCTAGGTGTTATCCACCAGATCCGCAACTCAATGAAGTATGTCGCCTCAAAACATCAGAAAGCGTTTATGGCTGATTTAAAGCCTGTGTATCGAGCCGTGAGTAAAGAAGCCGCAGAGATGGCATTGGACGAACTGGAGGCCAAATGGGGTGATGCTTATCCGCTGGTAATCAACTCTTGGCGTCGCAAATGGCATAATTTGTCCCATTATTTTAGGTACCCAGAACATATCAGGAAAGTGATTTACACGACCAATGCCGTTGAGGCGGTACATCGCCAATTTAGAAAGCTCACCAAAACCAAAGGTGCTTTTCCTAATGAAAATAGCTTGTTGAAGCTACTTTATGCAGGCATATTAAACGCCTCAGATAAATGGACCATGCCAATCCACAATTGGAGCCTTTGTTTATCTCAGTTAGCGATTTATTTTGAAGGGCGTTTAGATAGCGTGCTAGAAATTTAAAAATTAGCCTGACACAGAATTTTGAACGCCCTCTCACACTATTTCAGTGAGCGATTGATTTTACTTAATAAAGCAATTAATTGAGTTTGCTCTTCTGCGGACAAACTTAGTAAATATTTTTGATTCACTTTGTCAGCCTCATACACCAAATCTTGCTCAAGCGCTTTAGCTTCAACGGTTAAAAATATTTGAAAGGCGCGACGATTGTCGGCTTCTTGATGACGAGTGATGTAGCCCAGCAGCTGCAACTGATCCAATAAACGCGTCATCGTATAGTTGGCGACATCGCAGCGTTTCGACAGCTCAGTTTGACTAATACCTTCTTCCTGCCATAAAGCGAACAGCACAGGCCAAAGCTTAATATCTAATTGATAGCGTTTTAAGCGCTCATCCAATTCATGTTGAAGAGCCACATTAAGGTGACTAATCAAATATCCAAGGTGTTCATAATGCTTCAAAAGTCACCTCCTATCATGTTGCGGCTAACGAGAATTGTCGTTACCAACCAGACCTACATTAGCCAGACAAGTCCTGTGCCCTTACTTAATACTATCAGCTTGCCCGCAATAAACTAGCTGAGATTTTCATTTAGTTTATGGCTTAGCCGCGCCATTTATTTTGCTCTAATGATTCCATAAGCTTGTAAAAAGCTAACTATTACAGCGTTAGCACAAATCCAATAACGCCTCGATTGGATGCCTTGGTCTAAAGTGGGCAAAACGTTTCACTTGGCTACGGCATGAATAGCCAGAGACCAAGATTTGTTCCGCGGGTATTTCAGCTAGGCTCGGCTGCCAAGAAAGGCTGAATAAGGTTTTGGAGCGGTTGATATTCACCAGTTCATGGCCATAAGTGCCTGCCATACCGCAGCAACCTAAATTTTTAACCGTGAGATTGGCACCAAAATGACTAAAAATTTGCTGCCATTGTTTACCAGTTTCAGGCTTTGCCGTGGACTCAGTGCAATGGCTCAACCATACGAAACTCGCTGTTTTTGCTAACGCTTCTTTATCTGTTTTAGATAATAACTTGCTAGGGGTTTTACGGGTAGCCAATACCGTCATTAGCCATTCATTGGCTAGCAACACATTAAAATCACCACGCTTAGCACCTAGGACTTGGCGATATTCATCGCGATAACAAAGCACAAGCGCCGGATCAACCCCGATTAATGGCATACCTAGTTGCGATAACTGGTTAAGAAAATCTGCGCTGTTTTGAGCAATCTTGGCAAACTTTGATAAAAAACCTTTGATATGCGCAGGCTTGCCGTTGGGGGTATATGGCAGTAATACCGGCTTAAGCCCAAGTTTTTCAATTAACAATACCAAGCGATACATCAGCTCAGCATCATAAAAGCTATTAAAAGGATCTTGCACAATAAGCACATAATGATGGCGATCGCGTTCAGCTATGGCTTGTAAATCTTCTAAGTCATACCCTAAACAGGCGTGCCCTTGCAGGCGGTTAACAAGATTAGGTGACGATAAATCTGGAGTATCAACATAACCCAATGTCTGCTTTATCAACCAGCGGCTAACAGTGTTATTGCTTACGGCGTTAACAAGCTTAGGTGTTTTCGCCAGTTCAGCAATGCCATCTTCAAGCCCTGCTACCAGATAATCTTTTAGCGGCCGCTGATATCTTTGATAGTAGATATTAAAAAATTCAGCTCTAAACTTAGGGACATCCACTTTTACAGGGCATTGACTAGAGCAGGCCTTACAAGCCAAGCAGCCTTGCAAGGATGCCATGACTTCATGGGAATAATCGTATTCTTTATGTTTGGCTAAAGAATTACGCCAGCGCGTCCATAAAGGCAAAGGCTTGGCCTT
Organism: Shewanella sp. SNU WT4; assembly: GCF_006494715.1. Taxonomy (NCBI): domain Bacteria; kingdom Pseudomonadati; phylum Pseudomonadota; class Gammaproteobacteria; order Alteromonadales; family Shewanellaceae; genus Shewanella; species Shewanella sp. SNU WT4. The sequence goes on from NZ_CP041151.1 coordinate 2,681,333, forward strand.
AGCTAATTCAATAACATCAACACCTTGTAACTCAAGTAAGCGTAACCATTCACGCATTAATCCAGTACGGCCTTTGGGCGAATGTATTCTATCGCCAGTCACTTTAAAGGATGGGCACATAGGAGATAAATTGCTGTAGTTAAAGCATAAGCCATTACCATTACAATTCATCACATCAGGATAAGCCTGTTGCACTGCGATAGGGATCTGTCTATCAAAGGTGCCACGCTTAATACTGTCGATATTATATTTAAGCGCTCCAGCGTCTGGTGGATTCACTAATTTGCCAGGGTTAAGCTGATTGTTGGGGTCAAACCAACCTTTAATCTGACGCAATAAGCCGTATAACTCGTCACCAAATACTGCTGGGCCATATTCTCCCCGCACGCCTTTACCGTGCTCCCCCCACATTAAACCGCCGTATTTACGGGTCAATGCGGCCACTTCATCCGACAAGGTTCTCAGTAGGGCTTCATCATTAGGATCGCACATATCAAGCGCTGGGCGCACATGCAAGACACCGGCATCCACATGCCCAAACATACCGTATTCTAAATTTTTACTGTCTAATAATGCCCTAAACTCCAGAATGAAATCCGCTAAGGATTGCGGCGGTACAGCGGTATCTTCGGCAAAGGCAATGGGTTTACGCCGCCCTTTGGTAGCGCCCAATAAACCCACAGCTTTCTTGCGCATACTATAAATTAATTCAACGCTGGCTAAATCATCACAAGATTGCCATCCAAGCACCCCAGGATTGTCTTGCTGTAGCAACTGTTCAAGATGCTTGAGTTTGGCCTCAACTTGCTCTTTATCACCGGCAAACTCCACCATGTTAAGCCCCATGATGGTTTTACCTTCAACCTCGGTAATTAAGGAGGCAATTGAGTGCCAAATGATATCTTGGCGCGCAAGATCCAGCACTTTAGAGTCTATGGTTTCAACCACTGTGGCACGAGCATTAACTAAGGTTGGCGCATGCCTTAATGCAGACTCAAACGAATCATATTTGATATTGACCAGCAAGCGGCATTTAGGCAGTGCCGTTATGTTTAATTTAGCTTCCGTGACAACGGCCAAGGTACCTTCAGAGCCGGTAATGACTCTTGATAAATCAAACACAGTTAACTCATCATTCCATACATGTTTTAAATCATACCCCGTCAAAAAACGATTTAATTCCGGAAACTGCTGCAGGATAAGATTACGCTGCGCTTTACAATGATTTGCTATATTACGGGCTAATGTCTGAGCGATAGGACTGTCTAATTGCTCTATGTAATCAGGGAGCGCAGTTGCAACTATAGGCGATGTATTAAGCACAAATCCATCGCTTAACACGGATGTTAAACCCAGCACATGATCTGAGGTTTTACCATAAACCAGAGAGCCGGCACCCGATGCGTCAGTATTGATCATGCCGCCAATAGTGGCGCGATTGGAGGTAGATAGATCTGGACTAAAGAAAAAACCATAGGGTCGCAGTACATCGTTAAGTTGATCTTTAACTACCCCAGCTTGCACTCTAACCCAGCCTTCGTTGACATTCACTTCCAGCACTTGATTAAGGTAGCGCGATAAATCCATCACTATGCCGTGGGTCAGTGACTGTCCATTAGTGCCAGTGCCGCCGCCACGCGCACTAAAATAGACCTTAGCGAACTGAGGTTGCTTGGCAAGCATTAATGCACGTTGAATATCTTGCTGATTTCTCGGATAAATGACCGCTTGCGGTAAGAATTGATAGACGGAGTTATCCGTCGCCTGCGCTAATCTAGCCGCATAGCTATTATCGATGTCACCGCCCCACTCGCTTGCCAATGCCGTTAAATAGACACTAAAGATGGTTTCTTGGGTGTGTTCGTGAGTAATTCTTGGCAAAGGTTTGGTCATAACGTCAGTGTTAACCTGTGATGTCAGTAAAAGCGCCCGCAAGCACAGCGCCGTTTAGGCTTAATAGTTAACCTGTTATCGCACATGGTCGCAATAATTTACCAACAAAAAAGCCGCAAAATGCGGCTTTTTATAAAAATAATCAATAATTAGCTGAAGTTAACTCGCGAGCTTATTGATTATTTGGCACTTCCTGCTAAATACAACCAAGTATCTATCACGGTATCAGGGTTAAGCGACACGGTATCAATACCTTGCTCAACTAACCAAGCAGCAAAGTCGGCATGATCCGATGGGCCTTGACCACAAATACCAATATAAGCGCCTTTGGCCTTCGCGGCTTTAATTGCCATAGACAATAACACTTTAACGGCCTCATCACGTTCATCAAATAAATGACTGATAATGCCAGAATCGCGATCTAAACCTAAGGTGAGCTGAGTTAAATCGTTAGAGCCGATAGAGAAACCATCAAAATGCTCGAGGAATTGATCAGCCAATAAAGCGTTCGATGGTAATTCACACATCATAATGACACGTAAGCCATTTTTACCACGCTCTAAACCTTGCTCTTTAAGCAAAGCAATCACTTGCTCAGCTTCAGACACAGTCCGCACGAATGGGATCATGATTTCGACGTTAGTCAGACCCATATCATGGCGCACGCGCTTAATTGCTTCACACTCTAATGCGAAACAATCGCGGAACGAATCAGAAATATAACGACTCGCACCGCGGAAGCCCAACATAGGGTTTTCTTCTTCTGGCTCGTATCGGTCACCACCGACTAAGTTAGCGTATTCGTTAGACTTAAAGTCAGACATACGCACAATCACTTTTTTCGGATGGAAAGCTGCGGCGATAGATGCAATACCTTCAACCAGACGAGCAACATAAAATTCTACTGGAGATGAATAACCTGCAATCATCTCAGTAATTTCTTCTTGCAACTGCGGCGTTTGCGTATCAAATTCCAACAAGGCTTTAGGGTGGATACCTATCATACGATTGATGATAAATTCCAAACGCGCCAAGCCTACGCCTTCATTTGGTAAACGGGCAAAATCAAATGCACGGTCTGGATTACCGACGTTCATCATGATTTTCATCGGTAAGCTCGGTAAATCATCCACCCGATTAGTGATAATTTCAAACTCTTGCTTACCTTCATAAATGAAGCCGGTATCGCCTTCAGCGCAAGAGACTGTCACTAATTGGCCGTGCTTGATGCGAGAGGTGACATCACCACAACCCACGACCGCTGGCACACCTAATTCACGGGCGATAATCGCCGCATGACAAGTACGACCACCACGGTTAGTCACAATAGCGCTAGCGCGCTTCATGATAGGCTCCCAATCAGGGTCTGTCATGTCAGTGACTAACACATCACCAGGCTGAATTTGATCCATATCAGCAATCGATTTCAATACCTTAGCAACACCACTACCGACTTTATGACCAATAGCACGGCCTTCAGTAATGACCGCGCCACGGGTCTTTAAGTGGTAACGTTCAATCAATTGCACATCTTCACGGCTGCGAACAGTTTCTGGACGCGCTTGCACTATGTACAGCTTGCCATCGTTACCGTCTTTCGCCCATTCGATATCCATAGGACGACCATAATGCTCAGCAATAATCACAGCTTGCTTAGCAAGTTCCATCACTTCCGCGTCAGTGATTGAGAATTGACGACGCAGACTCGCATCCACATCTTCAATCTTGACTTGCTTACCGTGAGAAGCATCGTCCGAATACACCATCTGGATAAGCTTACTACCGATATTACGGCGCACTACAGCTTGATGGCCAGCTTTTAAACTTGGCTTATGCACATAGAATTCGTCAGGGTTAACCGCGCCTTGTACGACCATTTCACCTAGGCCGTAAGATGAGGTAATAAATACTACATCTTCATTGCCAGATTCAGTGTCGATAGAGAACATCACGCCCGATGATGCTTTGTCAGAACGCACCATTAATTGGACGCCCGCTGACAAGGCAACACCGTGGTGCTCATAGCCTTGATGAACGCGATAAGAGATGGCTCTGTCGTTAAACAAAGAAGCAAATACATGTTTTATCGCAACAATAACTGCGTCATAACCTTTAACGTTTAGGAAAGTTTCCTGTTGACCTGCAAACGAGGCATCAGGCATATCTTCTGCAGTGGCAGAAGATCGTACAGCAAAAGAAGCATTGTGGGTTTCAGAAGCGAGTCGAGCGTAGGCTGCTTTTACTGCCTCTTCTAGTGTCGACTGGAAAGGGGTTTCGATGATCCATTGTCTGATCTGTGCACCGACATTTGCCAATTCTTTGACATCGTCCACATCCAGTGTGTTTAGGACATCATATATCTTCTGGTTAAGTCCGCTTTGTTCCAGGAATTCGTTAAAAGCAAACGAAGTCGTGGCAAAACCACCGGGGACTTGTACGCCTGCATTTGCTAAGTTACTGATCATCTCACCAAGTGAGGCATTTTTGCCACCCACTAGATTGACGTCACCCATGCCTAATTCCTGATACCAGAGTACATATTGCTGCACAGTTCTATCTCCGCATGTTTATTTCGTTGGCCCCTTCACACCGGGGCACGGACATTTTACACTCCATGACAATTAGCGTAAATGTATAATTTTGTTTGTAATTTTATTACTACAATGAGGTCAGAATGTCGCGTAAAGTATTTTATATATCAGATGGGACGGCGATCACAGCCGAGATTTTTGGGCACGCAGTACTTTCCCAGTTTCCTATTACATTTGATGCACTTACAATTCCGTTTGTGGAGACAGTTCAGAAAGCAGAGTCGGTGAAGAAAACAATCAATGATAGTTTTATTACCACAGGTGAACGCCCTTTAGTGTTTCATTCCATCGTAAAATCGGAAATTCGCGACATAATCTACTCCAGCGAAGGCCTAGATTATGATTTTTTAAACACCTTTGTGGCACCACTTGAGCAACAATTAGGCGTTCAAGCAACACCAGCTATGCATCGCACCCATGGTAAAAGCAATAAAAGCTATGACACCCGTATTGATGCGATTAATTACGCCATGGATAACGATGATGGCCAAACCATGAAAAACATGGATAACGCCGAAATTATCTTGCTTGGCGTATCGCGCTGCGGCAAAACGCCATCTAGCTTGTACTTATCCATGCAATTTGGCATTAAAGTCGCCAACTACCCTTTCACAGAAGATGATATGGATAGCTTACGATTACCTGAAGATCTTAAACGTAATAAACATAAGTTATTCGGCTTAACCATAGAACCCAGCCGTTTACATGAAATACGCCAAAGTCGTCTTGAAAATAGCCGTTATTCATCGCTGCGCCAATGTCGTATTGAAGTCAAAGAAGTGGAAATGCTTTATAAAAAGGAACGCATTCCTTTTTTGGATACCACCAATCAATCCGTTGAAGAAATTGCCGCCAAAATTTTAGATATGACAGGAATGAAACGTCATATGTTTTAGCATTTCACTCAATATTGAATGATAGGTATAAATCAGTCGTCGCGCGTAAAAGCTAAATTTACGCACGATGGCTCTAACAGATACTTGTCATTGGCAGCGATTAATCGAAATAAATTGAATGCCTGCCTAAAATTCAAACAACTGAGACTGTGCATGACTGTGATATTCGTTATAATCCTGCGCAATATGTTTTAAATTGACTTGCTTTCAAGTCTGGTAAATTGAATGACCACTAAAACTGACGAACTACGCACATCTCTACTTTGTAAAGTTATTTCCCCAGCTGAACTGGCGACGGAATTTCCTTTAACACAAGGCGCAGCTGATTATCTGCTTGCGCAACGTCGTGAAGTTGAGGCCATTTTATCTGGAGCCGATCAGCGTTTGTTGGTCATAGTAGGCCCATGCTCGATTCATGATACTAAAGCTGCGCTGGATTATGCCGCGCGTTTAGCCAAGCTACACCATGAATTGAAAGACGATATCTGCATATTAATGCGCGTGTACTTTGAAAAACCTCGCACTATCGTTGGCTGGAAAGGGTTAATTTCTGATCCGGATCTCGATGGCAGCTTTAGCCCTAATAAAGGTCTTAAACTCGCACGTCAATTATTGCAGCAAATTACTGAGTTACGTTTGCCAATCGCCACTGAATTTCTAGATATGGTCAATGGCCAATATATCGCTGATTTAGTGACTTGGGGCGCTATCGGCGCACGCACCACTGAAAGCCAAGTCCACAGAGAAATGGCTTCGGCCTTATCTTGCCCTGTCGGCTTTAAAAACGGCACAGATGGGAATATCGACATCGCTGTTGATGCAGTGAGAGCAGCGCAAGTGCCACATATTTTCTATTCGCCTGATAAAGATGGCCAAATGTCAGTTTACCGTACTCACGGTAATCCATATGGACACATCATTTTACGCGGCGGCAAGCAGCCTAATTACTTGCCATCCGATATCGAGTTTATTCGTGAGCGTTTGCATAATGTGGGCTTAACCGAGCGAGTAGTGATTGATTTTAGCCATGGCAATAGTCAAAAACAGCATTTGAAACAACTTGATGTTGCTGATTCCATCATGGAGCAAATGCGTCACGGCAATACCGTCATTGCTGGTATCATGGCAGAAAGCTTTATTGAAGAAGGCACTCAGAAAGTTAAACCTAATAAGCCGTTAGAGTATGGTAAGAGTATTACTGATGCGTGCTTACATTGGGCCGACTCTGAAGTGTTACTGCGTAAACTTGCAAGAGCTTCTCGTGATCGCATCAATTTACTCAAGCAAGCGGAAGTTTAACGTTAGAACCCACTGATAAACTTAAATTAATGCTTGCTAAAAACCCCTGTTAATCAGGGGTTTTTATTATCTTATATTCGTCGAACCTTAGGTTTATCACGACCCATTCATCACTCAAACTGACTATTTGCTTTATACTGGCACTCTTTTTTATCAGTACCAATAAGGCCGCAGTATGCCATTGACGCAAGTTCGCACCGGTTGCTCTAACGCGATTGAACAACGTATTAATCAATCTGAATCGCGGGTCATTAAAGCCGTGTTTCCTTCCATTACTAACCATCATAATACCCTCTTTGGTGGTGAAGCCTTAGCGTGGATGGATGAAACAGCCTTTATCGCCGCCACTCGCTTCTGCCGTAAAAACTTAGTCACAGTAAGCACAGATAAAATCGATTTTAATAAACCTATTCCTGCTGGCAGCTTAGCTGAAATTATTGCTAGGGTTATTCATGTTGGTAATACTTCGCTTAAGGTTGAAGTGAATATCTTTATTGAGGATATGTATAGCGATCATCGTGAGCACGCGATTCGCGGGGTATTTACCTTTGTTGCCATGGATGAAAACCGTAAACCGACAAAAGTACTGGCGGAATAATTACACTTAAATGTTTGTTTAGTCTTAGTCATCGTATGAGTGTGCAGAAGAGGACATTAGCGCACTCATAGCTACCAGCTCTCCACTCGATCTGAAGAGTCACGCTTTTAGTTATCAATTAAAATCTAAATTTGCTCAATTTTTTTATGTTATCAAGGATCTTTTCTGTTACATTAAAATCACCTTCGAGTGCAACCATAACTAATATAAAGCCATGAAGCTTGAAAACTTAACTATCATTATTGCCGATGATCACCCGTTATTTCGCAATGCGCTGCGCCAAGCGTTAACGAATGCTTTTGCAGATACTCAGTGGTTTGAAGCAGACAATGCCGATGCATTACAGCAATTGTTAGATGTATCGCACATCAATTACGACTTAGTATTACTCGATTTACAAATGCCTGGCTCCCATGGCTATTCCACGTTAATTCATCTTCGCAATCACTTTGCTCACATACCTGTAGTCGTGATTTCCGCCCATGAAGACAACCTCACCATTAGCCGCGCAGTGCATTATGGCAGCTCTGGATTTATTCCAAAATCCGCGTCAATGGAGACCTTATGTGAAGCCTTAACCGCGATTTTGGATGGCGATATTTGGCTGCCAGCGGGCGTAGAGTTACATGCCATTACCGATGATAATCAAGACCCTATGGCCAATAAACTCGCAGAACTCACGCCACAGCAATACAAGGTGTTGCAAATGTTTGCCGAGGGGTTATTAAACAAACAGATAGCTTATGACTTAGGGGTGTCAGAAGCGACGATTAAAGCTCACGCTACCGCCATTTTCAGAAAACTCAATGTCCGTAATCGCACCCAAGCCGTTATTGCCTTGCAACAACTTGAGCGTGATAAAGTAGATATTTAGTTCACATTAATGATTATCGCTTGGCGCCTGATAATCCTTAGGGGGGGGAGCCCACGACCGATGCGGCCCATGGGGCTGCTCAACTTCAGATAAGGTTTCACTCATAGCGACTTCCAACTGTAAAAATAAGTCCTTAAAATCAGTACTATATTTGTCATCCGCTGAAGATTTACGCCACAATTCAAACAAGAGCTTTTGATGCTTAGCTTCTAAACTCGCAAAGGTCAGCTGCTTATTTCTCGCTTGAAATGGATGTTCACCCAAACTAATTAGGCTTTGCTTGGCCATTTCTAAGGCCGAATAATAAGTTTCAGAAACCACAAAATCAGCGCCAGCCAGTTTAAGCCGATAGCCATGACCGCGGTCATAGGCTCGCACAAATACTTTTATATGTGGATAGGTCATTTTGACATATTCCACTAAGCTAACGGCTTGCTCCTTGTTATCTATGGCCACCACTAATAATGCGGCCTCGTCTATGCCAGCTGTGTGTAACAGGTCAGGGCGGGTGGCATCACCAAAAAAGCTCTTCATATTAATTCGCCGCATTAGATCCACTTGCTGCGCCTGATGATCCAATACCACAGTAGAAACACCACTTGCCACCAGCAAACGATTGATTATTTGTCCAAATCTACCTATACCAGCAATAATCACTTTACCTTTGATATCAATATCATCAGCATCACGTTGATTAGTATTATCTCGATACTTGGGTAAAATATACTTGTCATATAAGACAAATAGCCCTGGGGTTAAAAACATTGAAATAGCCACCACCAAAGATAGTAGCCCACCAATATGGCTATCGATCACTTGCTGCTGCTGGGTAAAGGCTAATAACACGAAGCCAAATTCTCCCGCTTGCGCCAAGCTTAAGGCAAATAACCAGCCATCAGATTGACGCACGGAAAACAATCTCGCCAGCACTAATAACACTAAGGCTTTAATGACTATTAAGCCTAAAACAAGCAGTAGCACTAAGAAAAATTCTGAAAACAATAAGGAGAAGTTAATATTAGCGCCAACTGTCATAAAGAACAGCCCTAATAACAAGCCTTTAAATGGCTCAATATTTGACTCTAATTCATGTTTAAATTCAGAGTTGGCAAGCACTACGCCAGCTAAAAAAGTCCCCAGTGCTGGGGATAAATTCACTAGGCTCATCAAAGCGGCGATACCGACAACTAGCATAAGTGCGGTCGCAGTAAACACTTCTCTTAACCCCGCACTCGCCACAAATTTAAACAATGGTCGACTAAGGTAATGACCACCTATCACTACCACAGCAATTGCGCCAACCACAACGCAGGTATATGCCCAACCAGATAGACCCGAGACTATGGATAAACTCGGCGAAACCGCCTCTTGAATATTACTATGATGTCCAAATTCGGCCACAGCCAATAATGGCAACAGCGCTAACATGGGGATCACAGCAATATCTTGAAATAGTAATACGGAAAATGCGCTGCGGGCACCATGGGTTTGACTTAGGCCTTTTTCACTAAAGGTTTGCAATACTATGGCGGTTGACGATAAGGCCAAGATTAAACCAATAGCGAGCGCCGTTTCCCATGCTAAGCCAAAGAATAAGCCTCCATAAGTTAGCGCAATAGCTGTTAGTACTAACTGTAGCCCGCCAAGACCAAGTAACTTATGGCGCATTTGCCATAACATTCTAGGTTCCAGTTCAAGCCCAACCAAAAACAACATCATCACCACACCAAATTCTGCAAAGTGTTGAATCGTTTCAGTTTCTTGCCCAACCAATCCAAAAATTGGACCGATAAACACCCCTGCAATAAGATAGCCTAGTACCGAACCTAGGCCCCAACGCTTAGCTAAAGGCACAGTAATCACTGCCGCGAACAAATAAATAAATGCTTGTATAAAATAATCCGTCACTGTGATTTATCCTTCAACCCAGCCAACACTTCGCTAAGGTTTGATGCTTGCCCGGCATGATTTACGCAAGCGATTAAAAATTCCTGCCAATGATGTAAATGACTCGCTAAGCGTTGATCTTCTTTGGCAAGCCCTGCGCCATATAACACTAAGGGTTGATGATATTGCATTTGGGTTAAGCGTGCTGTTTGTTCAATAGGGAGTAAGTAATTGGCTATTGGATAGTGGTTATCGCCTGTAACGCTATAAGCACTCGCTTGAGCTCCTGCCGAAATGGCGCAAATAAGCTGTTTACCCACTAATGAATTTCCCCCCTTACCGTAGGCAAAACCGTATTGCAAAATCAAATCTTGCCATTCTTTTAACAACGCTGGCATTGAATACCAAAACAAGGGAAATTGAAAAATAATCACTTGATGATCAAGTAAGCGCCGCTGCTCAGTCACAATATCAATATGAAAATTAGGATATAAAGCATAAAGATCAATCGCTGTGACGCCATTAATAGTGGACGCAATATCAAACATAGGACGGTTTATTTCCGACCTATGCATAGCTGGATGGGCGCAAATAACCAATACGGAGGATGTTAATGACACAGAGGGTTCATCCTTGCTAGTTTTTATGGAAAATTGAATGACATTCAAATAGCTTAATTTATGACTGCACTAAATTTATTACGGCACTCAATTAATCAGTGCACTGTGAGTCGCGCTCATTAATCATGGCTATGGCGCACTCCACCCAACCAAGCGCTCACTAATAAACTCATCCCTAAAATAATCAACGCTGTATATTGGAAAGTGATAATAAGATTGTAAATAAACATCACCATGATCAATACCATCAGGCTGAAACCTAATAGCAATAAGATTTTATTGGCATGCAACACCAGTCTAAGGCGCCAAGCACAAATAAACACAGCTAAATAACACAGCAGAAATGTCGCGCTGGCAACATAAGCCAGAGAGGCAAGATCAACAAAATTGGTCAATATCAAAGTCACTGCTAACACCAAATACATACCGAGGCTAATTGAAGCACCCCCTTTTTTAAACATCTTAGGCAGCAATCTTTGTTCCACTAAATCATCACTGACATTAAATAACGCAAAGATATTGGCTATGACCGAGGATGCCGTGGCAATTAAGGCCGCAAGTAGCACCATAATAAAACCTGCATTACCTAGTACGGGCTCCGCGGCTTGAGCAACTGCAGTATCAGAGTATTTTAATAATTGCGCAGGTGATACATTACCAAGCACCACCAAAGACAACAAGACGTAAACAACCATGACTAATAAGATGGCTAACATAAACGCCCGTGGCATTGTTTTTTCTGGATTTTTAACATCGGCAGCGGCATTAGCCATCATGCCATAACCTGAATAAGCAAAAAATGCTAAGCCTAAACTCGCTAATAGATTGACCATAGGCGCTGCTTGATGAACAACCAATTTATCCGGTTGCAATTGCCAACTGCCAGCCACCACAAACACCGCCAAAATGGCGAGTTTAATGGCTACTAACCACAATTCCACCCGACCTACAGCTTTAGGGCCGATAACATTAAGCCAAGTTAAAATAATAATACCAGCCGTTGCGATACTATCGCCAAGTACCACACTTTGCGACTCATGGGCAAATCTCGCGCCATAAGCACCAAACGCCTTAGCAACCATAGCAATCGTCAGCACTAAGGTTACAAAGAATAAAATGGCTAAGGCATTGGCCAGGCGTTGTGACGGTAAACCAATTCTAAAATAATAATTTACGCCGCCTTTATTCGGAAAATGAGCACTTAAGCGCGCATAAGAATAACCAGAGAGAACGGCTGCAATTCCGCTAATGATGAACACTAGGGAGGTTTGGGAACCCACTGCCATGGAAATTTGTCCTAATAGAGCAAATACCCCTGCCCCTATCATTGAACCTATGCCTAAAGCCGCGACACTGAATACTCCAAGTTGCTTATGAGAATGCATCTAACTCACTAATTGTTATTCGCAAGGATCTGCAAAGGATAGTCCAAATCAGCTAGGCAGATAATGAATATTGGGATAGCTTGACATGAAACATTCACCATCAACTGTAGAGCCGATGAAATTGCATATGTGATTCAATTACTGACATGGTAAACCAATGACTAGCGTCATAATTAAGATGCATACGGTAATCAAGTGGATAACCAATTTTTCTTGCTTGTTCAATCAAAGACGCAGTGCCTTGCATATCTTGTTCTGGATCCAATTCTGCTTGCGATATCAATACCGGCCGTTGATTCACAGCAAGCGCTAGTAATTCACAGACATCGTATTGACGCCAACTACCATTTTGCTCACCTAATGATTCGTTAAGGATTTTACGAGTTGAAAAATTGTTGGCTGGACAAATAATCGGATTAATCGCTGAAATGGCTTTATACCGTTTATGCTGACTTAAGCCCACCACCAGCGCGGCATGGCCACCCGCCCCAATACCACCAATGGCGCGATAATCTTGCACTTGGAAATGACTTTCAATCACTTGTGGCATTTCTTTATGAATGAAATCGAACAACTGATAATGCTGTTGCCAAGGACACTTAGTGGCATTGAGATATAAAAATGGACTCATGCTTCGACCAAGCAGACTCGAGGCAGGAATACCCGCAAGGCTGACTACCACCATTTTATTACGCGCAGCTAACGATAATAACTGACCACAGCGCATAATATCCTGATCATCTTGACCGCAATCAGCCAGCCAATAAAGTACAGGTAAACGTGTCGTTTCAGCGCTAGCAGGTAAAAAAAGGCTGAAGAAAACATCAGTTTCAAGGCAGTCGGCATGATATCGATAGCGCTTGAGTTTACCGCCACAGCAAAAATAATTACTCAGATTTTCCAGGATCATACGCCCTCCAAAATCTAAGTATGGTTGAGTTTTTATCTCTTGCCTGAAAGCTTAAATTGAATATCTGCTAGCTATCTTTGCACTAAGCTCGATATCAAGGCGCGCAGCGCCGCGGGTTTAACCATCTTGGCCATGTAATGAAACCCTTTCGCGCGGACGTCATCAATTAAGTCCTGACTGGTATTAGCGGTAATTAATACCCCTTGAATATCGACGCCATAATGGGCACGAATGGCGTCCATAGCATCTAACCCATTTTCGCCTTTATCTAATTGATAATCGGCAAGTACAATGTCAGGATCTATGCCTTTTAAGCCTAAATTGATTTTAGCCTCTGCTAAATTTGGCGCGCATACGACTATGCACTGCCAGCGCGACAATAAACTACTCAGCCCGGCCAAAATCGCTTCTTCATTATCGATGCATAACACTTTAACGCCGGCTAAGGTCGGCATTAACGGCCTAATGATTACTGGCGCCGCTACTTTATCTTGACTGCCAAGAGGTACCACTACCGAGAACATGGAACCTGAACCATAGACTGAACTCACTTTAAGCTCGTTATTAAGTATGATACTTAAGCGCTTAGCTATGGCTAAACCTAACCCTAGGCCGCTCACTTGTTCACTGCCACTTTGATTTAAGCGCTTAAATTCCCTAAAAATGTCTTGAATATACTCATGTTCAATTCCGCAGCCAGTATCTATTACTTGAATTTCCACGTTATCACCTCGGCGACGGCATCCCAGTAACACTTTACTACCGCGAGCATAACGATAAGCGTTAGTCAGAAAATTCTGCAAAATACGCCTTAGTAAAGCGATGTCGCTATGCACCACTAACGAGGATTTAACTAGAGTGAAATCAATATGGCAGTCAGCCGCCATAGCACTAAATTCTACGCCCAAGTTATCGAGTAAATCGGCAATGGCAAAATCCTGACGGTTGACTTCAACCGTGCCGGAATCAAGTTTTGAAATATCGAGCAAATCGGTCAGCAGTTCGCCTGCAATTTTAAGAGATTGATTAACATGTCCCACTGTTTTGCGCGCTTCATCATCCAGCGCCGAATATTGCGCTAACGAGGCGGTAAATAAGCGCGCAGCATTCAGAGGCTGCATTAAATCATGACCAACGGCGGCCAAAAATCGACTCTTAGAGGCATTGGCTTGTTCTTCATGGGCTTTGGCCGAAATTAGCTCAGTGTTGAGCAAGGCTAATTCCCGAGTACGCTCAGATACCCGCACCTCTAACGTTTCATTCATTTCACGCAGTGCCTGCTCTTGATGGCGGTATTGAGTAATGTCAGTAAAGGTCATCACAAAGCCGCCATTAGGCATAGGATTGCCTTGTATCTTAATAACCCTGCCATCTCGGCGCTTACGCTCTGAACTATGCGCTGAGCCGTCTTTCATATGCTGCATCCGAGTGCTCACTTGCTGCTCAACATCGCCAGGTCCACAATATCCCCGCGAAGCGTTAAAGCGAATGACGTCACTAATTCCCATTCCGGTTTTTAAAAAACCCTCTGGGTATTGATATAACTCCACATATTGTTTATTCCACGCCACTAAGTTGAAATCTTTATCGACCACACTCATGCCTTCGTAAGCATGCTCGATGGCGCCTCTTAGCATATCTTGGCTAAGAATAATTTTAGTAGAAGCGTCATCCACCAAGTTCATCACTTCATCTAGGCCTAACTCGCGTCCTTCTAACACAGTATCCATCACCAGCGCCGCGCTAGAAGCACCTAACACCCGTGCCAACATGTGTTCGGTATGTTCCACTAAGTTATCGGGGGCTGCTTTGTGCCAACTATCGGGACTCACAGCATCCGCAGAGAAGCGACTAAAACTTTCATAGGCTTTAGTGGGTGATACAAAGCGGCTCGCAAGGATCAATAAGTCTTGCTGCGAAATTATCACTTGGCGTTTAGTTTGAGTGCGCTTGAAATTATTAGGACTCACAAAGCTACTGGCCTGAATACGCTCAGCCACGCCAGCTCTAAACCACAAGGAACCTAAAATATAGCCGCCAGCATTGGCGATAAGCGCCCACAAGGTATCACTGACTTCAGGAGTAAAACTGTCAAAGGTTAAGGCTGAATTGATGGCCAATTGATGGGCATTCATGCTATCGATTAAGATAAATCCCCAGAGTGTAAAACCTGTGGCAAGTCCGAGAAAGACACCTTTGCGGTTGCCTTTTTTCCAATATAAACCGCCAATAACAGCGGGAGCCAATTGGGCGAAAGCGCCAAAAGACAACATTCCCAGACTGGATAAACTGTCACTATCACCTAGCCATAAATAATGGATATAGCCAAGCATTAGGATCAGCACGATGGAAATTCGGCGGCTTTTAAGCAGCATTTGTGAAAACTGACCAAAACTTTTTTGATTAATACCGCCAGTGCGTAGCATCAGTGGCAGTAACCATTCATTACTCATCATGGTACTGATAGTCACTACAGCCACAATGACCATGCCCGTTGCGGCCGATATGGCGCCAAGCAAGGCAATAACTGCCAACCAAGACATGTCATGTTTAAGCGGTAAATTAATCACGTAAGTATCAGGGGCAACGCTCGCCCCAAGTAATAAATTACCAGCCAGCGCGAGCGGCACCACAAAAATTCCAAATAAGACTAAGTAAGCAGGGAAAATCCAGCGACTACGCCTTAACATGCTATCGCTTTCACATTCAACGACCATCACATGAAATTGCCGCGGTATGCATAAGAAAGCAGCCATTCCCACAATTAACTCAGGCAGCATATTACCGATATTAAGGCTAGAACCATGGATCAAACCTTGCGCGCTGGCCTGGCGCCAAATATCACCTATGTCGTTGAACATATAAAAACTAACGACTAGCCCAAGTAATAAAAACGCCGCGAGCTTAACCACGGACTCAAAGGCAATGGCAAGCATCATCCCAGGGTTATGTTCGGTCGCATCCAATTTACGAGTGCCAAATAAAATCGCAAATATGGCCAGCAGCGCACTAATCACCAAAGGAACCAATACATTATCGCTGGGTGCCTGGGTTTGAAATAATGCCAGGCTGGCAACCATCGCCTTAAGTTGCAAGACGATATACGGCATGATGCCAATCACGGAAATTAAGGTAACGAGCGCTGCTAATTTTTGGGACTTGCCATAGCGAGCGGCAATAAAATCAGCAATTGAGGTGATGTGCTGCGCTTTAGAGACCAACACCATTTTGCGCAAGAGACCAAAACCAAAAGTAAAAATTAAAATTGGGCCTAAGAAAATGGGAATGTAAGACCAAAGATCGTTGGCGGCTTGACCGACAGTGCCAAGAAAACTCCACGACGAGCAATAGACAGCAAGGCTCAAGCCATAAATGATTTCTCTGATCCGCAGTGGCAACCGCCCGACTCGACGCTCACCTGTGTACGCTAAGACGAACAGCAAACACACATAGCAAATGGCAATTACACCTACGGCCAACGTCAAGCTCATGTCATTTTCCTTGGAGAGAGAATCGCATCGATTGTGCGGTAAAAAGCGAATAAAATCTAGTCAACAAACGTTTGCAACAGGCTAAAAAATAAAGGAAAAATGGCACTAGACCAAGGTCTAATGGAGTTGAGCCGCAGTGCATTGGATACTCAAACTACATTTAACACCTTTAAAGGGAAGCCCTTATGAGCGCGCCGTCACTTTACCCAGTCCCCGCGGACATAGCTGCAACAGCCCATATAGATCAAGTTAGCTATAAAAAGATGTATCAAGAATCTGTGGTTAACCCTGAAGGATTTTGGCGTGAACATGGTCAACGAATTGATTGGATCAAGCCATTCACTAAGGTGAAGAATACCTCCTATGATGATCATAATTTATTCATTAAATGGTTTTATGACGGCACACTTAATGCCTCGGCTAACTGTTTAGATAGACATCTAGCAACCAAAGGCGACACCACCGCCATTATTTGGGAAGGTGATGATGCCAGCGAGCAGCGCAAGATTACCTATGCCGAGCTTCATACTCAGGTATGTCAATTTGCCAATGCGCTACGCAGCCAAGGGGTACGAAAAGGCGATGTGGTGACTATTTATTTACCTATGGTGCCTGAAGCCACAGTCGCTATGCTGGCTTGTGCCCGAATAGGCGCCGTGCATTCAGTCGTCTTTGGTGGCTTTTCTCCTGATTCAATTGCCTCACGTATCATTGACGGTAAATCCAAAGTCGTCATCACCTCAGATGAAGGTTTGCGCGCTGGCCGAAAAATCCCACTCAAAAGCAATATCGATGAAGCCCTCAATAAAGTTGATGTGACTAGCGTTGAGCGCGTGATTGTTCTTAAGCGCACTGGTGGTGACATTCAATGGCAAACAGGCCGCGATGTGTGGTGGCACGAGTTAACGGCTACCGCATCAACTCACTGTATTGCTGAAGAAATGCACGCTGAAGACCCATTGTTTTTGCTTTACACTTCAGGCTCAACCGGCAACCCAAAAGGCGTGTTACATACCACTGGTGGCTACCTTGTATATGCTGCTATGACCCATGAATATGTCTTCGATTACAAAGCTGGCGAAGTGTACTGGTGTACCGCGGATATTGGCTGGATCACAGGTCATACCTACATGGTCTATGGACCACTGGCTAATGGTGCCACTATGCTGATGCATGAAGGAGTACCTAACTATCCAAATCCAGCACGATTAGGTGAGATAATTGACCGCCACAAAGTCAATATCCTCTATACAGCCCCCACCTTAATTCGTTCATTAATGGCCGAAGGTAAAGAACAATTTGCCAACTTTAGCGGCGCAAGTTTACGCATTATGGGCTCTGTCGGTGAGCCAATTAATCCTGAAGCTTGGCGCTGGTACCATGAAGTGATTGGTCATGAGCATTGCCCGATTGTCGATACTTGGTGGCAAACCGAGACAGGCGGTATTTTAATTACACCTCTGCCTGGTGCCACAGATACAAAACCTGGCTCCGCTACTCGCCCCTTCTTTGGCGTGCAACCGGCATTAGTCGATAACATGGGTAACCTGCTTGAAGGCGCCGCAGAAGGTAATCTGGTGTTACTCGACTCTTGGCCTGGACAAATGCGCACTGTGTATGGCGATCATGAACGCTTCGTGCTGACCTATTTTAAAACCTTTAGAGGCATGTACTTTACAGGAGATGGCGCTAGACGTGATGAAGATGGCTACTACTGGATCACTGGCCGCGTCGATGATGTGATTAACGTCTCTGGCCATAGATTAGGTACTGCTGAAGTTGAGAGTGCATTAGTAGCACACGAATTAGTAGCCGAAGCTGCGGTTGTGGGCTATCCCCATGATATTAAGGGACAAGGTATTTACGCCTATGTCACGCTCACCAGAGATAGCGAGCCTAGTGAAGAACTACGCCAAGAGTTACGCCAATGGGTGCGTAAAGAAATCGGCGCGTTAGCAACGCCAGATTTAATTCAATTTGCGCCAGGATTACCAAAGACACGTTCAGGTAAGATCATGCGCCGCTTCCTGCGCAAAATTGCTGCTAATGAAGTCACTAACATGGGTGATGCCTCTACCTTAGCGGATCCATCTGTCATAGATAGCTTGATTGATACGCGCTTAAACCGCAGCGATAGCTAAGCAAGTGCCTTTATAACTCCCAAATAACCTATAGAGCTCGTACTACAAAAAAGGATAAGTCATCGACTTATCCTTTTTTATTAGCTCTCATTTTTAAGGCGGTAAGTTATACCTGTCACCCAAACATACTGAGACTTCACTCATGCGCGTCTCATGCTACAATCGCTCATTATTTTTTGACTATTATTGCTCTTGTCTTCCATACAACTTCGAGATTATCAGCAAGCGTCCGTTAACGCTGCCATTGAACACTTTCGCCGCTCATCCGGTTCAGCCGTTATCGTCTTACCGACTGGAGCGGGTAAAAGCATAGTGATTGCAGAATTAGCTAAACTCGCTAAAGGGCGAGTATTAGTGTTAACTCACGTTAAAGAGTTAGTGGCTCAAAATGCAGAGAAAATCAACCTACTGACTGAACGCGCAGGTATTTATTCTGCCGGACTTAACAGCAAACAGACCCAGCACAAAACTGTGGTAGCCAGTATTCAATCCGCTTGCCGCGCACTTGATAGTTTCAATGAGCCCTTTAGCTTAGTGATCATTGATGAATGTCACCGTATAAGCGATGACAAAGACAGCCAATACCAAGCATTTTTACATCATCTGCGTAGCATCAATCCCAATATTAAAGTGCTTGGACTCACAGCGACTCCCTATCGTTTAGGCCAAGGTTTTATTTTTCGTCACCATTATCATGGCAAAGTCGGCAATCCCGATGGGGCGATGTTCGAGCAATGTATTTTTGAGTTACCACTGCGTCCCTTGATCAAGCAAGGCTATTTAACGCCGCCGAAGGTATTTGACGCCATTGAAGCTCAGTACAATTTCACTCAAGTAGAGCGCAATAGTGACGGCTATTTTAATCAACAGCAGGTCAGTCATATTCTCAATACCAGTGGCCGCGCAACCACAGCCATAGTAAAACAAATTAAGGCGTTAGCAACCGAACGTAAGGGCGTGATTATTTTTGCGGCCACAGTAAAGCATGCGCAGGAGATAATGAAATTACTCGGAGATGAAACCAAAGCGATTGTGACTGCAGATACGGATAATGCCAGTCGCGATACCTTGCTCATCGACTTTAAAGCTCAGAAAATTAAATATTTAGTCAATGTGTCAGTATTGACCACAGGCTTTGATGCGCCGCACGTGGATTTTATTGCCATATTACGCCCAACTGAATCTGTGAGTTTATATCAACAAATGGTGGGACGAGGCTTACGATTAGCACCAGATAAAACCGATTGTTTAGTCATAGATTATGCAGCCAATGGTTTTTCACTATTTTATCCAGAAATTGGTCGCCCTAAGCCTGATAGTCAATCGGTTCCCGTACAAGTCATCTGCCCTGCTTGTGATTTCGCTAATACCTTTTGGGGTAAAACAGATGGTGACGGCGATATTATTGAGCATTATGGCCGCCGATGTCAGGCATCGAATGATAATCAGCAATGTCAGTATCGGTTTCGCGCACGTATTTGTCCTGACTGCGGCGCTGAAAATGATATTGCCGCCCGTCAATGTCATCAATGCCAGTCAGTGTTAGTTGATCCTGATACTCATTTGAAACAAATTCTAAAAAAACAGCAGCATCATTTATTTAAAGTGCATGAAATGCACCTTGAAGTTAACCCTACGGGCTTAACTGTGCGCTATCTAGATATTGATGGCAATGACTACTGTCGCCGCTTTAGTATGCAAACACCTGCGCAACTACGAGCCTTATATGCCCTCTTTATCTATCCTCATAGCCGCACTCCCGGGATCAAACCACCACGCTACCAACAAGCACAACAAATTGTCAGTGACCAACATACCTTTAGAGCACCCGATCTCCTCTTATTGAAAAAAAATAAAAAAGGCTGGGATCTGCAACAAAGCTATTTTGACTACCAAGGCAAGTATCAAACCCATAGCTCACTTTGACACTGAGCTTAGCTGTGATATAACACCACAAACCTAGAATGAAGGAGTTGTAATGAACGTTGTTATCTTTGGTCGCCCAGGCTGCCCATACTGCGTTAGAGCAGTTCAATTAGCCGAAACATTGGCCGAAAAACGTGACGATTTCGAGTTTGAATACATAGACATGTATGCAGATGGGATCAGTAAAGCAGATTTAGAAATAACGATTGGCAAGCCTGTAGCAACAGTGCCGCAAATCTTAGTCGATAAAGTTCATGTCGGTGGCTGCACGGATTTTGAACAGTACGTTAAAGATCAGCAATTACTTTAATGTAAAAACGGAGGCTTAGTGAAAACACTTAAGCCTCCGTTGTGAGGGCGTTCAAAATTCTGTGTCAGGCTAATTTTTAAATTTCTAGCACGCTATCTAACGAGCCATCATATCCACTTTCTTGGCTGTTGCTCGCATACATATATTCAACCCCCACAGTTAATGGTTTTATTGGCGAATATAATAAGTTTATATTAGCTGAATAAGCCTCTTTATTGGCCGCACCACCGGTATATTCCAGCTGATTATCCGCTTTAAATCCAGACACTGTCACACTGCTACGCCACTGCTCATTCCACCAATGACGATAAGCTGCAAATCCGGCATACGATTTAATCGTTTCAATATCACCGCTATTATTCACCACACCGCCATTAGCAAAATTGAGAGCTAAATAACGGCCTAAGCCATCGCCATAGGTCGCGGTAAATTTAAAATCATCTTTACCAACGGGAACCACGCCAGAAAAACTGACGCCATAACCTAAGGTATTATCGTCAAGGTTTGCTTGATCTATTTTAAGTTGACGGGCAATACCTGCTAACGCAAATTTAGCGCCGCCTGAACTTTCAAAGTTATAACGAGCAACGGCATCGGGGATAACACCAGAACCGCTGGTAATACGTGGGCCACCGCCATTAGGGGTTAATGTTGTCTCTGGGTTTTCGAGGGAGAACTGTAACGCCCCATGGGTATAACGAACTTGAGTTTGACGGACAAAAGGCGTGCCATCCGCTGCACCCACAAAGTCTAAATTTTCCGGTAATGCCGCTGGATTTTGAAATGTCGTCCACGTTTGCCCAGCTAACCAATTGTCATAGCTAATATAGGCTTGACGAAGCCTTGGAGAATAACTGTTCGAGACGCGCTCATTACCACTGTCATAAAATCAAGTTCAATAAAACCTGTGATCTTATGACCATCAATATCATTCACTGCTTGAAAGTTAAATCTACTCTCACGAGCGTGAAAATCGACAACTTGTTTACCATTACCAGGAACACCATAAATAGTGCCAGGCACATAGAATTGTCGAGATAAATCACCTGAATCCGGTGCGCCGTTACTATAATCACTGAACATTGCGACTGCTTTAGCGTATCCGCCGAATGTCACCTTAGTATCCTCTAACGTACCAGCCTGTACCGCTGAACTGAGCGATAATAACCCTAGACTTGCAACGTCAGATAACAACCCTTTATTCATAGTGCCTCCTCATTATTATTTAATAGAGGCCACTCTGAACCAAGTAACTAATTTACTATATTAGCAATAAGTATATTAGCTAAAAATCTACCGGTGATTTTTGATGGATATTGGAGTGCAAAACATTGATAGATTGCAATAAGCAGTCAGATTCTATTGGAATTTAAGCAGTAGGATTCAATAATACGAAACTAATTGAATAACGGTAACAATATGCTGAAGATAAATCAGATTGAATCTTAGATTTCGAGTATAAGCAAAAGATGGTGGGTCGTGAAGGATTCGAACCTTCGACCAATTGGTTAAAAGCCAACTGCTCTACCGACTGAGCTAACGACCCATACAGTGCCTACTTATTTAACCACTAGTAGAAGAAGTGGTAGTTCGTAAAGGATTAAAACCTATCAACCGATTGGTTAAAAGCCAACTGCCCTAGCTTTATAAAAAGCGACTGAGCTAACGACCTATACAGTGCCTACTTATTTAACCACTAGTAGAAGAAGTGGTGGGTCGTGAAGGATTCGAACCTTCGACCAATTGGTTAAAAGCCAACTGCTCTACCGACTGAGCTAACGACCCATACAGTGCCTACTTATTTAACCACTAGTAGAAGAAGTGGTGGGTCGTGAAGGATTCGAACCTTCGACCAATTGGTTAAAAGCCAACTGCTCTACCGACTGAGCTAACGACCCATACAGTGCCTACTTATTTAACCACTAGTAGAAGAAGTGGTGGGTCGTGAAGGATTCGAACCTTCGACCAATTGGTTAAAAGCCAACTGCTCTACCGACTGAGCTAACGACCCATACAGTGCCTACTTGTTTAACCACTAGCAGAAGAAGTGGTGGGTCGTGAAGGATTAAAACCTATCAACCGATTGGTTAAAAGCCAACTGCCCTAGCTTTATAAAAAGCGACTGAGCTAACGACCTATACAGTGCCTACTTATTTAACCACTAGTAGAAGAAGTGGTGGGTCGTGAAGGATTCGAACCTTCGACCAATTGGTTAAAAGCCAACTGCTCTACCGACTGAGCTAACGACCCATACAGTGCCTACTTGTTTAACCACTAGCAGAAGAAGTGGTGGGTCGTGAAGGATTCGAACCTTCGACCAATTGGTTAAAAGCCAACTGCTCTACCGACTGAGCTAACGACCCATACAGTGTCTACTTATTTAACCACTAGCAGAAGAAGTGGTGGGTCGTGAAGGATTCGAACCTTCGACCAATTGGTTAAAAGCCAACTGCTCTACCGACTGAGCTAACGACCCATACAGTGCCTACTTATTTAACCACTAGCAGAAGAAGTGGTGGGTCGTGAAGGATTCGAACCTTCGACCAATTGGTTAAAAGCCAACTGCTCTACCGACTGAGCTAACGACCCATACAGTGCCTACTTATTTAACCACTAGTAGAAGAAGTGGTGGGTCGTGAAGGATTCGAACCTTCGACCTTCGACAATTGGTTAAAAGCCAACTGCTCTACCGACTGAGCTAACGACCCATACAGTGCCTACTTATTTAACCACTAGTAGAAGAAGTGGTGGGTCGTGAAGGATTCGAACCTTCGACCAATTGGTTAAAAGCCAACTGCTCTACCGACTGAGCTAACGACCCATACAGTGCCTACTTATTTAACCACTAGTAGAAGAAGTGGTGGGTCGTGAAGGATTCGAACCTTCGACCAATTGGTTAAAAGCCAACTGCTCTACCGACTGAGCTAACGACCCATCGTTGAAAGGCTTAGATACACCTTTCGTTTCTCATTTTGACCTTCGCCGTTCTGAGGGCGCCTATAATACCGTTTTCAGAATCCCATGCAAGCCTAAATTCCTATTTTCTAACTGTTTGCAGCAAAAACAGTCTAACAGTTTATTTTTTATATGTTTAGCATCTACATTAGTTAATAAATATAGGAATTTGCCACAGAAGTGATAAAACTTATTCAGAATTATAACGAAAAATCGCAGCCCTAGAGCTGCGATAAATTTATAAACCCGCTAACTGTTGAGCGGCAATTCTTGCCGCCGACGATTCGGGGTATTCTTTACGTACTTGAGTATATAAAGTTTTTGCTAAAGCAGCTTGATTGGTTTTCTCTGCAATCAACCCAAGCTTCACCAAACTATCTGGGCGCTTGTTCGAATCAGGGAATTTAGTCACCACAGTATCAAATGCGACTTTGGCTTCATTCAGCTCAGCTTTATTAAATAACAACTGCCCTAACCAATAATTAGCATTCGCCGCATAAGTGGATTGCGGGTAAGTCGCAATGAACTCTTTGAAGGCCGGTATTGCCTGATCATATTGACGCTGCTTTAACACCAGATTGACCGCATTTTCATAACTTGCCGTTTCGCTAAGCGTAGTGGTGTCATTAATCACAGTCTCAGTGGTTGCCGGAGCCACGACTTTTGGGGTAGCGACTCCAGTAGGTGCAATGCTCGCCACAGGTGGTGCTACAGGAGCTTGTTGTAACTTAGCAATATCATCATAGAGCTGACGCTGGCGCTGCAACATCTGCTCCGACTGATAGTTTTGCTGCTCAATCAAGCCTCTAAGGTCTTGAACCTCTTGCTGTAAACGGTCAACTTGTTGCTGTAACGCAAAGTCAGTTTGTTGTTTAGCTTTAACCACTCGCTCAATTCGCTGCAAACGTTGATCGCTCGAACCCGAACTTAAATCTTCCACAGGCGCAGGTGCGGCATAAGCAACACTTGAATTGACACAGATCAAAGCGGCAATTAACGACTTTTTCATTGCACTCATCCTTTGTCTTAATACACCATTACCGCACGGCGGTTTTTGCTAAAGCCATCGTCAGTGCTTGAGAAATCCAATGGTTTCTCTTCGCCATAGCTCACGATAGACATTTGGCTTGGTTGAACGCCCATACCTTGTAAGTATTTAGCGGTCGCTTGAGCACGACGCTCACCCAGTGCAATATTATACTCTGGGGTGCCACGCTCATCTGAGTGGCCTTCAATCAATACGCGTACATTTGGATGAGCGACTAAGTACTCACCATGTGCCTGAATGATTTCAGCGTATTCTGGTTGAATGTCACTGCGGTCGAAATCAAAGTAAATAATGTTTTCTTTACGCAGGTTTTCCATTTTCTGTCTTTGCTGCTCTTCTGGGCTCAGCATAGCGCCAACACCACCAGTTTGAACACCGTAGTTATCAGCACCAGTCTCGTAGCCACTGCCTTCTGAACCGCTTGATTCCAGATCTGAGTCAGTAGAGCTACAAGCACCTAATGTCAGTAACGGGATACTTACAGCCATAGCTTTTAACAGAGTAGTTAATTTCATTAATTATTCCTTGTTGTCAATTATTATTCATTCAAAGAAACGGCGACCAAGAAGGCGATTTAACGTCCCCTTCTCCCACCGGTAGCCTTGCCTTAAATCTACCATCCATGGACACTGCCGCTAATAATTGGCGACCATTATGTGTCGTGCCATAAATGACCATGCTGCCGTTTGGCGCCACACTTGGTGACTCATCCAAACGAGTAGATGTCAGAACTTGCATAAAGCGAGTATCTAAATCCATTCGAGCAATATTGTATTTACCATTGGTGCGGTTTACAAAAACCATACTGCGACCATCTGGAGTAATAGTTCCACCTAAATTCCACTCGCCTTCAAATGTCATACGGTTCACTTTGCCTGTGGCCAAATCTACCTTATAAATTTGTGGACGGCCACCGCGCTCAGAAGTAAATAATATCGATTGACCATCAGGGAACCATGACGGCTCAGTATCAATAGAGTAATGATTAGTGACTCGCTTGACTGCGCCTGTGGCTATGGTAACGGTATAAATTTCAGGTTGGCCATCTTTAGATAAAGTCACCGCTAACTGTTTACCATCCGGAGAGAATACTGGCGCACCGTTAATACCAGGGAAACTAGTGACCTTTTTGCGCTGCTGACTATAGATGTCTTGCACAAAAATCTCGGCTTGCTTGTTCTCGAAGCTCACATAGGCTAATTGACGACCATCAGGTGACCAAGAAGGTGACATTAATGGCTCAGGTGAGCGCAGTAACATCTGTTCGTTATAGCCATCATAATCAGCAATCATTAACTGATATGGTGCCGACTGTTTATGATTAACGACCACATAAGCAATACGAGTTAAAAACGCGCCACGCACACCGGTCAGTTTCTCGTAAACAATATCGCTGATCCTGTGACCATATTGACGAAACTGCGCTTCGCTAATGACGGTTTCACGGCTATCCATTAATAAATCTGCTTTGTTTAAATTAGCGCCAGACTGCTGCATCTGCGCTTTTAACAAATCAATCAGCTCAAAACTCACGAGGTACTGATTATTACCATAAGGTTTAATCGCCCCAATGAGCAAAGCCTCTGCGCCAACGTTTGCCCATAAATTCGGCGTAAACTCAGCAATTTGACTAATGTTTTGCTGCGGCAAACTGCGTACATCTAATGGTTTAAAACTGCCACTGCGGGCCAAGTCAGCAGTCACTACATCCGCAATCGCTTGTGGCGCTGGCCCTTGTCCCTGCCACACAAATGGCATAATGGCGATAGGTCGCGAGGCATCCACCCCTTCAGTAATCACAATATCTAGTGCAGCTTTGGCTGGAGATACCAGCAAAAGCGCCCAGAGAACAACTAGTTGAGAAAAACGTTTCATTAGATTCCCTTACTGAAATTCCGGCTGTACTGTCAAATTAATTTCTTTCATCTTGTTATACACATCCGCTTGTGATGATACAGGTAAACGCCCTGCTTTATTAATAGCGGCCTCGGTTGCTCGACATACTTGAGGGTCTCCCCCGACTGTCTTACTGGCCGTTACAAAACCATCATTGGCTAAACGCAAATAAACCGTACAACTCTTGCCTCGCATACTATCATTCACCGCTAAATTGCGTTGAATGGTAGCTTTGATCATAGAGGTAAAGCGATCTACCTCTGACATCACTTGGCGATTACGCGTTTGTGATAACGATGCCTGCTCTGCTGCTAATGCATCTTGCATCTGTTGCTCTTGCGCTAAACGGGCGGCTTCATCAGCCTTACGTTTCCGCTCAGCTTCCAATTGCTTTTTACGCTCAGCCTCAGCTTTTTTGGCGGCTTCTTCTTTTTGCTTACGCTCAGCTTCGGCTTTTTTAGCGGCAGCTTCTTCTTTCTGCTTACGCTCAGCTTCAGCTTTTTTAGCGGCAACTTCTTGCTCTTTCTGCTTTTGCTGCGCTTTGGCTACAGCCTCTTCTGCAACTTTGCGCTCAGCTTCTTTAGCCACTCGCACAGCTTCCGCTTGTTTAGCTTTTTCATTCTCTTGTTGCTGCTTTACTTGAGCCGCTTTTGCTTGCTGCTGCGCCAACTGAGTTTCTTTTTCCTTTTGAACTCGTTCTTGCTGCAACTCTTTTATCTTTTGCTGCTCACGCTCACGTTCTTGTCGAGCTAATGTGGCTTGCTTTTCTAAGTCTCGTTGCCTTTGTTGTTGCTCACGTTTAGTCGCTAACTCTTGCTGTTTTATTTTTTCAACCTGAGCCGTGACTTGTTTTTGATCTATCATGACAGCTTGTAGCGCTTGCGTGCTACTTGGCGGGGGTAAGTTAGGTTTGGTCTCAAACTTAACCCCAATAATTAAAATCACAATAACCGTAATATGTATGCCCGCCGACACTACCATAGGTAATCTCAGACTAGATTTCGAGGTCACTTACTTGCCTCCACGGGATCTGTCATCAAACCTACTGCAGGTACACCTGCCCCTTGTAACGTTACCATTAACTGAATCACTCGTTCATAGGGAATATTTTTATCCGCTTTTACCACAATCGGCCGCTTCGGCTCTAACTGGATAATCGCAGCAACTCTTATCGCTATTTCTTCTAAATCCAGTGGCTCGCGATTTTGACTAGCGCCAATATCTAAAAAGTACTCACCATCAGCATCAATTGAAGCCACGACAGGCGGTTTACTGTCAGCCGGCAGCGTTTCCGCTTTACCTTGTGGCAGCTCAACCTTTACCCCTTGGGTCACAATCGGCGCCGTCACCATAAAGATGATAAGTAGTACCAACATTACGTCGATATAAGGTACCACGTTGATCTCAGCAACGGGGCGGCGCCGTTTACGTTGATATGCTTGCATCATTGCTGACTGTCTCGCTCGCTGTATGCTTTACGATGTAAAATACTGGTAAATTCTTCCATAAAGTTGGCGTAAAGCATTTCCAGTTTTTCAACTTGGGCAGTAAAGCGGTTAAATGCAATAACGGCTGGAATTGCGGCAAATAAGCCCATGGCGGTTGCAATCAAGGCTTCTGCAATACCTGGCGCCACCATGGCTAATGTCGCATTTTCTACCGTACCAATGGCGATAAAGGCGTTCATAATCCCCCATACAGTACCAAATAGGCCTATGTATGGACTGGTTGAACCTATGGTCGCCAGCAATGATAAATGACTTTCAAGTTTTTCGAGTTCACGGTTTAAGCTCACGCGCATGGCGCGATAAGTACCATCCATCACAGCTTCAGGCACACGATTACTGAGATTGCGCAATTTCGAGTATTCTTTAAAGCCACTGACAAATAAGTTAGATAAACCCAGTTCAGGCGTGTCGCGGCTCGACATTTCTTGATACAAACGGCCAAGATCAACCCCCGACCAAAATTTGTCTTCAAATTGCAACGACAGTTCGCGCGTCTTCGCCAATAAGGCGCGACGTTGGAAGATCACGCCCCATGAGGCAATCGACAACACTAACAAAGTCAGCATGACGAATTTAACCAAAAGGCTGGCTTGTAAAAACAACCCAATAAACGACATATCAGCGTGCACTTAACAACTCCTGCTTAATAAATGATGGAATACCTTGGGGGCGCATTTTTGATAACTGAACACAGACAACGACTATTTCTGCCTCGCAATAACAGGCTTGTTGATCATCACACAATCGCTGCATAAATTTAATGGAAGTGCCTGACATTGAAGCCACTTCTGAATGCACTGTTAATTTCTGTTCAAAACGCGCGGCGCGTTTAAAGTCCATTGATACGTGCTTGACTACAAATGCCATATCTTCATTCAGCAATTGAGTTTGCGATATACCAATGTTTGCGAGCCATTCGCTGCGGGCCCGTTCAAAAAATTTAAGATAGTTGGCGTGATACACAACACCACCGGCGTCAGTATCTTCGTAATAAACGGATATAGGCCAAATAAACATAAATAAAATACAAAATATTAGGATTTATTGCGGCCTACTATACCTGTCCAACTTGCGCTTGTGAATGGTCACAGATAAAAGATTAACGCGCTGGGAAAAATGCTATTTTCCCAGCGTTTACAACTAAATCACTTCAGCTCAGTAGGTAAGATCAAACCGAAGTTATGCCATAAGAAAGCATAGATATCGACTTGTTCAGCAATGTTCATTGCCGTGGGTTTTCCGGCGCCATGACCGGCATTCGATTCAATCCGCATAATAATGGCATCATTGCCCTGCTGCTTAGCTTGCATCATGGCCGCAAATTTAAAACTGTGTAACGGCACCACCCGATCGTCATGATCCGCTGTCATCACCATAGTTGCTGGATACGAACGTTCACTGACATTGTGGTACGGGGAATATGCCAATAGCGTAGGGAACTGCTCGTTAACATCGCTGCTGCCATATTCACTGACCCATGCCCAGCCAATAGTGAACTTTTGGAATCTCAGCATATCGAGCACGCCAACAGCGGGTAATACCGCTGCAAATAGCTCAGGGCGCTGAGTTAAAGCCGCGCCCATTAATAAACCGCCATTACTGCGACCATAAGCGCCCATTTTATCAGCAGAGGTATATTTCTCATTAATCAGATATTCCGCTGCCGCAAAATAATCATCAAACACGTTCTGCTTTTTATCTAACATCCCGGCTTGATGCCAATTTTCGCCATATTCAGCGCCGCCCCTTAAGCTTGGCACCGCATAAATACCGCCTAAATCCATCCATGCTATGTTGGCAGGGTTAAATCTTGGCGTCATTGAAATCGCAAAGCCGCCGTAGGCATACAACATGGTTGGATTAGCGCCATTTTTAACGAGTCCCTTTTTATAGGAAATCATCATAGGTACTGAGGTACCATCTTTACTCTTATAAAATACTTGTTCAGAAACATAATCATTAGGGTCAAAGGCGACTTTTGCCTCAGCCACTAAGCTCGATGTTTGCTGTTTAAAATCATACTTATAAACACTTGGGGCTTGGATGTAGCTGTTATAGCTGTAATAAAAATAATCATTTGCGCGCTTACCATAAGGACCAGCAATGGCGCCTTTTCCTGGTAATTGCAGTTGCTTACGCATTTGACCAGACAAACTATAGATAGTCACTTGGCCTAACACGTCATGCAATGAACTCACCACTAAGTGATCATTAATAATAGCGACGCTAGCGATAGGATCGGATGATTCCTCAATGATAGTTTGCCAATGTTGACGCTCTGGTTGATTGATATCGATGGCGATAACTTTGCCATTAGGGGCGTCAAGATCGGTTTTAAAGTAAAAGCGCTCGCCATCATTGCCTAAGAAAGCATATTCAGCGTCAAGCTCAGGTAACAACTCCACAAAATCCGCATTGGCCTTTTTTAAGGGTTGGTAAAAGACGCGATTACGCGGATCGGTTCCTTGGGAAATCGACAGTAGTAAATAGTCACCATCATCAGATACTTCTGCGCCAAAGCCCCACTCTTTATTATCCGGGCGCTCATACACTAACTTATCATCAGCTTGAGAAGTGCCAATTTTATGGTAATAGACCTTTTGATTAAAATTGACGTCGGCTAAGGCATCGCCACCTGTTGGCGCATCATAGCGCGAGTAATACACGCCTTGATTGTCATTATCCCAACTGGCACTAGAAAACTTAATCCACTCTAAGTTGTCTGCCAGTTTCTTACCGCTGGCGACATCTAAAAAGTGCCAGGTTTGCCAGTCTGAACCGGATTTCGACACGCCATACGCTAAGGTTTTACCATCACGGCTTACGGCAACGCCAGATAACGCCACGGTACCGTTCGTAGATAATTGATTCGGATCGAGCAATACCCGCATTTCACCATGCTTAGGGGTAACAAACAGTACCGATTGTGACTGCAAACCATCGTTTCTAAATTGAAATTGATTATCGCCATGCTCAAATGGGGCGGCAATTTTCTCGTAATCCCATAACTCAGTAATACGCTGGCTAATCACCTGCTTATTCGGGATAGCGGCGAGATAATCATTTCCAAAGGCTTGTTGGGCGCTCACCCATGCACTGGTCGCAGGCGTGTTTTCTTCTAAGTGGCGATACGGATCGGCCACTTGCACGCCATGAATAGTATCAACTATGTCCTCGCGGCTGCTGAGCGGATACGTCATAGTGCTGGCGGTATCAGTTGAGGTTGATGGTACTTGCTGACAAGCCGTTAATCCCACGGCAAATGTCAACGCTAAGACACTCGGTCGGTCCCACAAAGGTGATTTCATCTTGCATCCTGTATTATGCTAATTCGGCTCTTCAAGGCCGGTAGTTAGGGTTACTTGAGCGTATTGGCTACACAAAAGTGTACTGAGTGCTTAGCTACATTTAACTAACGCAGGTCACAGTCACAAATCAACATCAAACCCGCACTTAAGTCGCACTTTGGCATTACTATACTAAGCGTCATGCTGATAGCAATAACAGTTTTGTGTCATAAAGTGTTTCACTAAAGGGCTACCGCGACAACCAACTTAACATTAACGCAACCAAGCACGAGCGCGACAAAGCTTACTTATGCATTAAATCTGAGTAACTACTTAGTTTATTGTTATAAAAGCGACTTTAGTGAACAAGATCACCTTTGCAGGCATTAGTTTTTCTAATGTTCTTAGCCAATTTTTCTTGCTTGTTGTATTTATTCAGAACCGTACAATGACGCCAGTTTTCAGGAAGTGTCCATAGGCTTATGGATATTGGAAACGAAGAATCTTGATTAATGGGTGTGACCCGTTAATGTTATGTGGTTCTTATGCTTGACTTCCTTCCTTCAATTTGTTGATTGCAATACTAATTTTTGCAGCCCGCTTAGAAATAAGTGGGCTTTTTTTATCTGCAACATTCATAAAAAAACCTTGCATGGCAAGGTTTAGTCATCACAATTGACGCCCGATTACGGCTTACTTATCCTAATGACCACACGGCGGTTGCGCGCCCGCTCTTCACTAGAATCGTTATTTGCGACATGACGCCGCTCACCGTGGCCCAAAGTAGAAATACGTTTGGCCTCAATACCCTGTGCCACAAAAAACTTTTTAACTGTCGAGGCGCGTGACACTGACACGTTATCATTGATGCCGCGACCACCAAAACTATCGGTATAAGCATCCACTAACACTAAATCAACCTTAGGATCGTGCTTTAAATACTCTTCAATGCGAGCTAATTGCTGCTTTGAAAAAGCGTTCAATTCGGTGCTGTCAAATTCATAATTGAGCACAGTAAAAGCAATATCATCGAAGCTATAAGGCAGTAATCCCGCCAAGCATTGTTTAAATTGGCGATATTTGTACTTAAAGTTGGCCGCCGACAAGCCGACGGCGACATTGTTATTATCATTGTGCCAATCGGCATAATAAAAGGTCGGCTCCATCCCGCGTTCAAGTTCGGTTAGCATATTCCACGCCGCCGTTTTGGGCACTTCGCCATTAAAGTATCTGTGGTAAGTCAGCTGTGAAATTTGCTTGGGCTGTAACCCTGGGCGCCACGACGGCGGGCGGCTCATTAATTTGGCCTTAGTGGCTTCATCCGGTTTATTCAACATGTCCAAAGTGAATAACAGATTGAGCTCTTTACTCGCTTGACTAGTAAACACAGCTTTACCATAAGCTGGGATTTCATGCTCAAGTCGACATTCAATCGGCGTGCTGCGGCTTAGCATCCAAGTCGATTCATCGAGACTCGCCACATAATGCCTAAGTTCACTGTTCGCCGGAAATGATAGCAATACGGCCAAGGCTATGGGCGCAACTATATGGGCGTTCACTCTCATGTAATAGCTCCTAAAATCACTTACATTGGACTATCGGCATATTTTTTCACTTCTTTAGCTTAAAATTTGGGCATTTGCGCATGACACTCAAGGCCTCTTTGCGCATAATAGCCCTCCGTTTTTTTATCAGGCTTTACTATGAGTGATTCGTTTGACGCAAACTTACTTAAAAACCGCTTTCGTGGTTACTTTCCCGTTGTTATTGACGTCGAAACCGCCGGTTTTAATTCCAAGACAGATGCACTCTTAGAAATTGCTGTCACCATGCTCGCTATGGACAAAGACGGCCAACTCAGCATTGATAAAACTTTGCATTTCAATATTGAACCTTTTGAAGGCGCTAATTTAGAACCTGAAGCCTTAGCGTTCAATGGCATAGACCCTACCAATCCGTTACGTGGTGCTATTAGCGAGAAAGAAGCCTTTTTAACTATCTTCAAAGAAGTTAAAAAAGCGCAAAAGGCTGTAGGTTGTCATCGCAGTATTATTGTGGCGCACAATGCCGCTTTTGATCATGGCTTCGTTTCTGCTGCCATTGAGCGCATTGATTTAAAGCGTAGCCCTTTTCACCCGTTTGCGACCTTAGATACCGCAACCTTGGCGGGCTTAGCTGTCGGTCATACCGTGCTGGCTAAGGCCTGTAAAATGGCAGGCATTGCCTTTGATAATAAAGAAGCGCACTCAGCCTTGTACGACACTGAGCGCACGGCCGAGCTATTTTGCTACATAGTTAATCGTTGGAAAGCCCTTGGCGGTTGGCCGATGCCGGTTGCCGATGCTGAAGCTGATGTGGAAACTGAAGTTGCCATCGAAGCTCCTGCTGACACTGCTGCTACCACCACGGCAGATCATGCGGCGAGCTAAGCGCACGCAAACAGCTTATAAGTCATATTGATGACCTCCTGCGGCTTCGGCTGCGGGAGGAATTAAAAACCGCCGTGCCGTCATAAAGCGCCCCGCCCGATTCATGGCACAAACTACAGTTGCCCATTGCCATCCTCCACAACAATAAGCCGCAATAATAAGCAGCAACAAGCCGCCACAGTCAGCCCGCACCACACCAGTTCACAATAGCAAAACACCTTAATCACATACCGCGCGCACACTTTACAGACAATTATCATCAACAGAACTGTCAGTAATAGTTATGTTGAAAATTATCAAACTAGCCATTGAAATGCTGGACAGTCAGGCATCTTGCCGTCAAGATTAACTTTTTTAGCGCTAACAATAAGAAATTATCATGAACTCAGTCGTTATTGCAGTTTGTTTAATGCTAGCCCTCAGTCTAGCGCGAGTTAATGTGGTAATCGCATTAACCATTAGTGCCTTGGCTGCTGGTTTAATTGGTGGATTAGATGTACATCAAACCATTTCAGCCTTTAACACAGGTCTAGGTGGCGGCGCGCAAATCGCCCTCAGTTATGCCCTCTTAGGTGCCTTTGCCGTAGCTCTGTCCCACTCAGGCTTAACCACCTTAATTTCCCATAAAGTCATTCGCTCATTAGGCCATGCGCCCTCCGCCAAAAATACTAATGTGGTGCGTTGGACCTTACTGCTGATTTTATTGGCGATGGCTGTGTCATCCCAAAATATTTTACCCATACACATCGCCTTTATTCCTATTTTGGTGCCGCCATTACTGCATGTAATGACCAAGCTAAAGCTGGATAGACGTTTAGTAGCCTGTGTGCTGACCTTTGGTTTAGTGACTACCTATATGGTGTTGCCAATCGGTTTTGGTGGCATATTCCTTAACGATATCTTGTTAGCTAACCTTAATAGCAATGGCTTGAATGCCACCTTGGCGCAAATCCCAAGCGCTATGATGTTGCCAGCCTTAGGTATGTTCACTGGTTTATTGATTGCCATCTTCATTAGTTATCGCCGCCCGCGCGAATACAATGAGCAGCAAGTATTAACCGCAGAGCCTGAAGAAAAAATCCATCCTAAAAGTATCGCCATTGCTCTTGTCGCGATTATCTCGACTTTAGCCGTGCAGCTTTACACGGATTCGATGATCTTTGGCGCCTTAGTGGGCTTTATGATCTTCTCTACCAGTGGCGCCCTTAGGCATGTAGCCGATCAAGACATCTTTAACCAAGGTGTGCGCATGATGGCTAACATTGGCTTTATCATGATTGCCGCGGCAGGTTTTGCCGCTGTGATTAAAGCCACAGGTGAAGTGAGCTCCCTAGTTGATGCCATTGAATTATTGATTGGTGACAACAAGCCTATGGCGGCGTTACTGATGTTAGTGGTGGGCTTATTGATTACTATGGGCATTGGCTCATCATTCTCAACCATTCCTATTATTGCCACCATCTATGTGCCATTGGCGTTAAGTTTTGGCTTCTCAGTGCCAGCCACTATTGCCTTAGTCGGCACAGCAGCGGCGCTCGGTGATGCGGGCTCGCCAGCTTCAGATTCAACTTTAGGGCCGACCGCAGGTCTTAATGCTGACGGCCAGCATGATCATATGCGCGATAGCGTGATCCCAACCTTTATCCACTACAACATTCCGTTACTGGTGTTTGGCTGGATAGCGGCCATGGTGTTATAAGCGCCAATAGATTGTAGATATACCTCACGGGAGCCTTTGGCTCCCGTGTTGCTTTAAGGTAAGTTAAGGATGCAGTTACCTAACATAAGGATATGAAATGACACCATTCTCGGCGCGTAAGCAAGTGGTAGGCTTCATCGCTTGGTTGCTATTAAGTTATGGCGCCTCCGCGCTCGGCGCCATTGCCTCTATTCAAGCTAAAGCCTTTTATGCTGAACTGTTGCAACCAGCATGGGCGCCGCCCGCTTGGGTATTTGGCCCCATGTGGACCACTTTATTTACCTTAATGGCCATTGCCGCCTGGTTGGTATGGCGTCAACCAAGTGGGTTAAGCATTGAGCCACATGCGCTTGCACAAGATGCACAGCCCCCCCACAGCCTTAACGCAACAGCGCAAATACAGGCGCGCCATAAACGCTTAGCCTTAGGGTTGTTTGTGGTGCAATTGGGAGTAAATGCGTTGTGGAGTTGGCTATTTTTTGCGTGGCATTTAGGCCTGTTCGCCTTCGTGGATATCTTAATGTTACTTGGCCTAATTCTGGCCACCTTAATGGCCTTCTACCGAGTCCATAAAGTCGCTGGCTTTTTACTACTGCCCTATTTTCTCTGGGTCAGTTTTGCTGCCATCCTGAGCTACTTTTTGTGGCAGAATAATCCAACACTACAGGGCTAATGCACAGACTAAGTTTGAAAGTGAGATCTAGCCCAAGCGCTAGCTTGGGCTTTAGTTAAGCGTCAAAACTCACGCGCGTAAAATGCGGATTATCGACAGTCACTTCAAGGATGGCTAAGGTATCTAATACCACTAAGCAGTCGCTGCCATTGACCTCTACCTTGATGCATTCTTGCTTAGCCAGATTACGCACAGTATCTAGCGCAACACCTGCAATCACCTCAGTATTTTTGAGGGTGAGTTTTACTGGATAACGGTATAAACAGACGATTTCAATATAATCGTACTGATGGCAATTCATATAAACCATCCTTAGGCTGCGCCTATGTTTAGCGTTAGTGGCCAAGGTCAACGAGTGATTAAGCTAACCTTCAGCATCCGATTTAGCAATCAGGGTGTAGTACAAACTAACTTAAAGAAGCCAAGATTTAATGTATATAGATGTATTTGCTTTAACTCTCGCTGGGTTCGCTACCAATCTCTTGATTGATAACGTCATTTAACCAACTATCGCGCCTTAGTCCCCCTTTGTTAGCCACCGTAAATCACGGCCTCTGGTATTTGATATTGCTCGTAATCATTGACCTTGATGAGCCATTCATCGCCGTTCTTAGTGGCTGTAACTGTGGAATCGGCGGCGGTGACCTTATCTCCAGTAAAGCTTAAGATACGCTCGAAACCACCAGGCGGCGTGATATGAACCTCGGCATGACCTGATTTACCGCGAATAACCCCAAAATCACACTGCGCGGCACCAAGCTTTGTATCCCCCATGGCACAAGTGATTTTACCCATCGCGTGATATGGCGTGTTTTCGACCTTGGCATCATGCAAAGGTGCATCGCTTACAAATCCCGCCTTGGCATTTTCAGCTTGGGTTTTGTTGAGATCACAACCTTGCAATTCAGAAACCTGCGTACAGCCTGAACGCTCAAGCTGCTGCCGGTATTTATCATTGATAGCATCGGCAGAAAAACTTGATAAACCAGTAATCA
Organism: Shewanella sp. SNU WT4; assembly: GCF_006494715.1. Lineage (NCBI taxonomy): Bacteria > Pseudomonadati > Pseudomonadota > Gammaproteobacteria > Alteromonadales > Shewanellaceae > Shewanella > Shewanella sp. SNU WT4. The sequence goes on from NZ_CP041151.1 coordinate 2,718,644, forward strand.
CAAGCACAGATATCAGTTTGATGTTCATTTGAAATGTCCTTATTTCAAGTCATTAATTATGAGGTTGCCAGATTGGCTGCTGCCATTTAACAGCTAGGTTAGATATTGAGTCTATAAAAGCACATAGGCTTACGCTAATGCTAGAGGATTTTTGAATAACAAAAAAGGAGCCTATGGGCTCCTTTATTCAATGCGTTAGCTAGCTAGTAATAGCTAAAACACGGCAAGTAACTTACTTAGTACCGAAAATCTTATCACCCGCATCGCCTAAACCTGGCAGGATATAGCCTTTTTCATTTAAGCACTTATCAATTGAGGCAGTGTAAAGCTCAACGTCTGGGTGGGCTTTTTCAAGGGCAGCAATACCTTCAGGCGCAGCGACTAATACCAAGGCTTTGATAGAAGTACAACCACGCTTCTTGAGCAGATCTAAGGTAGCGATCATAGAGCCGCCAGTTGCCAACATAGGGTCAACCACTAAGGCGATACGCTCATTCATGTCGCTAGCCAGCTTCTCGAAATATGGCACTGGCTCTAAAGTTTCTTCGTCGCGATAAATACCAACAACTGAGATACGCGCGCTAGGAATGTGCTCTAGTACACCGTCCATCATGCCAAGACCCGCACGTAAAATAGGTACTACAGTAACCTTTTTACCTTTGATTTGATCGACTTCAACAGGACCGTTCCAGCCATCAATAGTGACTTTTTCAGTTTCAAAATCAGCAGTCGCTTCGTAGGTCAGCAAGCTGCCAACTTCCGCCGCCAGTTCACGGAAACGCTTAGTGCTAATATCACCTTCACGCATCAGACCAATTTTATGGCGAACCAGTGGATGTTTAACCTCGACAACTTTCATTGTTTTCTCCTGCTTAATTTTTATTGTCAAGCTAACCAGTCAGCTTGACTCTTCAATGCGCTGAAACTCGCTATTACTGCATTAGTACGCCTGAGCTTAAGGCGTTGCAACGTTTTAAAAAGCAAATTTGGTGGATATTAGACAATTTGCCTGTAGGAATAAACATAAACTTGGTCAATATCGCAAAATCGTGAACCAAGTCGACATTATTCACCAAACCGCAATAAAAACAGGCTGATTTTGCATAATTTGCATAATCAGCGTTCGCCACAAGGGAAAGTGCGCGGGTATTATGCCCATGAGCAAAATGCTAGAATGCCCGCATAAGAACACTCTTATCACTTGTACCCAAGAGGATCGCCGTGAGCACCCCGACCCCACTGAGTTATAAAGATGCCGGTGTAGATATCGACGCCGGAAATGCCCTAGTCACTAACATCAAATCTGCCGTAAAGCGTACCCACAGACCCGAAGTTCTCGGTAATCTTGGCGGTTTTGGCGCCCTGTGTGAACTCCCCACTAAGTATAAGCAGCCTGTGCTAGTGTCTGGCACCGATGGTGTTGGTACTAAATTGCGCTTAGCGATTGATTTCAAGAAGCATGATACCGTTGGCGTTGATTTAGTCGCTATGTGTGTCAATGACTTAATCGTTCAAGGCGCAGAACCTTTATTCTTTTTAGATTATTACGCCACGGGTAAATTGGACGTTGCGGCAGCGACAGCTGTCGTTAATGGTATTGCCGATGGTTGTCAGCAATCTGGCTGCGCACTGATTGGTGGTGAAACCGCCGAAATGCCTGGTATGTATGAAGGTGATGACTACGATCTGGCAGGTTTCTGTGTCGGTGTAGTAGAAAAAGCTGATATCATTGATGGGTCTAAGGTCACAGCGGGCGATGCCTTAATCGCTTTGGCCTCAAGCGGCCCTCACTCTAACGGTTATTCGTTAATCCGCAAAGTGTTAGAAGTGAGCCAAGCCGAGCCCCAACAATTGCTTGCTGGCAAACCGCTGATTGAGCACTTGTTGGAACCAACAAAAATTTATGTAAAGTCGTTATTAGCATTGATCGAGCAATCTGACGTTCACGCCATGGCACACATCACTGGTGGTGGCTTTTGGGAGAATATTCCGCGCGTATTGCCAGACCACTGCAAGGCCGTAATTGACGGTAAATCTTGGCAGTGGCCAGCAATATTTAACTGGATTCAAGACGCTGGTAATATTGAGCAATACGAAATGTACCGCACCTTTAACTGTGGTGTAGGTATGATAGTCGCGTTGCCAGAATCAGCAGTGGATGAAGCGCTCTCTCTATTGTCTGCCCACGGTGAAACTGCTTGGCGTATCGGCACCATTGCCAAGCGCAATAACGACGAAGAGCAAGTGGAGATCCTTTAATGGAATCATGCTGTCGCATCCTGGTACTCATTTCTGGCCAAGGTACTAACCTTCAAGCCATTATTGATGGTTGTTTTGATAATCTCAATGCCGACGTTATCGGCGTCATCAGTAACCAAGCCGATGCTTATGGTTTAGTACGCGCGCATCAACATGAGATTGATACTAGTTGCGTACTGGTCCATGACGATGAAAGCCGCGAACAATACGACCAGCGCTTAATGGTGGCGATTGATAAATATCAGCCTGATTTAATCGTGCTGGCTGGTTTTATGCGGATTTTAGGTGAAGAGTTGGTGCTTAAATATCAAGGACGTATGATCAACATTCATCCGTCATTGTTACCTCGTCACCCAGGGCTGAATACTCACCAGCGCGCTATGGATGCAGGCGACACTGAACATGGCTGTAGCGTTCATTTTGTCATTCCAGCCTTAGATGCCGGCCCAGTGATTTTGCAAGCCAAAGTACCTGTGTACCCAGAAGACAGCATTGAAGTGCTAGCTGAGCGTGTCCATGAGCAAGAACATGCCATTTACCCATTAGTGGTTAAATGGTTCAGTCAAGACCGCCTGCGCCTCATTGATGGCCAAGCTTATCTTGATAATAAGCTCATAGGTGTTAATGGTTACGCGCCAGACTAAACTCCTCGACTTGAAAAAAACGGCCTTTATGGCCGTTTTTTATGCCCATTTTCAACCTAAATTCATTCCCTCCGCTGGCTAATTCCTCTACATTGACCATAGGTTTATTTACCGGAAGTGACTGATGAAAAGTGTTATTTGTGATATCGATGGCGTGCTGTTGCACAACAATCGTTTAATACCTGGCAGCGACCGCTTTATCCACCGCTTGCTTGAACAAGGAAATCCGCTCGTTATTCTGACCAATTACCCAGTACAAACCGGCAAAGATTTACAAAATCGACTGGGAGCCGTGGGCATTGAAGTCCCAGAAACCTGTTTTTATACCTCGGCCATGGCCACCGCCGACTTCTTGACCCACCAGCACGGCGATAAGGCCTTTGTCATAGGTGAAGGCGCCCTCACCCATGAACTCTATAAAGCCGGATTTACCATTACCGATATCAACCCTGATTTCGTGATTGTGGGTGAAACCAAATCTTATAACTGGGATATGATCCATAAAGCAGCGCGCTTTGTGGCTAATGGTGCGCGTTTTATTGCGACTAATCCTGATACCAACGGCCCAGATTACAGCCCAGCGTGCGGCGCATTGTGCGCCCCGATTGAGCGCATCAGTGGCAAAAAACCTTTTTATGTGGGAAAACCCAGCGCTTGGATTATTCGCTCGGCGCTTAACAGCATAGATGCTCATTCAGAAAATACCGTGATCGTGGGTGACAACATGAAAACCGATATTTTGGCAGGCTTTCAAGCTGGACTTGAAACTATTCTGGTTACATCTGGCGTGAGTCAACTAGCTGATATTGATAAAGAACCTTTCCGGCCGAACCATGTGTTTGAGTGCGCGGCCGATATTGACGTAGTTTAAACAAGCTTAAACTTAGCGAGTCACTAGTGTTTGCTGTGTCATGCCGACACAAACGTTCAAAAAGAAGCCGATTAGCGGCTTTTTTATGTTTAAGCAAAAAAATAAGCCTAAGCATCAATTCATTAAAACACCCGCAAAAACCAAACCAGCAATTACACAAGCAACAATAAAACAAACGAAATAATGAATATACGCAAATCAAAGCACGCAGATAACACGCTCATATTCAGCTAAAACACCAAAATAACGAACAAATCACAAAAACGACATTTGATCATCTCAGCAGTCGGTGGCAGACTCTAGTTATCGACATTATATCAACGCCTTGATATTAAATTACTTTGAGCTGGAGTTCGCCATGTGTTCTATTTTTGCCATTCTTGATATTCAAACTGATGCTGATAGCCTGCGCCCGATTGCGTTAGAAATGTCAAAACGCCTACGTCACCGCGGCCCCGATTGGTCTGGAATTTATCAAGACGATCACGCTATTTTGGCCCACGAACGTTTAGCCATTGTGGACATTGAGCATGGCGCTCAGCCACTCTATAGCCAAGACAACAGCTTAGTATTAGCGGTAAACGGTGAGATCTATAACCACAAGCAATTGAAAGCCGATCTCGGCGATAAATACAGCTATCAAACCAACTCAGACTGCGAAGTTATTTTGGCGTTATATCAAGAATATGGCTGCGAATTCTTAGACATGCTCAACGGAATTTTCGCCTTTGTGTTATACGACAAACGCACAGGTAGTTATCTGATTGGCCGCGATCATATGGGCATTATCCCGCTTTATACTGGCCATGATAGCGCTGGCAACATGTATGTTGCCTCAGAAATGAAAGCCTTAGTGCCAGTATGTAGCCATGTGGCCGAGTTTGCTCCAGGTCAATATCAGCAATCAGGCCAAGCGCCAGTGCGCTACTACGTGCGTGATTGGATGGAGTATCAAGCAGTTGCTGACAATGCAGCTAGCAGCCAAGAAATCAGGCAAGCGCTGGAAGCGGCGGTTAAACGCCAATTAATGTCTGACGTGCCTTATGGTGTGCTGCTCTCTGGCGGCTTAGATTCATCGGTCATTTCAGCCATTACTCAAACCTATGCTAAACATCGCATTGAAGATAACGATGCATCGGATGCTTGGTGGCCACAATTGCATTCATTTGCCGTAGGTCTGCAAGGCGCGCCGGATCTAGCCGCCGCGCAAAAGGTCGCGGCCGCCATAGGCACAATTCATCACGAAATCCATTTCACTTTCCAAGAAGGTTTAGATGCTATTAGTGATGTTATCTATCATCTAGAAACCTATGATGTCACTACCATTCGAGCCGCTACACCTATGTATTTGATGGCGCGTAAAATCAAAGCCATGGGGATTAAAATGGTGTTGTCGGGTGAAGGCGCCGATGAACTGTTTGGCGGTTACCTGTACTTTCATAAGGCACCTAATGCTGAAGCCTTCCATGAAGAGTTAGTGCGTAAACTTGATAAACTGCATCTATTTGATTGTCTGCGCGCCAACAAAGCGATGGCCGCTTGGGGATTAGAAGCGCGTGTGCCTTTCTTAGATAAAGAATTTATTGATGTTGCCATGCGCACTAACCCGCAAGCCAAGATGTCTGGCAAGGGCAAGATAGAGAAGCATATTTTGCGTGAAGCCTTTGCTGATGCACTGCCAGAATCTGTGGTATGGCGTCAAAAAGAGCAATTCAGCGATGGCGTGGGCTACTCATGGATTGATGGCTTAAAAGAAGTAGCAGCAGCCAAAGTGTCTGATAAAGATATGGAAAACGCTCACTTCCGCTTTCCTTATAACACGCCAACCACCAAAGAAGCCTATTTCTATCGTGGTTTCTTTGAGCAGCATTTTCCACTGCCAAGCGCCGCAGAAACTGTGCCTGGGGGGAAATCAGTGGCCTGCTCAACTCCTGAAGCATTAGCGTGGGACGTTAGCTTGCAAGGCATTATAGATCCGTCTGGTCGCTCAGTACGTGAAGTGCATACCGCAAGCTACTAATGCCAAGTAACTAATGCCAAGTAACTAATGCCAAGTAACTAATGCTAAGCGACTGATGCCAAGCGACTAAGGCTTAGGTGATTAAGTGCTAGTGATTAGCTAGCACCATAAAGACTGCTGTTAACAATAACCAACGCCCTGATTAGTTCATAATGCCACTCGCTTAAGAGCGAGTGGCATTTTTACTTGGATATTTCACTGTTTTCTTTAGCACCACACGCGGGTAGCTGGGCCGCTTCCTCTTTGGGGGTAAAATCAACCTTTTGCCATTTTCCCTCAGTCGTTTTAAGTGCTGTGGGATCGCTCCCGGACTCCCTCTGTCACTCCAACCAAACTCATCCTGTATTAAAAACAGGGCATTAATGAAACTTATCCTCTGTGGCTCAACTTTATGCTGCACTGCCATTGCGGCCATCTCTAGCCGAACAATATTGTAGGTCGTTAAGATCCCCCATAATTCTTGATACACCCCATCCTTCTTCTTACTGCGCAGGACTGGTTTATTTTCCAGTTGATATTGCTTTAGCTCACCATAACCCCTCTCTATCTCCCATCGCTGCCAATACACCTTGAGTAAATCGTTCACTGGATAGCTGTTGGGGCATAGGCAGGACGTGATAAACCCTTTGATATCACCTTTGGGTGACGGAATAAGGATAAGGCGGGCTTGCCAGCTCTCCCCCAGATAAGGCGCTTGCTGTTGAGCTTGGGGTGATACCGGCATCTCAACCAGATGGTCATACTCTGAGAATGACTCGATAATTTGATAGCGGGTCTTAGACTTTATCGGGGTTAACCAATGGGTGTTTGCACCGCTTCCTTGCCAGCTGATGAGCAATTCGGCAGACATAAACCCACGGTCAAACAACGTGAGCGAATTCTCGGGAGCTGAGCCAACCAATTGCTGTGCATAGTGAATTTCACTGTGGGTAACAGGCCCGAAAGCCGCATCAGAAAGTAAGTGGCTACGAGTAGACATTAAGGTGACCGCCAGCACAGAGGGAAAAGAAGCCGTGCTTTGTGCAAAGCCAAAGTGATGGTTTTCTTCAGTGTTATGCGTCTTAAAATACGTCCCATCAACACTGAGCAATTTCAATCCCGCTATCTCATCAAATTCGCACTGTGTTTCCCACTGTGCAGCGGTTGTTTTGAACAGATAACGCATGGGCTCTGAACCCAACTTTTCTTTGGCTTTGATGATACTACTGGTCGCCAGTGGCGGGAGCTCCCCCTTGGAGTCGGGAAATGCCAGTGAGAGCGTATCACAGACTTGCTGAATCGAGCGGTTACGCATCAAACCAATGCCTAGAACCAACCAAACAGCTTGCTCTGCAGGGAAACGGCGGGTTCGAAGCGAGGCCCTGCCAGTTTGTTGCACAGCCTCAGCTACCCAATCCATGGGAACATGTTTGGCGAATACATCAATATCTTGCGCTTGGCAAAATTCAGCGGTAACGAGTAGCTCTTTAGAAAATTCAGACATAAAAAAATCAGCTGCAACTTAGGTTGCGGCTGATTATGAAGCCCTTGAAAGATCGTTCAACTACTTAAAACGATCGGCATTATGATTAGTTCAGGGCTTTTTTATGGCACAAGATAGGGCTACATGAGTGCTAAAAAAAATAGCAATAAAAATTCAATACGCAAGACACTGTAAATCCAATAGAATTAATTATGACCAATTGTTCACTACTGAGAGTAAGTATGCCAACAGCCACCAAGATGACCCCAGCAGCCATTGCTTGGATGCTAACCTTCATGATTGTATTCATTTGGTCAGCCTATCAACCCTTTGACCGCTTTACTTGGGTGTTGGAAGTCGCTCCCGCTGTGATTGGCGCTTTAGTGTTGATAAGCACTCGCCAGCGCTTTGCATTAACGCCGTTACTGTATGTCTTAGTGTTGCTGCATTGCATCATTTTACTGGTGGGCGGTCATTACACTTATGCTGAAGTACCATTATTTGATTGGATAGCAGAGCTCACTCATTCAAGTCGCAATAACTATGACAAACTGGGCCATTTTGCCCAAGGCTTTGTGCCTGTCATGCTGGCTCGCGAAATTTGCTGGCGCCAACAAGTGTTTAGCACTAAGGCGTGGGGCAATTTCTTTATCGTGTGCTTTACCTTGGCATTCAGTGCCTTTTACGAATTGATTGAATGGTGGGTAGCCATTGCCACAGGCGAAGGTGCTGACGCGTTTTTGGGTACCCAGGGCTATATTTGGGATACCCAATCAGACATGGGATTTGCCTTATTTGGCGCCATCATGGCGTTATTACTGTTGTCAGCATGGCATGACAAGCAACTGCAACAGCTGCAGGTTCAGAGCTAATATAGTGGCTTGAGGGCTGACGTGTTCTTACATGTCAGCCCCTAGATATCAGGACTTAGATATCAGGACTTAGATATCAGGCCACTTATATCAGGCTTTAGATATTTGCTACCAACTTAAGTTATTGGCTCCACACAGCAAACTCATTGCCATTGGGGCACAGAAAATGAAATCTGCGCCCGCCAGGGAAACTAAACACCGCTTTAGTGATTTCACCACCCGCATCAATAATCGACTGCTCGGTTTTAGCTAAGTCGCGGCTATAAAGCACGATTAACGGGCACCCTTTGGCTAAGTTAAAACACAAGGCATCTTCATAAAAGCCGCCATCTATGCCAACCTGATTAAAGCAGCAATATTTAGGACCATAGTCGGTAAACTGCCAGCCAAAAACTCGAGTAAAAAAGGCTTTGGCCAAGGCCATATCACGCACCGGAATTTCTAAATAGTTAATACTATGATGTTGCGCCATATGACCTTAGCTCCTTTAGCTTTGAATAAGTCCGGCGAATAACCCCAGCACGCCACCAAACACACCGCCCCAGATCACTAACCAACCTAAGTGAGCGGCAATCATCTTTTGCACCATGACCTTGACCATTTGTGGTGTCAGTTCATTCAGGCGTTGTTCGATAATCTCTTGAATTTGTGCTTTGAAACCACTCATTTTTTCAGGCTGTTCTAATTCATTGATTAATAACTGCTGAAAGTTGTCACTGGCGGCTATTTCAGTCAAGGATGCCTGCATTTTTTCAATAAAAGGTTGGCGTAGCGGCACTAATGCCTCGTTGCCGCCAAACATGGCCAGCATGCCACCAAATGAAGATTGTTCCACTGTGGTCACTAAGGCATCAAAGGCTGGGTTTAAATCAACCTTAGCAATCACGCCCGTTAAATTGAGCATGGAGGCAGAACCCGCGCCTTTTGATAAAAACTTATCGATATTCTCATCAGTGAAAAACTGCTGCATCATCAATTCACTAATGGCGCGCTTAAACTCTTCAAAGCGCGCAGGTATTACGCCTGAGCCATAAAGGCCTGGCACTTTTTCAAATAACATATGCACAGCAAGCGCATTCGTTACCGCCCCAGACAAAGCAAATAAGCCAATGCTTAGCAATATAGCTTGCTCGCTGACATAACCAATAACTGTCAACAACAAGCAAATGAGATTGGTAATGGTACTTTTAGACAAAATCTTGTCCCTTCAATAAATAACATAGGGCATATTGTAGGGATTTTACTTGCACTAACAAGAGGCTATATCAGGCAGTTCTATCCCCATGTCCTTGGTCGCTTTCTTAATTCACGATAATCAAACGACAGCACATGAATGCGCTCAATCGGCACGCCAGCTAAAAATATCCGCTCTTGCCCACGCAACACCATCTTAGGTTCACCGCAAATAAAGACTCGAAATTGCCGAGAGAATTGATGGCGCCCAGCCACAAGTTCTATGGGATCAGCTAAACGCACCCGCTTGCCATCCACTTGCGATTTCTCGCTTTCAGCGCCGACACAGGCCTGATAAAAAAAGGTTTTATGCATCAACATACGTTGCAAAAGATATTTATGCTGATATAAATCATCCAAATTGCGGCCATAGTGATATAAATAAATCTCCCCTCTATGCCCTCTTTCTAGAGCCTCTTCGGCAATCCCCACCACAGCCCCAAGTCCAGTACCGCCGCCAATTAACACTAAGATATCATCGGGTAATCCTGGGTAGTAATGACAGTGTCCCCAAGGCCCTTGCAAGAATAATTCATCGCCGTTGTTAGCATGATAAAACAACCAATCACTGAATTTACCATTGCGCTTACGGCGAATGTGGAACTCTAAAGTGTTATCTTGGGCTTTAGCTATGGCAAAGGTTCGCCCTATGCCATTGTTTAAACGAAGATTGACCGACTGCCCGGCGAGGTAGCGCTTAGGGCCACTGACGTCGAGCACCAGTTTTATGACGTTTTCACTCAAGAAGGTTTTCGCAATAATGGGCGCCGCTATATACAGCTGTTCTGAATTACCGGTTTCTAAGGCTAAACCGTGGGAAGGAATGCACTGACAGGCAAAAATAAGCCCTTCTTGCTTATATTCAATTTCAAGGCCGCGCTGAGCCATTAACGCTAAATCGCCGCCCACGTATTTTAATAAACAGCTGCGACAGCGTCCTTTGCGACAGGAATAACTCGCAGGATACTCATGGCGTAACAATGCATCGAGCACAGTCTCACCACTTCTAGCTTCAAATGTCTTACCATCTAGGTAAAAAATACTCATGGATATGACCTTTTCATGACGGGGTAGGCTCCAAACAAGCGAGTGCTGCTCTATTGAGTGTATTCAATCACCCAACATTCACAAGTACATCAACGCATTGGTTAAAGTCCTGTTCGCTTCCTTAGGTCTCAGGTAGACTACGGCCAAAAAACACAGGGAGATAATGGGTGAAGTTAATCAGATTTTTACTCGGCAAGTTGATTTTATTGGCAAATGCGGTTTTTAAGCCTAAAAAAATTAGCCGCAGCTTAGATGCGCAGCAACAGATAGATAAGGCTACCGCCGCCTTAACCTTATTCCAATATCCAGCGTGCCCATTTTGCGTTAAAGTGCGCCGCCAAATGTATCGCCAGCAACTGAACATTCGCCTTGAAAATGCTAAGCAAGCGAATGTGGCTGCAACCTTGACTGAGCAAGGCGGTAAATTGCAAGTGCCATGCCTACGCATTGAACAAGGCGGCCAAGAGCAATGGTTATACGAGTCTGGCGATATCATTAAGTATTTGCAGCAACACTACGCCTAACTAGCTATTGGCTTCAATCAAGCCTCTGTGCTTTAGCCTTTAACCGCTAAGTCAGCTGATTTGCCTTATGCTGTTTTGCCTTATAGAAAACAGTGCCAAGCCTTGGCACTGTTTTCAGTGAAACCTCCCCCCCCCTCATTGACATCTGCTTGGCTGTTTATGGCCACACAGCCTATAAGTTCCGGTCATTTTTGCCATAAATAGGTTCTATCACAGTAGTCATATAACCACTGTGGGCGGTACACCACGATTAAAGTAATCACCATGCCATTAAGCAGTGCCTCGGGGAACATTAATAGCGGCGCCACTAATAAGTAATTATCTATGATGTCGCTTAAGGGGATATCGCTTGAGAGCAACAGCCAGCCAGACCACAGCAGCATGTGCACTAAGATGGTGAGGGCTGAATTTAAAAATGCCCCGCAGAAAATGTAGATAAATAAATGGTGCGGCAATAAGTGAAAACATCTGTGATAAAGCACAAAACTAAACCATAAAGGCAAACACACACCCACTAAGCTATAGGCAAAAAATTGCCAAGGTTGCTCTAATACCAGCAGGCTAAACATGAGGCTTGGGATAATTAATGCAAAGGTCGCTAAACGCCAACCAAACATCAACATACACGTGGTTAGCGCCAAAAAATGCAGATGCAATTGTGGATGTATGCTGGCATCCAGTGCCCATAATCCAAAAATAACTAAAGTGCCCCCCCATAAGCGCTGGCGCAGCCCAGCATTGCCCTTAAGCTGGTAGACATCATCCTTCGGCCACACAATAACCAGCCACACCAGCCAAGTCACGGCGGCAAGTACATCGCTTAATTGCCAGTGCCAGTCAAGAGATGACCAGAGCGTTTGCCAGTAATTAAGCATTTATGAGCCCCTTGACGATGACTTAGCAAAAGTTAATGAAATTCAATAGTTTTGCCGTTAAACTCATGGCTATTATTGATATTAGGCTAACTTAATAATGACGACATTACCGCTAAAATGGCTATGCATAGCCGCCGCTCTGACTGTCAGCGGCTGCCAATCATCGTCAAGCTTGCTCGAAGATTATGCTGGCAAGATCCGCGATCAAATGCAAACTCAAATTGGGAATGATGGCACTAAGGTATTTGTTTATACATTGAAAATTACTGAGCCGAGCTCAAACCATGAGTATATAAAGCCCACCAGCCGTAAAGAAGCGCTGATCATGGCCAATAATGCCAAAGAATTACGGGATTTAGTCACAGAACAAACTGAACTCGGTTTAGAAAAAACCTTGGAAATGACCCAGTATTGTCGTGAAGGTTACATAGAATTGAATCGTTTAATAACAAGCGATCGCGGGGAAATCCGCGGTGAGTGCAATGAAAGCGCCACCACCGCCGATAGAGAGCAATATAGCCGTTAATCCCACACTAGTGGGGCATAGCCACTAGCGCGGTGTTAAGCAGCGAAATTCGATTTTATAAAATTGATCAAGCCCTGGGTAAATCTCGCCAATGACCTGATGCAATTCTGCTAAGGTCATATTCTCAGCATCCGCTTCTACATCAGTCAGTTGGGCTAAAGTAATCGGGCTCACAGCTAAAATCTCAATATCACAAAACCAGCGCCCAGCTTCAAAGGTTGATACTGGCAAAATTTGCCCAACCGCGACATGGGATTCCGCTTCATCGCGAAGAGTAATTATCTTAGCGCCGCTTAATATATCGGCTTCAAAACGCTCAAAAAAAGTAATGGCAGTTAACATAGCTAGTATCCAAAAATTGCGGATGGCGAGTATACGTCAAGTCGCAGGGGAAGATCACTGTGTTTACCACGGCGGATTGACGCTAATTTTTTGCTAAGGCGGCCAATTTTAGATACACTCGCCCGCCTTGGCGAACAATAGTCATACTAGAGCTATTGGTTCAGTCCCAACCGCGTAATTGAGCACATGAATAAAAAGCAGAAAATCATCAAGAAAATGGCTAAGCGTACTAAAGCACGTGAAAACCAAAAAGAGCATCCAGTCCAAGGCGGCCTGAAAGCTAAATATATCTCTAAAGCTGAGCGCGCCAAAATGGAAGCGGCGCAAGCTGTCGCGACTGATGCGCCAGTTGAAAACTCGACCCCAGTCAGCGAAGACTAAGGGTGAGTGACAGCCCTCTTGGTTCGGCATGTAAGTGCTGAGCCAAGAGGATTAGTTTGACCTAGTACTACCTCCCCAAATCTACACTCCCAATCGATAGATTGAACGCACCCCACGTTTAAACATCAGCGCAACTCCACCACTAAGTACCCAAGACGCCCGCACTAAATAGTGCAAGCAAGGCTATACCTCGCTCACCATGGCATTAAATTGAGATAATTCCTTACGATAAAAAAAGCGCTTAATGGCATCATTCAGTATGATGAACAAAAGCTTATAATTGCGTATGATAGGCTTTTGCTAATACATATAGGGAATGAGTTTGTGGATAAACCATGGTTCAGCGTTGCCACTAGGATAGGGTTAGCGGTGACATTATTGATAGCTAGTCATGCAGTCTCAGCAGCGATTGCGGTTGATCTCGTCAAGGTCACCAAATCTGCCAATAAAATGCAATTGCTGCATCAAGGTAAAGTTGTCAAAAGCTACCACGTTGCCTTTGGTGATAACCCTGTGGGTCACAAACTCAATGAAGGTGATGAGCGCACGCCAGAAGGCCGCTATATTTTGGATTATAAAAAAGCCGATAGTGCCTTTTATCGCTCAATTCATATCTCCTACCCTAATGATGCCGATAAAATTCGTGCCCGTGCCTTAGGCTTAAGTGCCGGCGGCCTTATTATGATCCACGGCGAGAACCCCAACTCCAAATTATCGCCACTAGAGCAACAGCAATATAATTGGACCAACGGTTGCATTGCTGTCACCAACAAAGAAATGGATGAGTTGTGGCGAATTCTGGATGTTGGAACCCCCATAGAAATTTACCCTTAAGGAAGTTATGTCGTTTAAGCAACTACTGCAAAGCTGGCCCGCCTTTAGCCAGCAAATCACCGCCTTTAGTCAAGAGCTGGGACTTGACTCCTTAACGCTGCATTGCGATCACGCGGCGCTGCGCGTCAATGATTTTGATAAGGCGTGCCAGTTACATTTAGATGTTGCCAGCCAAGGCGAAATCTTATCCAACAATGTCATCAATGGCCGGCCAATCATTATCATTAAGTTAGATGAAGGCCTGCCATTTAATCAGCAAACAATTGATTGTATTGAACTGCCATACCCTGGTGAAAAACAATATCCCGCTGAAGGTTGGGAGCACATCGAATTAGTGCTGCCTTGCCAAGCCACCACCACTCAAGAGCTATGTGAAGCCTTGATTGCGCGAGTGCCAAGTATTGCCCCCATACTTAACGGTGAAACCGCCATCAAGGTGAAATTGAGCTCGCCGCAAGGAGAACACGAACGCTTAGCCAATCCCACCATAGCGTTTAAGCAAGGTAACTTGTGTATTAAGGTTCATCCGGCCAGTATCGAAGCTGTGATTTTATCCGAACAAGCGCTGGATTAAGCGAATGACACTGCCCTTCTCGCAAAGCTGTGAAAATAATAAAGCGCCCATATTAGCCGTGATTGCGCCTATGTTAGGCCATTGTACTGCTGTGCTAGAAGTTGGCAGTGGCACAGGTCAACATGCCGCATTTTTTAGTGCCGCCTTGTCCCATATTCAGTGGCAATGCACAGAGCAAACTGAGTATATTGATGGCCTCACTCGCCGTGTAGAGCATGAGCTACGCATAGCACAGGAAGATCGTAACAATCTCCCTACGCCTTGGGTGTTAGATGTCAATCACTGGCCGCCCATGGCGACTGTCGATGCGATTTATAGCGCCAATACTTTGCATATTATGGACGAGTGCAGTGGTCAAACCTTTATTCAGCAAGCCGCGGCACACTTACCCGCGCAAGGGCAATTGTTAATTTACGGCCCGTTTAAGCGCCATGGCGCCCACACTTGCGAGTCGAATCAACAATTTGATCAATTTTTACAACGCCGTGATCCAAGTAGCGGTGTGCGCTGCTTAGATGAGGTTTCACAACTAGCTCAGTCATACGGCTTAATGTTACAGTCAATACACTCATTGCCTGCCAACAATTTATTAGTGCAATTCATTAAAACTTAAGCGCTTCTTTTTTTTGCCTCAGCTAATGCACATGATTATTAAGGACAATTAATGGCTTCAATCACAACTAAAACCCATGCCAATGGCTTAGAGTATGTCGATATCGACACAGCTCTGTGTAGCGCTCGTATTTTTATGCAAGGCGCGCAAATTGATCAGTTTCAACCTAAAGGTCAAGCGCCGATTTTATGGGTATCGAGCGCCGATGATTATCAAGCTGGCAATGGTATTCGCGGCGGGGTACCTGTTTGCTGGCCGTGGTTTGGCATGAATACCACGCCAAATTGGCCACAACACGGCTTTGCCCGCACGCGCTTATGGGACTTGCAAAGTGCTGAAGTAGAAAAAGACGTTGCTAAGCTTACTTTTGTATTAACTATCAGTGAGCAAGATAAGCAGTATTGGCCCCACGACACCCAAGTGTCTATGGTGTTTGAATTAAGTGAGCGCTTAAAAGTGAGCTTAATTAATCACAATACTGGTCTTGAAACTGTCTCCTTCACCCAAGCGCTACATACCTATTTTGCCATTGATGATATTCACCAATTACAAGTCAGTGGTTTTAGCGGCTCTGAGTATATTGAATTTGCTAAGGGACCTTATCAGCAGCAAGGCGATACTGTGAGCTTTGATAAAGAAACCGACCGAGTTTATACCAAGCTTGGGCCACAGCAATTACTGCATACCCCCAATGGCACTATCGTCGTTAAACGCGAAAATAGTCAATCGGCCGTACTGTGGAATCCATGGATTGAAAAATCCACTTGGTTGAGTCGTTTTAATGATGATGACTATTTAACTATGGTCTGTCTGGAAGCCGCTAACGTGTTAGAGGATAAAGTCATATTGGCCGCTGGTGAAACTCATTGCCTGACGACTGAAATTTATTGGCAATAAGCGATACACTTAACTGACAACGCGGCGGGGTTACCTTAGGTTGACCCCGCCGTATGCTCAGCAGTCATTCATTGACATAGTTTATCAATAACACCCATATCGCTTTTAAAGATAGTGCTTTTACAGATAGAGCCTATGCAGATAAAGTCTACATAGATAAGTAGTTACCAACTGCCATCAATCTAAAGCTACATCTAAGTCATGGGGCATAAGTCATGGGACATAAGTCATGAGGCATAAGTCACGGGCCATGAAACCGCACGCAGATAACAACCCGCCTTCCACATCTGCCGGTGCCGATACTCAGGCCGCAACTCCTTATGCTCCAGTTAAAACACGCCGCGCCGTACTCATTACCAGTCTGCTCATATTGGTGTTGTTAAGCCTAATACTGTGGGCTTGGCTTAAACGCGATACCTGGTTAAGCGCCTTAATTAACCATGAATTAACCCCCTACGCTATCCGTTTAACGTCCTTGCAAGGCAGTGATATTCATTGGCGCGGCGGCTTAGTATTGACTCTCTCATCAAGCACTATCCATATCGACTTACCTGAGCAAGCTTTCACGCCCACCAGCCCTCAGGCTATGAATAATGCAATCAACAATTCTGCTATCGCTAATCCTATCAACTACCCTATCGACAGCATTATCAACATAGATAGCAGTCACCCTAGGTCCGATACGGCAATTGTCATTAGGCTTAATGAGCTTGAACTCGATTTAAGCCAAGCGCGGCCCCGCGTTAGCGCTGCCAATATTGTTATCCAGGCGCCTGCCAAGTTAAATCAAGCCATGGTTACTGAGGTAATGGCACGGTTTCAAACCAACACCTTAGCATCACAATCAGCACCACCCCAGCCAACAGCCTTATTGCCATTGCCATTGCCATTGCCATTGCCAATCGATATTAAGGTTAATCAAGCTCAGCTTGGCCTAGGTGAGCTGACTTTAATGCTCGATAAACTCGAAGTCACAGATGATGCACTCACCCTTAATCTCATGGTAAAGCCGATGGCTAACGCCAGTAGCAATGAAGCAGCGCCTTCAACCCTGAGCCTAAGGTGGCAACAACACAAGGGGCTAGCTTTAGAGAGCAACCTATCCTTTGCCAGTCTGTTAGCGCAAGTTAACCTCTTAATCCATCAAGGCAGCTTCCCTGAATATTTGCAGGATAATAACGCCCTTAGCGCATTGCGCCCTTGGCTGTGGCAAGGTGATGATGCGCGCCTCGAAGGTGTTGCGAGCGTTATGCTGACGGGCCATGCTGACTTAAACCAATGGTTTGGGAGTAATGAGCCTAGCATCACAGGCCAACTGCAATTAAGCGAGCTTAACTATCGCCTTGATAGTGAGCTCCTCACAACAAAATTAGCTGAGCTATTGCCGCCCTCACTCATGCAACCAAAGACGCAGCCAGCTTATCCATCAACACCAGCATCAACACCTGTAAGCGGTGATGTTCTATTTTCAATAGCAAAGTTCAGCGGCCAGATATCGGCGCAGCAAGAATTAGCCTCTGCTATTGATTTAAAAAGCATGGATTGGCAAATTGAGCCCGCAAGTGTGCAACTGCTATTGCCACGAGCAATAGATAACGCCTTAGCTTTGTGGCTACAACAGCATATGGTGCCAAAGTTACATCAGCAGCTCCCGACAGAATGGCAATGGCTCGCCACTAGCCTCCCCTGGCTAGACATAGCCGCTAGCATCGCCGCATGGCAACTAACATGGGACACCCCAATGACAGGTGTTGGAATGAATCGCGTGAGTGTCGATGACATAAGTTTGCAGCAGCTATTCGCCGCCGACACCAACGCCGATACAAAGTCTCACGCTAACACTAAGTCTCACGCGCACACCAAGGCCGACGCCAACAACACAGCTGCTGTCATGGGCAACACTAGTGCTAGCCCTAATAACATCAAATCCGAATTTAGGCTAATGACTAAGCTGTCACAACTGCGCTGGCAAGCCCCGCAGTTAAGCGCTAATTATCAGGCAGAGGCAAGCCTTAACCATTGGCAGATAGCGCATAGTGCGCCGTTAACAGTTAAGGCCCTGATATCGCCGCTGCAAATGAGTATTAACGGTACATTGGGTGCGACCATAGCAAGCAATTTTGCTCCGACACCAATAAATTCAACGCCAATAAATTCAACGTCAATAAATCCTGTGCCAACAAGCCCGGTAGCAATAAACCCAATAGCAATCAACTCAGTGCCCACAAGCCAAGCATCAGCCAGCCAAACTCAAACCGCAATTAACTGGTGGCATAGTCAAGCCATGATGGCCTTAGAGCTTAAAATTAATGAGTTAGACATACTTGATAAGCGCTTACTTACCCAGGATAAGGTCAGTGGATTGGAATCGACCCAATTTAGCGTTAAAGGTGAAGAGTTTCATGCTCAGGCTAAATGGCAACTGAACCTGCAGTCGCAAGCCGCAGTTAGTTTATTTCCCAATTATCATAGAATTGATTTAGGCCCAGTGATGATTGAAAAACAGCTTAAACATCAAAAGCAAGGCTTAGTGCCACGCTGGCGTTTAAGCCTACCATCGAGCCAATTGATATTATTGCCCGCTGCTGACACGGGCAATAACGCTAACGCCAATCTCAACCCCTATCCGAATGCGAAATTAACCCATCAATTTGAGCTGGGATTAGTCACAGAGCAAGTGCTATGGCAAAGTTATGCTGAGATCTTTCACCCGCAACTGTTATCAACGACTGCGCCGCGCCAACAACATAAAATTGTCAGTCAGCATGCCATTAATCATCTTGGCCTGCATGCCAGCATTGACTATCACAGCGGCGCGCGCACCCGATTAAGCAGCCAAGCCTTGTGGCAATTAGATGCACTGAGCTTATCAAGTCAGCAAGCACTTAACATCAATCCCGCCCGTAACGAGTGGCAAGTCACTGGCGATTGGCAGCATCAATCCAGCCTTAAACAGTGGCAGCCATTATTGAGCCGCGCTAGCCGTGAATTAATCAACAGCTTACAAGGCGATTTATCCTTTACTGGCGCGTTTACTTGGGGCAACCACACGCCTTATCAACCCTTCACCAACACCTTTGCCATCGAGCTTAATCACATCAATGGCGCTATCGCCCATGTTCCTATCGATAACGCCACGATTAAGCTGCCGTGCACGCTCCATGGTGCGCTGCAACCGCTATTTAGTGCCAATATCGATTGCAATATCGCCCTCAGAGCCAGCGCCATTAATCCTTTCACTGTGATTGAAAACATTGATTTTAGCGGTAAGCTAACCGCGAATCTTGGCGGCCTTGATAGCAATCAAGCCAAAGCTGAATTACAAGGGCAAGGCCAACTGTTAGGTGGCGATGTCATCATCCCGTCGGTGGTGGTCACCAATCAACAGCAAGCCAGTTTATACCTACTGCTACAAGACTTAGATTTAACTCGTATTATGGATAAACAGCGCTTGCAAGGAATACATGCCAGCGGCCGGATTGATGGCGTCTTGCCAGCATTTTATCAAGATGGCAAGGTCAGCATTAACGGCGGACGCTTAGCCGCGCGCCCCCCAGGCGGTGAAATTAGCTTGCAAGATAATGAGAAATTTCAGCAACTAGCAAGCAGCGAGCCGCAACTCGCCTTTGCCTTAGATGTGCTTAAACAGCTAAATTACCGCGAATTATCCAGTAGCTTTGAGATGGATAATCACGGCGAAGCGCAATTAAATATTCACTTAGAAGGGAGTAGCCCCAGTTATCAGCGCCCGATAGTATTCAACTATCATCAAAGCGAAAATATGCTTAAGCTGATTGAGAGTTTGCAAATAGGTAATCGACTCGAACAAGAGTTGCAACAAAAAATCAATGCTGAACCCAGCAAGGAGCTCCAATGAAACTGCACCTGCCACTGGCTGCTGCCACCCTATTATCGCTCGTGGCTTGTAGCCCGACGGTAAAAATCGAGCCGCCCGATAAGCCCATCACTATTAACCTCAACGTTAAAATCGAACACGATATTAAAATCAAGGTCGATAAACAGCTCGATGACTTATTAAAAAACGACCAACTCTATTAGTGCGAGGATAATATGAAAACAATGTGCAGCGCCTTGTTGGCGTTAATGATGAGTTTTTCGGTGTGGGCGATGGATTTAACCGAAGCCAAAAGTGAAGGGTTTTTAGGTGAGCAGCGCAATGGCTACCTAGGCGTAGTCAACGCCAACGCTGCCGCCGAAGCTATTATGCAGCAAGTGAACGCAAAACGACTGGCCGCCTTTAGTAAGATTGCCAGCCAAAATGGGATCAGTGTTGATGATGTTGCCGCCCTTGCCGCTCAAAAAGCCATTGCCTCAGCCCCTGCCGGCACTTATGTGCAAACCAGTAGTGGTCAATGGCTCAAAAAATAATCTAGCATTGCTAGCGTTTGCAGCCTTTAGCTTGCCTTAAAGGCTGCGTTGATTTATCTCGCCAAGCGATTTGAGCCTTGCCAACACGGCATGACTTGACGGTATGACTTGGTCAGTCCGTTAACGGCAGTCATCGTGATTAAGCGGGGCCTAAGTAGCCCAAGTGCCCGACGTTTTAGCAAACCGCCAAAGCTATGCCCATAAGGGATGCTGAACTAAAATCAATTAGTTAGATTTTATTTGTCGCCGCTAATGACTCGTGTTTTAATCCAAGCTTAACCTTTTTCATCCCCCCATTTTGGAGCCACGGTTTTGATAAACAGCCTAAAACTGCAACCCCGGCATATGGTATTAATGCTGGCCTTAGCCGTTGCCACCTACGCCTGTTACTTATTAGTGGCCCCTTATTTGGGTTCAATAGTTCTGGGCTTTATTGTGTCATTACTATTTTTGCCTGTGCATAGCCGTATTTTCAAGCTCATGCCTAACAGCCCCAATATAGCCTCTAGCCTATCTTGCACCTTACTGACTGTGATGGTGCTAATCCCCTTGTTATTGGTGGCTATTGCCATCGTTGATCAAGGGGTAAATTTTATGAGTAACGCCTATCACTGGTTAACGGGCGGCGGCGCTAAAGAGCTATTAAGTCATCCTTGGGTGCAAACGGGTTTTGAATTACTCAACAAATGGTTGCCGTTTGATACCATTAAACCTGAGGAATTTGCCCAGCGCGCGGCCAGTCTAGCCACGGAAATGAGCAGCACCTTAGTGGGGGCTAGCACCAGTATTGTGGGTAACCTGACAGACACTATTTTAAGTTTCTCATTAATGTTATTTGTGCTGTATTTCTTCCTGCGCGATCAAGAAAAAATCATAGATAACATCCGCCATATCATCCCACTGTCACGCTCACAAGAAGACCAAATTCTTAATGAAGTAGAATCCGTGGCTAAATCTGCGGTATTAGGCTCGTTTTTAACGGCCTTAGCCCAAGGGGTGCTCGGCGGTATCGCTATGGCATTGGCGGGATTCCCTGGATTATTCTGGGGCACCATGATGGCCTTCGCCTCATTCATTCCCTTTGTCGGCACCGCCATGATCTGGCTTCCCGCGTCGATTTATTTATTCCTTATTGGTGAATGGCAATGGGCGGTGTTCTTAATTGCTTGGGGCATAGTCGTCATAGGCTCAATAGATAACTTCTTGCGTCCTTGGCTAATGCAAGGCAATACAGGCATGAGTACCTTATTGCTGTTTTTCTCATTGCTCGGCGGCCTGCAATTATTTGGCTTAATTGGCTTAATTTACGGCCCGATTATCTTTGCCGTCACCTTGGTATTGTTTAGATTGTATGAAGTGGAATTTGAAGGTTTTTTAACCCAACAAGACAATGATTAGCGCCAAGTGAGTATTAGGGTTTAAATGTGATAAGCACTTACCCCAGCAAGAATAACAACGCCGACTATCACAGTCGGCGTTATTTTTTCAGCAACTTTGGCGCAGCTATCTTTTAGTGAACAAGGTTATTGAGCGCCTTTTAATGGCGACTGAACAAAAAAATAGGGCAACCCGTGCCCTATTTATTCAATGTCGATAGTTTTTAGTCTTAGCCGCTCACTATCAGTGATTAGCCTTTATTGTTGCGTCTATCGAGCTGATCTTTAAGATTGGCTGGCACACCTTTAATTAATAAGGTGTCAGAAATGGGGTCGTAAATGACGCGATCACCTAAATGGCCACCATCGAAACTGAGAGTGATCCCGCCGCCTGTGCCTGAAAACTTTTTCAGTTGGCGCAAGGTAGCTTTATCAGCTGGGAAGGAATCATCAAGTTCATAATCGCCAGTGCTGGCAAAATCATAAAATGAATCCATGCCAGAATCAGCCAATTCATCGGCCAAGTCTTTCATGTCAATGTCATGACCCGTATCAAAACGCTCAGCGCAATATTCAAATACCTTATTACGGCATTCTTGCTGCTCAACCTTAGTTAACTCACTGCCAGCGACAAAATCTTCCACCGCATTCATCAGCGATTTGTTTTGTGCCTTAGGATTAACCCCTTCCACACAGCCCATAAAATCAAGGAAGAAGTCAGCCACTTTACGACCCGCACGGCCACGAATAAACGAAATATACTTTTTAGAATCCTTATCCGTTTGCCATTCGGTTAAATCAATCCGAGCCGCCAACTGCATATTGCTTAAATCTAAGTAATCAACCTGAGTTAATTCCATATCATCAAGCACTGTCATTGACGATTTAGCATTGAGTAAGGCGACAAATAAATACTCAGTCGCGACATTGGCGTAACTGGCAAGCAGTAAAAAGCCACCATGACTGAAATCGTATTTAGATAATTCTTGTTGTAATAATTGCCCAGCTGCCGAGCTAAACTCGACAAATCCGGTCTCGCCTTGGCGATAGCTGGCGAGTTTTTCAGCAAACTCTGGGTTGGCTTCACCATCATTATCAGGCACACCAAAATAACCAAAACCTTTGCCGGCTTTGCTGGTGTAACTGCGGTGCAGCTCTTCTAGCATCTGGGCCACAGCCTGTCCGTTTAATAACGGCTGCGGACGTAAACGACAACTCAGTTGGCCTTCGCCATCCTGGGTAATTTCATGAATAATTGCTTGATCGATCTGAATACTCATAAGCCTGATAGTGATAGCCGTGTAAATCGGCTATTATATGCCGCTATACCGTTTTAAAGTGAATTATTTTCTATGGCTATTCAATCAAAATACACCAACATCCAAGTAGAATCTCTGATCGCCGAGCTTATGGCCGTGATGGATAAGCACCAAGCACCGACCGACTTACGTCTGATGGTGTTAGGCAATTGCGTGACTCACGTGTTAGAAACTCAAGTGGCAGCAAAAGCGCGCAGCACTGTGGCTGAGCAATTTGCCAAAGCGTTAGAAAAGTCAGTTAAATCAAACTAAAACTGGCGACATAACGCAATTACAGCATAAGATACACAAGCAAAATAAAGATCTTGGAGCATCATGGTAGAGCGACAAAAACAGCTGGTGCGAGATAAAGTCTCCCGCCTAGTGAACTGGGGACACTGGTTCGCTTTCTTTAACGGCATACTGGCGATGATCATCGGCAGTCGTTACATTGAAACTGTTGGCAGTCCCGATACCTGGTTAGGCTGGGTCTATCTGGCTATTAGCACCATAGGCCATTTCAGCTTCCTCGCCTTTATTGTGTATCTTGTGCTGTTGTTTCCCATCAGCCTGTTATTACCCTATTCCAAGATATTACGCGGCTATAGCGCCATTGTGGCCACCTTATGCTTATGTATCTTGTTATATGACACTGTTATTTTTGATGACTATGGTCTGCACCTTAGTCCGTTTGTGTTTGATTTAGCGTGGGTTGACTTACATTCTCTACTCAAAGGCACCAGCTATATAGTGACGCCTATCGCCATTTTAGCGCTGGAATTAACGGCGGCGAATTTCTTATGGAAGCGCATAGTTAAAATCCAAAAGCGCCATATTGGCCCTAAAGTAGTGACCTTAGTCGGACTGTGTTTTATCGCCAGCCATGTGATCCATATTTGGGCTGATGCTACCGATATCACACCTATTACCCGTTACGATCAAACCTACCCCTTGTCATACCCTGCCACCGCTCGCACCTTTATGGCGCGCCACGGCATCGAAAATGACATCCGAAATCGCAATGTGAAACTAGATATTCAGTTGCACTATCCAGCGCAAGCCTTGCAATGCGATGTGACCACTAAACCTAATATCTTATTGATTACTATTGATGGCCTACGCGCAGATTTTGTTACGCCAAGCACTATGCCATTTTTAAGTCAGTATGCGGCTAACAATATTGATTTTACTGACCATTACAGTGGTGGCGTTGATTCTTCTAGCGCTATGTTCTCACTGCTTTATGGCTTACAAGGCAGCTATTTAGACGCCGTTGAATTTCAAAATATGAGCCCGCTACTGACCCAAACCTTAAAGCACGCAGGTTACCAGCTCGGATTGTTTGCGCAGGCGCCAAGCCTGAATGCCCCAGAGCCTAAGGCCATATTTAACGACTTTAGTCTGCATCAAAGTGACTCAAACACCAGTATTGCTGATGCTGACTTGCAATCCCTTAGCGCGTTTTCGGCTTGGAAAGCCAAAGAAACTACCCCATGGTTTGCCTTAGTGGATTTAGCATCGCCAGAAAGCTATGACACACCCGTCGGTTTTGTTGGCATACCAACAGTGAGCCCACCGACGGAACTAAAAGCCGCGGAGCGAGTGTTATTCAATCAATACCGTCAGTCACTTAACTTTATTGACCAGCAATTAGCGGCGCTGTTACCCAGCATCAATGACAATACCTTAGTCATAATTACTGGTATTTCTGGCAAGGTCTTTAGCCTAAATCAGGATGAAAACCGCGAGTTATCACCTGATAATGTCAAAGTGCCGATGATCATCCACTGGGCTGGCAAACCTGCGCAGCAAATTAGCTATGCGACCAGTCACCATGGCTTAGTTAATACCTTGATGCAGCAAGTATTAAACTGTGATGAAGCAAGCTTGCAATACACTTCTGGGCGCAAACTATTAAGCCCGAATCAAGACCCATGGATTTATATTGGTGATAACCGAATTTTTGCGATTTACCAGCCAGCTGAAATCACCATAATTAATCGTCACGGTCAATATTCTATCTACGACAAAGCTTATCAGCAGCAATTACATAAGAAACTGAGCGCGCCAGAGCTTATCCAAGTGATGCGCGAAGGCCGACGTTTATACAAACATTAAGGTCAGTTTTAGCTGAGATTAATTGCGGCGGCAAAATAGCCAGTTAACTGAATTTATTGCATTTTGTTCTTGCACTGCTATCTGGCTCTTGCTAAAGTTCTTGCCATCAGTTGCGGCTTAGCCCACTGATTTGGTTTTCGGTATGTAGCGCAGCCCGGTAGCGCACTGTCATGGGGTGTCAGGGGTCGGAGGTTCGAATCCTCTCATACCGACCAAATTCTTGTGAAAAGGCTCACTTACTAGTGAGCCTTTTTGCTTTCTAGCGTTTGTGTTTATTACCGCAATGACTCCCAAAAAATTACTGAGCGACAGTGAAGCGGTACTTTTCCTCGGACGCTAGCCACTTCTTTTTCTAAGCTGCCTGTGCGGCAGTGAACGATGACTTGCGGGCTGGTCGACTACTTAACCTTTTCTAAGCTGCCTGTGCGGCAGTGAACCCGAGAAAAGGCGCATACACTAGCTACGGAATTTTCTAAGCTGCCTGTGCGGCAGTGAACCTGCTAGCGGTGGCGTTGTTGTTTGGGTGGTTTTTCTAAGCAGCCTGTGCGGCAGTGAACTATAATGACGAGCCAACACACCACCCACAGCATTTCTAAGCTGCCTGTGCGGCAGTGAACTGTAAGATAAGTCAACATAGTTTGCAAAAAAATTTCTAAGCTGCCTGTGCGGCAGTGAACGATGTTGATCGCATTGGCGCGACAATGTGTTGTTTCTAAGCTGCCTGTGCGGCAGTGAACTACGGGGCTAAACGAAATGGCAATGTTGGTGATTTCTAAGCTGCCTGTGCGGCAGTGAACTTGAGTTATCAATGTTCCCCAAATCAATTCGTTTTCTAAGCTGCCTGTGCGGCAGTGAACTTAACAGGCGCAATAACAAGGCATCCGAACTCTTTCTAAGCTGCCTGTGCGGCAGTGAACTTACATCAAAGCAAACATGGCCAATCTCATTTTTTCTAAGCTGCCTGTGCGGCAGTGAACCGTGTTATAAGTGACTGTGGCGTTTTCACCGATTTCTAAGCTGCCTGTGCGGCAGTGAACAGACCGGTACGGCAGCCAATGCGGCTAAGCTGTTTCTAAGCTGCCTGTGCGGCAGTGAACGCAAAAACATCCAGCTATCAGCCATCTAATGATTTCTAAGCTGCCTGTGCGGCAGTGAACAGGCCATAAATCAAATGCGCATGGCCATTTTCTTTCTAAGCTGCCTGTGCGGCAGTGAACGCTACCCTGTTATTTTCCAGTTAGCATTAAAATTTCTAAGCTGCCTATGCGGCAGTGAACAACACCATTTAATTGGTTTTAATTTAATACAATTTCTAAGCTGCCTGTGCGGCAGTGAACTGTTTTGAAAATTGATTTCTACGCTGCTAATGTTTCTAAGCTGCCTGTGCGGCAGTGAACGGACTCACCGACTTTTATCGTGCGTAAGGTGTTTTCTAAGCTGCCTGTGCGGCAGTGAACTTAACGGCGGATACATGACGGAAGAAGTTAGCTTTCTAAGCTGCCTGTGCGGCAGTGAACTTATTGCGTGACTGCAAGCTGCGCTGTGATGTTTTCTAAGCTGCCTGTGCGGCAGTGAACCCACCAGTTGATGACTTAGCGCTATCATCAATTTTCTAAGCTGCCTGTGCGGCAGTGAACTTATCGCTATGGCGCAGAAAGACCATCTAATTTTTCTAAGCTGCCTGTGCGGCAGTGAACTTAAGGCGGACGCTGCCGCTAACTTTCTCATTTTTCTAAGCTGCCTGTGCGGCAGTGAACATTCATATTGAAGTTGCCGAGCGCGAACAATTTTTCTAAGCTGCCTGTGCAGCAGTGAACTTGGTAAATTCACATTTAAGGGATGGAGTGAGTTTCTAAGCTGCCTGTGCGGCAGTGAACAAGTAATCTGGCAGGGGAGGTGCGCCCTTTTCTTTCTAAGCTGCCTGTGCGGCAGTGAACCAACCAATAGCACTGCGATATCAGGCTTGATTTTTCTAAGCTGCCTGTGCGGCAGTGAACAAAGAAAACTATCCAATGGTACAGGTGGTTACTTTCTAAGCTGCCTGTGCGGCAGTGAACTTGTAGTCGTGAACTTCACGCATTAATTGCAGTTTCTAAGCTGCCTGTGCGGCAGTGAACATTTAGCGAAGTTTTGGAAGTTGTGCCAATCTTTTCTAAGCTGCCTGTGCGGCAGTGAACGCGATTCAGGGGCTTTAAAGAGTTATTCTTGATTTCTAAGCTGCCTGTGCGGCAGTGAACAGCATCGAAGATATGGAACAAAGCGACATAGTTTTCTAAGCTGCCTGTGCGGCAGTGAACGCGAGGTGCTGACGCTTTGCCATCCTCACCGTTTTCTAAGCTGCCTGTGCGGCAGTGAACAAAACACTCGCGGGTATGGATGGATTGGTATTTTTCTAAGCTGCCTGTGCGGCAGTGAACATTCATATTGAAGTTGCCGAGCGCGAACAATTTTTCTAAGCTGCCTGTGCAGCAGTGAACTTGGTAAATTCACATTTAAGGGATGGAGTGAGTTTCTAAGCTGCCTGTGCGGCAGTGAACAAGTAATCTGGCAGGGGAGGTGCGCCCTTTTCTTTCTAAGCTGCCTGTGCGGCAGTGAACCAACCAATAGCACTGCGATATCAGGCTTGATTTTTCTAAGCTGCCTGTGCGGCAGTGAACAAAGAAAACTATCCAATGGTACAGGTGGTTACTTTCTAAGCTGCCTGTGCGGCAGTGAACTTGTAGTCGTGAACTTCACGCATTAATTGCAGTTTCTAAGCTGCCTGTGCGGCAGTGAACATTTAGCGAAGTTTTGGAAGTTGTGCCAATCTTTTCTAAGCTGCCTGTGCGGCAGTGAACGCGATTCAGGGGCTTTAAAGAGTTATTCTTGATTTCTAAGCTGCCTGTGCGGCAGTGAACAGCATCGAAGATATGGAACAAAGCGACATAGTTTTCTAAGCTGCCTGTGCGGCAGTGAACGGCTGGGGTTAAAGCCTTTGGGCTATTATTATTTTCTAAGCTGCCTGTGCGGCAGTGAACTTTGGAATTTCAGTGCATCTACCGCTTATTACTTTCTAAGCTGCCTGTGCGGCAGTGAACGTAAATGTGACCTCCGTTGCCGTTCCTAATTTTTTCTAAGCTGCCTGTGCGGCAGTGAACGCGAGGTGCTGACGCTTTGCCATCCTCACCGTTTTCTAAGCTGCCTGTGCGGCAGTGAACAAAACACTCGCGGGTATGGATGGATTGGTATTTTTCTAAGCTGCCTGTGCGGCAGTGAACTAAGCTGCCGCCATACCGCGCCTTAGCCGTGTTTTCTAAGCTGCCTGTGCGGCAGTGAACGCGCATCACTAAAGCTATGCATCCGGCTGGTATTTCTAAGCTGCCTGTGCGGCAGTGAACACCATTGTTAATGACCCGGCTGATTTTCTATTTTTCTAAGCTGCCTGTGCGGCAGTGAACGGCGACATGGCCGCTTTAATCTCAGGGCTGGCTTTCTAAGCTGCCTGTGCGGCAGTGAACATGCGCAATCGCGGCGTTCGTTATGACTATACTTTCTAAGCTGCCTGTGCGGCAGTGAACAGCAATGAAGCGACCATGCTCGGCCATCTTAATTTCTAAGCTGCCTGTGCGGCAGTGAACTTGATTTAACAAACCTGATGACACTTCCTCGCTTTCTAAGCTGCCTGTGCGGCAGTGAACGACGAGGAGAGGCGCACCAAGGCGAGACTTCATTTCTAAGCTGCCTGTGCGGCAGTGAACTGCCGGCGCGTTCAATCATTCACGTTGGCAATTTTCTAAGCTGCCTGTGCGGCAGTGAACTCCTCTGCAATCGTCATAGCGGCCCCACAAATTTTCTAAGCTGCCTGTGCGGCAGTGAACAGAATTTCCACGGCCTTTTGCAACTCTCGACATTTCTAAGCTGCCTGTGCGGCAGTGAACTCGCCTTCTTCGCGATCATCGCCATAATCACATTTCTAAGCTGCCTGTGCGGCAGTGAACATTTTTTAGCAATCCATTCTCCAAATCTACGCTTTCTAAGCTGCCTGTGCGGCAGTGAACCGTTATATACTGATTTCAGTTAACAACAATCATTTCTAAGCTGCCTGTGCGGCAGTGAACTTTGAATATGTGTCATCAGTGGCACTTAGCGATTTCTAAGCTGCCTGTGCGGCAGTGAACACAATAAAAAAAGGAAGAACAGTGGCTGCATTTTTCTAAGCTGCCTGTGCGGCAGTGAACGGTTCTTAGGGAGGCGAAGCTTCCCTGAGCAATTTCTAAGCTGCCTGTGCGGCAGTGAACATGCTTGCGCTGAAATAGCCCAGCGTTACATTTTTCTAAGCTGCCTGTGCGGCAGTGAACCGAAAATCCATTGGGGCTTAGTTAAATATGGCTTTCTAAGCTGCCTGTGCGGCAGTGAACATACCAGCTCACGAATAAAGCCTCTTTCTTGATTTCTAAGCTGCCTGTGCGGCAGTGAACGGGTGTTTGCTGGCTTCCGCAATAGTGTCAGCTTTCTAAGCTGCCTGTGCGGCAGTGAACTTTAAATCAGCAAAATTAACATTGTTTGGGATTTTCTAAGCTGCCTGTGCGGCAGTGAACTCTGAGAGCTTTAGCGGCGATTTTCAGCTCATTTTCTAAGCTGCCTGTGCGGCAGTGAACACTCACTCAGCTCGATAGTTTCAGCCTTGCTTTTTCTAAGCTGCCTGTGCGGCAGTGAACATCGACAGTTGAAGTAACATGCTGGAATCGCATTTCTAAGCTGCCTGTGCGGCAGTGAACTCAAACCTTGAAATGGCCGCCGCTGAAATCCATTTCTAAGCTGCCTGTGCGGCAGTGAACGTTTCCGCTGTAGATTATTTCCATTTCGATACTTTCTAAGCTGCCTGTGCGGCAGTGAACTTTTGTCTTTGGCACACAATTACAATGTAGTATTTCTAAGCTGCCTGTGCGGCAGTGAACCTTAACTGGATCTTGCCCCCGTCCTGCTCCAATTTCTAAGCTGCCTGTGCGGCAGTGAACGCACCATTACCGCGCGGATCCACAGTCCAGGTTTTCTAAGCTGCCTGTGCGGCAGTGAACATATAGACGTCACAGTGTACGCCACAGCAAACTTTCTAAGCTGCCTGTGCGGCAGTGAACTTCTTCTGTAACCAAGGCGGAGTTGTGTTCTTTTTCTAAGCTGCCTGTGCGGCAGTGAACAAAAGTTCGCACCACGCGCCAATCCCGCCGACTTTCTAAGCTGCCTGTGCGGCAGTGAACGTCATTTGAATTTATGTACGGTCGCAATGGTTTTTCTAAGCTGCCTGTGCGGCAGTGAACAGCGGGAGGGCTCCCGCGACAGCGAGCTTCTATTTCTAAGCTGCCTGTGCGGCAGTGAACCAGCGATTAAAAACCGAATCATTCGAACAGAGTTTCTAAGCTGCCTGTGCGGCAGTGAACAAGATAAGTTAAATCCATCTATATGTGATATATTTCTAAGCTGCCTGTGCGGCAGTGAACTTATATCGCCAGCCTTCATTCTTGTCGTCTTTTTTCTAAGCTGCCTGTGCGGCAGTGAACTGAGTTGTCACTTCCCCAACGCTAATTAGAAATTTCTAAGCTGCCTGTGCGGCAGTGAACTAAAAAATCATCGTGAGATTTATCGGCAGGAATTTCTAAGCTGCCTGTGCGGCAGTGAACGTGTACAGATTCGCAGTTGTTTGAGCTTTAAATTTCTAAGCTGCCTGTGCGGCAGTGAACACTAGATTGATTATGTTACATAATCAAATGGATTTCTAAGCTGCCTGTGCGGCAGTGAACTGTTTGGGTTGTTACTGGAAAATTAGGTTCTGTTTCTAAGCTGCCTGTGCGGCAGTGAACATCAGGCAATTATCACTTGCGAAATTCACCATTTTCTAAGCTGCCTGTGCGGCAGTGAACCCAAGAATAAGCAATATATTCAATGCAAAATTTTTCTAAGCTGCCTGTGCGGCAGTGAACTATCTATTAGTCTATGCTAAGCGTGACAGCGTTTTCTAAGCTGCCTGTGCGGCAGTGAACACCTTTTAAGGGCTTTTCAATTCGCCCTTTGGTTTCTAAGCTGCCTGTGCGGCAGTGAACCTCTGAATCTTGCCCGACTTGCGGTTGCGAATTTTCTAAGCTGCCTGTGCGGCAGTGAACGGGAGCTTATGTATGACCTTACAGTACTCAATTTTCTAAGCTGCCTGTGCGGCAGTGAACATGCCCTGCTCGACTATTGCAGATGGGAGTTTTTTCTAAGCTGCCTGTGCGGCAGTGAACCACAGGAACGTATCAACGCTGCCGAGGCGCTCTTTCTAAGCTGCCTGTGCGGCAGTGAACCGAATGGTTATTGAAATGCAAAGCGCCAGCAATTTCTAAGCTGCCTGTGCGGCAGTGAACTTCAAAAAATGATGGCTAACGATCCGATATTTTTTCTAAGCTGCCTGTGCGGCAGTGAACTCATACGATGCCCTAAGCGATCACTCGCGCATTTTCTAAGCTGCCTGTGCGGCAGTGAACACTCCAATATCATGTAATAGCTGTTCGAAAAGTTTCTAAGCTGCCTGTGCGGCAGTGAACCCAAAGAGAAAGCCCAGGCATTAGAGTCCCTGTTTCTAAGCTGCCTGTGCGGCAGTGAACTTTTTTTGAAAGCCCCTAGCTCTTAATCTTGCTTTCTAAGCTGCCTGTGCGGCAG
This sequence comes from Shewanella sp. SNU WT4, assembly GCF_006494715.1. Lineage (NCBI taxonomy): Bacteria > Pseudomonadati > Pseudomonadota > Gammaproteobacteria > Alteromonadales > Shewanellaceae > Shewanella > Shewanella sp. SNU WT4. The sequence continues at coordinate 2,750,471 of NZ_CP041151.1, forward strand.
TGAACTCACGGATGGATTGTTGAGCTTGGCCATCAAATTTCTAAGCTGCCTGTGCGGCAGTGAACCAAACAGATCGCTACCGTCGTGGCGATAGTGTTTTCTAAGCTGCCTGTGCGGCAGTGAACCTTATGCACGTCCTTGGACTTAGCTGTTGTGGTTTCTAAGCTGCCTGTGCGGCAGTGAACACGCGAGTACCAGCATTGAGTTTGATATCGGTTTTCTAAGCTGCCTGTGCGGCAGTGAACGCATACGAAGGCATTACCCATTGCGGGCCATTTTTCTAAGCTGCCTGTGCGGCAGTGAACGTAGTCGAGATGTTGACGGGCGTTTATGGCTATTTCTAAGCTGCCTGTGCGGCAGTGAACACTTATCCCCGTAGGCCGTAACCACTTGTTTATTTCTAAGCTGCCTGTGCGGCAGTGAACTGAGTCAGAACAATATAATATTTTGTGGATTATTTCTAAGCTGCCTGTGCGGCAGTGAACGCTGGGTTTATCATGCATCTCACCGACTCAACTTTCTAAGCTGCCTGTGCGGCAGTGAACGTTTTTAAGCAGTACATCATCCAGTTCGTGAATTTCTAAGCTGCCTGTGCGGCAGTGAACAGCCATACCAGAGGCAACCTTGCGGAACTCTTTTTCTAAGCTGCCTGTGCGGCAGTGAACTTTAGCGCCAATCAATTGCTGCTTAACTTCATTTTCTAAGCTGCCTGTGCGGCAGTGAACAAGCATTGCGATTAATCGCTGTTTGGGCTCAATTTCTAAGCTGCCTGTGCGGCAGTGAACTTCCAATCCGATGACGCGAAAATATTTTTAGTTTTCTAAGCTGCCTGTGCGGCAGTGAACGCTAACATTGCCGAAGCTTCAGCTTGCAAAGCTTTCTAAGCTGCCTGTGCGGCAGTGAACCTTTGTTGATGTTATTACATGGCACCCGTATCTTTCTAAGCTGCCTGTGCGGCAGTGAACAATAGAATAAACTAATAAAAATAAGCTGCAACAGGCTGTTAGGGTAAAAATCATCTTTTTACCTTGTTAAAACTCACCTATTGCAACCACTTGTATTTAAAGCACATTTTTAAAGAGCAAAAATAATGGGTAAAAACTTCCATTTTCGTTCAATTTAAAAGTGCGGTACGGTAGCCAATACTGACTGTCCATGCGTTTTGCTGCTCAAACCATAGCAATCAAAGCTACCATCTTGCGATGTACTTTGCTGCTCCATCTGAATAAAAAGCGGGAACTTGCTGTTTTTTTCAGGTGAACGTTGCTTAGTTTGCTGGCTATGCAAGTAAATAAACGGCAAAGAGCACAATGCTGTCGGTTTGCTTTGTTGCAAAGCCGCCAAGCATTCCGCCAGCGGTTTGTCGGATTTTGCTGCCCATAGTGCGGCTTTTTGCTGCATATCCCGCTCTATTCGTTCGGGTGATTTCACCTGCTGGCGTACAAAGCTTACGTAAGTTACATCGCTTGGTACGGGTTTGATCCCTTTGATGTGCACATAGTCTTCTAACCGAGTTAACCAGCGGTGGATATCCAACTTTTCCAGTGTCGCTGGCTCTTTTGCAAAGAGACGCAACTTACTGCCAAGCGGGAATTGCGCTTGACGATAATCAGGAAAACCGACCGCAACCAGAGATTGGTTGCTCGCCACTTTGTGCTCCACCAAAGCAATATGAACCTGTTGAAAGACGTTTTGCCATATGTAGCCAAGGTTAACTTCTTGATCTGGCAAGAGTTGAAGCTCAATATAAAAATTCATAGTGGCTCCTTAATTGTCTGCGTCGCCATCGCCTGCACTTTCACCAAATACACCGCCGCGGATTAACATTGCTGCTACAAAGTGCTTATTATCTGTCACCAGTTGAACACTATCGTCAGCTTCGTTCAACCACGCTAACAATAAGGTTTTGAAGTCATTACGACTCGAACGATATGCAACACCACGTTGTGTAACTGTCCCATACGCTTCAACTGCGATAGGGCTAGTTGCATTTGGATACCAGTCGTCAATAGTTCTAAGTGCGTTGCCTATTTTCTCGCAGTGCATTGCTGCTTGGCCATTTAAGTTGAACAAATGTCGACTTTTAGAACCTTTGGGTGAATTCAAAACCATTTCTTGAGAAGGCCAAACTCGTTGCTGATCACCTAATTGAACAAATGCATTTATTTTTAGTAATATATTTTCAGCGCCGCCCAAACCTTGGTGAATTAGATTGGCTAACGTCTCTAGCTCAGGGTTATCACTGGTTGTTTGATGTAATGAGAAGTCATAAGCGTTAAATACAAGCGGCTTATCAAGGCTTGAATGGGAAACAATTATTTTAGCCCCCAAAGCACCTACACGATTACGCCATAAAAATCGACCATTAGCGATGTTATAAGCATAACGGTTTGCCAATTCACCTAACCCTGTTTCTACATAAGCAGAAATCTTTTCTCTGTATCTAGCTTCAAAATTTGTATCGTTACAAACCGATGGTTTCGCGAGCCCGGCTATAACACGTAAACTAAAACTGACCTTTAACGTATCATGATTGTGATGCAACGCGGCATCATCTCCCCACGATAGATTTGCTTCTGTTATTTGTTTTTGTAATTCTTCTTCATCATTTAGCACTTCCTGACTAAAGTTACTTTTGACCGCTCGATTACGGCGCTCAAAAAGCTTTATCGGAGCCCACTTTTTGTCATCACCCGTGTCACACCAACACCCAGAAAACATCAAGGCATCAGAGGGTTCTAATTTACGATCAAAAGCTAAAACGCTGGGTACATTTGAAATTGTCATTTTTGTATTCCTTACCAATTATTTAGTGCATCTTCAAAATTAAGAGTTTGTATTACTTCATTAGTTTGAGTTGAATCAGAAGCTTGATTATCAGGCTCAACTGCGTTTGAACCTTGCCAACAAAGATACCACTGCCCATCATGGTGATACCTCCACATAGCAGAATTTATTGAGGTTAGAGAATGTAGCCCCTTCCATTCGCCGACTGAATGAATAGCTTCAACAAAACAGCTTGACGTAGTGTTATCTCGCGTATTTGCAACTTTCCCAGCTTCATAAACTTGGCTAATTGCCTTATAGCCTGTCATTAATGGAACTAAATAACCATTTTTTGGTTTAGGCTGATAATTCCAGTCTGCATCAGTCTCCATAGCTGGTTCGGTTTGACCTTCAGCCAGCTTTGGTACCGCTTTACTTTTTAATGCGCAAAAATCTAACCAAGCATCAAACAAAGCGGGTTGAACGTCTTCTGAATAATCGTTAGTAGCTAACAAGTTTTGATAGTACTCTTCTAAATCAGCACTACGATCAAGCAATACAAAACCTGGCATAGCTAGTCGTTTAATTTTTTTTAGCATCATGGCTTGTTGTTCGCTTGTACTTGCCGACAACAATTTAGCCTGCTTGATATTCAAAATAGAACCACCAGCTAAACGCAGCTGGTAACAATAATCTACAACTGTTCGTTCGAATTGCTTGATCAGCTCGTCTGTCAGTAATAACTGCTTATCTAATTCAATTACCAGACTGACGGTTAGGTTCATTTTTCCTTCTTCGATTACAGGTACTTTCTTACCATTTTTGTTTTTTCCAAGAACTGGCGGGTTACGACTTTGAATAAACTCAAAGTCTGCGTATTGCTTGGGTTGATAAACTTTATTTTGATACGTGTTTGATATCGCTACACAACCGCTTAGAGCGGTATCATATTCGCCACCAAACTGCTGTGAAATTTTCCTGCTTAACGCATGCGTAAAACCTAAAAATCCAGTTATTGCTGGAAAGCCCCATGTAAATCCCGCGATAGAATTAGCATTCTGTACTTCAATATGGCTTAACACCAAATATTGGCTCATAGTTCAACCTCCTTTATTGCGAAAAATTCCTTGAGGTCAAGCAAAAAGCAATCAGCCCACAATGCTGCCTGAATGGGTGTAAGCTTTAGTTGCTTATTTTTGTTGAGCTGTTGATTCAGCCAACGGCCAAAATCTTGACTAATTTTATTTTGCCAATCGTTATTTTTTTTGAGGTCTAAAGCAGCTTCATCATCACGCCAAGGTTCAAACAAAACTTGATACTCTATGTCTAATTTACTAGTTAGCGTCCAACCGATGTCTGATTCAGAATTATTAACTGCCTCAATAAAGTTGAAGAATTGACCATTAATTGCACTCAGCTTTGCTAAAATTGCGGCATTTCGTTTGGGTTCACTCACACTCAGCTCTTTGTTTTTAAGTAAGAGTAAGTAGCTAGATAATTCACTTATTTCATCCCATAACTCATAGGCGAGTGACCTAGAAAATATCGATTGGTGTTCCGAATAGGAAGGTAGCTTTGCATTCCATTGTGGCGGTAATGCAGCCATTAATGAAATACGCCCTCCTCGCTTACCGTTTAACGAAGAAGCATTTGAGTGATTCGAGCCAGTAACATGCAAACTAGCTTTGTTAGGATAAGTAGCAACTACTTGATCTGAATATTTTTTATTACCCTTCTGTTCAAAGGCCGTTTTGAAAGGTTCATCCCAACGCTTCTTGTGCTCTAAATGTAATTCATGAGCCAATGACGATGAGATTAATGGTAGCAATAGGTGATACTCATCATTAGCAATTGGAAAATAAACTTGCTTGGATAGAAAATAACTTTGTTTACTAGAACTATCAAACGCCTGTTTAAATTGATTGAGCCAATTATCAATTAAACTTTGATTTTCCGTAAATAAACTAAAAAATGAACCATCTCCCTCTTTAATCCTGTCTAGTAAGCTCACACCAGCCACACTCAAATTTAATACATCCGCAACAGGAAGTGACGCAGCATTAGATGAAGCTGTATCAATCGCAAGAGATTTAAGTGTGTTAGTAGATAAATATTTGTTATTTATATCTGTCGTAGCATCAAATATACTGGAACTTTTACTACTTGAATGTGTGAGCTTACCAACATGTGTTGCAAAACTAATATCTTTAGCTTTTTGCGCCCAATTATTCAACCACTCAACAGGTTCGTGATCTTTTGAATTTTTAATTACAAAGTCAAAAAGCTCTTGTTTTAAATTAATCAATAATGGATCGGTTAGAACTTCACCACTCCATTTTAAAAGATCTTCTAGTTTTTTCCTTTGAAACTCTAGAGCAGTTTGTTCCTTAGATTTTTTTAGCTTTTTTATCTCTGCTTTTAATGTTTTAACCTTATCTGCTGGCAGCACTTTTTCAAGTTGAATAATGACGCACTCAACTATTGCTCCATTGGTAACTTTTCCTTGTTTATTTCTTTTAATCTTCGATTTTAAAAATGCTTCTTCTTTTGAATCTCTGCGTTCTGCCAAATAAACTATGAATTTATCAGCAAGTGCACTCGAAATGTCTTGCTCACTCAACTCCATATTCATCTCCTTTTAAATTTTGATAAACACCCAACACTGGGTGACATTGCCATTGATCCCCGTTATCAGCATTTAATATTCTTAACGACAAATGCGTAAATTTTTCCAATACTGTACTCTCAACCATGCTTAGCCGTTCACTTAATAATCGTATTTCTTCTTTTAAATCAAAATTTCCCCAAACCCTATTACCAACCGCCATATTCATTTCTTCAGGTTGTTTGGCAAAATCATCGGTATTTAAAAATTCTGCTGGTGATGACTTAGGTACTTTCTTTTGCCAAACGGGTTTGCCGCTTCGGTTAAAAGTTATTTTGTAGTCCGCTGTTGGTTCGGATTTTCTAAAAGGCTGAATACGCTGAATTTCACCACACCAGGTCGCTTCATTTTTCCACCACTGGGCCGCACAATTTTGCTCATTTGCACTCCCTTCTAACCGCAAACTCTGTGAAAAATGCTCTAATTCATTGAATACCAGAAATTTGGGTTTATCGCCTGTTTGTTTAGGTTTTTCAAAATGTGGAGAGCTTGTCAGCGTTTTAATTCTGGAGATTGCTGTGACTTGTTTTAATTCAGTTTCGCAGTTCAATTCCAATAAATCCCGATGTGCATATAACAAGGGTTTAGCTTCAAAACCTGGTTTTTCGAAACAAGGAGATTTGCCTTTTAAACCCTTGTAGTTTTTTGACAATATATGAATGTTTTCAGTTGCTGGTATGCTTTGTCGATGTCTTTGCACACGTCCTGCTAATTGAATAATTGAACGCATTGAACTTGGCTCGACGACTGCCCAATCATAGTCATGATCACGCCCTACCTCAGCAACCGCAGTTGCTAGCACAACAAAAATATGATTATTTTCGACTGATGTTTCGACTAACTCTTTAAAACCACTGTTATTTAGCCAATCGGCTTCGTCATGTCGTGTTAATGCCTTATCAAGTTGCTTTTCTATTTTTGAACGCTGCAACAATGGAAATTGACTGTGATAGACACAGTAGTGGATAACATAATCACTTGGCGCATCTTGTGCAAATAACCATTTTGCTATTGCAACCAATGGCGATATATTGGCCAAACGCACTAAGCCAATTGATACATTCTTGCTCTCAACCTTCACGGAATGTTGTTCATGTAGTGCGATAATGGATTGCCTGATTTGCTTTGCCATTAATTGACTTGGCAACAATTCTAGAATTGGTTGCATTGGAATGATTGCTGACTTGCGCAGCGGTTTTGTTTTAGTGGTAAGATTCTTTATACGTTTTTCAACAAATTTATTATGTGTTTCTTGATACGCTTTTACATCTGAAATGATTGCGGAACTTGGCTTATTAAATTCATCAAACCAAGCACAGCAAATTTCCGTTGTTTCTCCTTGCTCGCCATTCACTTGTGTGTAATGTTTGCGACCAGCTTGATAAGCTGTAAAAAGTGATTTTGCTAAGGCGGGTGAAATGGTGGCAGTAGATAATAACACTCTTGAGCCGAGCATACCTGCCCAATTAACTAACCTGCATAGCGCGGGCAAATCCTCTAAACCGAAGTCGTCAGGTTCATCTAGCACCAAATCCGAAGATAGCAACCGGAGCATTGGCGCAATTTGGCGACCACCGCGAACACCTTCGGTTGCTGGCATTAAATAATCTATGGTACTAACCAATACAGGCGCCTGTATCAACTTTAACATTTTAGGGTCATGTTTAAGCCACTTGGCTAATACTCCAGTGTACTCTGGTAAATTTTCTTTAAGTGCAACTTCATCTTTTAACAAAGGTTCGGCAGAGCCGCTACCATAGCTTTCTTCAATACTCATTTCTGGTTGGCGAGATTGCTGGTGTAAATCTTTCACTACTTGAGAGCCGATTAACACTGCAAGTTCGTCTTTATTGAGTTTTAAATCCTTCTCTAAAGAGTCACCTGTCTGTAGGGTTAGTGTTCTTAAACCGAGCGCAATGCTAAACCTGCAATTCGTTTCTCCTGAGACACCATACATGATCCGAGCATTAGCACGTGTCTTCCCCTTACCTGTTGAGGCCATGCTAACACCAAAAAAACCATATTTTTTAGAGTCTTCATGCAATGATTTAGAAAGTTCATAAGCATCATCTTGCCAACCAAAACTATCTTTATATTCTTTCGGCACTTTTCTTGATAGCTCTTTATTTCTTATCAATGCAGGCAAATCATCACGTAGTTGAGGCAAAACTTTTGCAATTCGCTTAGCGTGATGTCCGACGGCTATATTATGCTCGTCAAGCTTCTGTTTTCGGTACTTTTGTCCGTTTTCATCTTTATCTGTGTTGGCATATGCATGATAGTTACGATCTTGCCATTCTGGCGTTGTATCTTTGAGGGATGAATAATAATGATCGGCCAACATGAGTGAGAGTCTAGATAAGTGCATCGTAAAATGTTGGTTAAACCAACCTGTAAAACAACGGTCTTCTTTTAATATTTCTTTAGCAACAATACTGACTTGTGTTTGCCATTGAGCACTTTTAAATGGTGTCCCATATGGAAAACTCCAATTTTCTTCGATGTTTGCTTTAGACCAATCAGTGTTTAAGCATTGAGGTGAATTCCAACAAGCTTCAAATAACTTTGATAACCATAATTGCGAATTTTCAAATACTGGCGGGTTATCCCCTCCTTTTGGGTACTGGGGTAACTTGTGATGTGAGACTATTAGCCATGCAACCAACTTTGCCAAAGGCGGTAGGTATTCAAAAGGATTCTTAGGGTTCTTAGCAATTCCATCTCTTAGCCCATTTAAATTTTCAAGTACAAATGACTCTGTACTATGATTAATGTCTGCTAGTCTAGCCAACCAAGCTTGGTCGCTATCCTCATTAACAAAGGCCTGAAAAATTCTTAATGACACCCATTCATGTCGATATGGCTCATAAGCTATTCCTTGACTACATGATATGAGCTTCTGTTGAAACAAAGCAATTGCTTTCCCTACATCATGAAAAAAGCCTGCCAATTGAGCCAACAACGCAATGACATTGGTATTTAAATAAAAATGTTGTTTTGGGTTCAAATCAGCAGAAGTACTATTCACTGGCACATATCCCTCACTATTAAATTTCTTATTGTTACCCACCACCCACAAAAACTGGCTGCGCGAACGGGAGCGGATCCAGTGGCAACTAACAGCAGTGCTGCGGCTGGCGGTTTGGCGAAGCATTTTTTTCACCGTGAGTAACCCTTCTTCGGTAATGAGGGTTTGCCAGGTGTTATCGCCAATCCGGTTGGCGAAAGCATCCAGTACACGGCGGGTTTTCTTGAGGGCGTTTTTCTCGCATTGACTCACAAAGGTGACCATCATAATTGGTGTGCCTCGCGCGCTTCATCCTCTTTGCCTTGCAGTGCGACGTGTTTCACTGTGTCGAACATATAATCGAGCGCTTTGTGTTCGATGAAGGCTTGCAGAATTTGTTGGCGAAACTCTTGTTCGCTGGCGTTCTCTTTGGCGCAAACAAAAGCCCACGGCAACACAATGGCATCTTTAATTAAGTCCGCGACATCAAATACCAAGGCACCACGGCGGGTTTTGCCATGCATGACGGCAAAGCCGTGCGGAATGCCAAGCACCCACAGGCAGCTTGCCGCAAGCCCATAGGCTAAATAGTTGCCGTGATTGAGAAAATCGTTGGCTTTGTCGGTGTATTTTTTATCCGGCTGATGCTGACGCGTAAAACCGTCTTTGCCAGTATTATGGGCAGCGTATTTGTACAGGGCTTTGGTGAGTTGCGCTTCAGTGAGGAGCAGATCGGCTGGTTTACTCGCGGCTTCAGTACGTTGGTGAAAGATATCAAGGGATTGCTTTATCACTTCATCTTGCAGATTAAACTTCTCAAGCGCTAATTCTCGGTCAGAACGCCAAACTCGCTGCAAGTAATCAATCCGTGCGTTTTGAAATTGTTTGGCGGCGGCCAAGCGTTTTTCATCATCAAACCAGAATGACAGCCAGCCTTGTAAGTATTCCGTTGGGCGATATTCGCTCTGCGGCGTGAACCATTCCACCTCGCAAGCCGTGTGCAGTGGCGTACCGCCACCGCCACAAAATCCGACTAATACGCCAGCCTGTGAGAGCATGCGCATTGCAGCTTGAGTAATGGAGGTGCCGTTGCCGAGCATGAGTACGGTGGTGTTGGCAATCGGAATATTGAAGTAAAGATTCTCTTTGTCTGCTTCGGTCAAATAAAGCACGCGACCATCTTTTTGCATCACGCGGCAATATTCGAGGTAGTAGATATTGGCTCGCTTTGAGTGCAATATAGCTTTTAAGTCCGAGGGTGAAAAATTATCCATAATCAGTATTCTGCCGTTAATTTAGTCATGGCGCTGCTTGCCAATTTAGTGATAAAAAACTGACTAACAATCCTGTAAAAATCCTCAGGTAAAGTCACTTGACCTTCCCTGCCAATTGAAGGGCGTTGATGCAGACTAATCATCAAAAAGCCAAGGTTTAATGTCAGCTCGGTTAACCAGTACCAATTGCTGAGCTTCAGGGGTGCCATCAAGATATTTAGGGTTAATTTGCAGATCTTGCAGCAGGTAGTTAGCCAACGCGGCACGCACAGGGATCACCAAACGGCCATGCTGCATTTGATAGTCATGGGCAATCACCGCTTGCTGGGCGGAACTGAGTCGAGGATCAGGGCTAATGATTAATTCAATCATGGTATGCCACGCAATATCCGCGTCAATTCCGTGGGTAGATGCTTCTAGTAATTCAACTTCACCACGGCAGCGACTTAATACGAGATCGCGGTAATTTCTTGATTTTTCGCAATACCCTCTGACATGCCAGCGTAAGCCTGTTTTTACAAAGGTGTGCGGATGAAAAATTCGGCCATCCCAATCAGGATTCGATAACGACACATAACCTACTTCCAACCTTAATTGATGTGCGATGGCATGAGTCAATGCGGCAATGACTCTGGGGGAAACTTGCCGAGAGGGAATGGCTAAGACAAAAGTGCCAAGTTGAGTGGACGGCTGCGGGCTTACATTGAATTCTTTAGTGACTAACCAATCTAAGTAGGTTGCTAACTCACAGTGGATCAGCTGAGGCTGGGCCTCTGAGGCAAAACAATAACCGAGTTGTTGCTTATGTAAACTGTCAGGAAAACGGTGCTGATACTCTTGAAAGTCTTGATAGGCTTGTTGACGAGTGATGCCAAATTGTCGCTGTAAATCGGTATTGCGGGCATAGCCCTGCCAATAGGCCAGCATTTCCATAAACATTAATCGGCGTTCTGCAGCGGTGATCTTCATTGTCAGCTTGCCCCCTTCCTTAAGAGCACATGCAGTCAGAAGCAACAAAAAATTTAACCCATCGCCATGATAGAAATTTGCTGTTGGACTGTTGTCAGTGACTGGTCATCAAGCTAGCCCAAAAAACGTACCGCGACAATCGCTCTCGCCAATCACGAGTTATTAAACAAGTATTCCGTGAAGTTGTTCACAATTAACCTCTGACTTTATTATGAAATGACCATTTCCCATGCCAGTGACTCATACCGCAAGAAAAGCGTAATAATAGGCTTAAGAGGAGTCAAAACCGCTCAAATCGCAACATTGCGGTCCTAGCGCCATGATTCACAGGCTTTGATGGCCCACAGGGATTGGCCGTTGACTGATACGTAAATCTTCACTGACAATCACGATATGATTACGCATGACCTTGTGCCATTGCTCACTGTCTTGGGTTAAGGGTTCGGAGCTGACGATCACGCAAGCTTCGCTGGTATCAGTACTGGGGCGTAATTGGATTTGCCCCTGATCGCTGACTAATTGGCCTTGGCCAATAAACAGTGACGCCGGTCGGGCGCTGGCCGATGTAGCAAAGCGAGTCACTAAGGTATTAACCCCATCAGTCACCGCAAAATTCAATAAGGCATTGTTATTGGCGCCGCAACTTGTGCGGATTTGCATGATTTTATCTATGGTCGCCACCATTGCCGCTTCAAGATCGCTTACCGTAGCTGCCGGGTTAAATTCTAATTTATCCATAAAGAGCGCAAAGGCGTATTCAGAGTCAGTGTTGCCCTTGATTAAGCTAAATGCCCTATCAGATAAGCTATTAAGCAAGGTGCGCCGAAAGCAATCAAACTGCTCTAAACAGCCGTTATGCATCCATAGATACTGCATATGTTGAAATGGATGACAGTTAGCTTGGCTGACCGGCATACCGCGGGATGCATCACGCACATGGGCAAAATACTGTTTAGTGTGCAACTTGCTCGCAATCATAGCTAAGTTGCGATTACTCCAAGCGGGGTCAACATTCACAAAGGTGGCGGGAATGGGGTCATCATGCAGCGGATACCAGCCTAAACCAAAGCCATCAGCATTGGTGGGCACAGTGCGCTTTTGGGCGTATTTACTTTGGCTAACCAGTGAATTAGACGCTTCAAACACTAAGGGCGACATTACAGTCGCAGGACCTGAATAGGTTAAAAATCGGCACATAGCGGCTATCCTCACATCCTTGTCATCTGTTAATTAAAGATGGATTTAGCAGGAAAATAAAGGGCCAGCATTCGAGCGGATTGACTAAGTGATGATAAGTGTGGATACAGAAAATTTCGTCAATGATTAATCAAAAAAATCCCTGATCTGAAGCAAAAATTCAGTCAGGGAAAGGTTCAAGGATAAATGTGCAATCCATCCGAACTCAAGCAGCGCAAAGGTGGTCATACTGACGAGATTAGCGCCTTCCCCACTCTTGGTAGTAGAAGGCGCGGCAGCACTTAGAACCAAGTCTCTACTTGGGCGCCAAATATAAAGGCGTCATGTTGCTGGTCATTGTAGCCGCCGATATTACCGACATTGTAATCCCCAGTGGCCTTAGCAAAGGTGGCAAACAAGCGGATTTCAGGGCGAGCTGACATCATAGACTTGAGCTTTAACGTTGGCGCTATGGTAAAGGTGGCTAAACCACCTGAAGTGGATTGCACACCGTTAGAGAAATCACTCCAGTTGTAGCCAGCCTCAAACTGCATCGCAAAGTTTTCAGTCACGTAATATGCTGGACGCGCGCCAACGCTGTACCAAGTATTTTCATGGCCATCAAACAGTTGATCTTGCTTGTGCTGCGCTAATACGACGGTGTTTACTTCCCAATTTTCAAACTGAATGCGGCCATCAATCGAAGCACGATAATTTTGACCATCTTTGTTCGATAAATTGGTATCACCAATACGGCCTAACATTGCCGCCGAGGTGCCCTGTGCATATTGCACTGCATACTTAGTTTGGCCTTCGCCTAAACCAAAGAAACTTGGTTGGGTGTAATGGATCATGGCGCTCACGCCCGTTTCTGCAGCCGTGCTTTTATGTTTGGTGCCAAAAGTATCAGTCACTTGGAAAGTCACTGGCGTACTATTGGATTGCACACTTGCGGTCAACCACCAGTTACCTATAGTGTATTCAGTACCCAAGGTCAGGATTTCAGGGCGCGCACCATCTTGATATTGAATGGTGGTTCCATCGCTCGTGGTATATTTTGTATCGTTATCGGCTTCATGGGCAACCACGAAGGCATCAAACTTACCCTCACCTAAATTCAAGCCGCGCACACCCACACCTGGTGAGCGGATTTCATATAACTTCAAATCTAACATATGAATATCGCGGCTGAAGTTAACGCGTCCGCCCCAAAAAATTGCTTCTGGCGCGAAATCCAAGTTGCCCATTTCGACATAGGCTTTTTCCATAAAGTTAGCTTCGCCCTGACCATCAAATGGCCAGCGACGTGCATCTCTATCTTCATACACATAACCAATATAGGCTCGAGCCCACGCGCCCGATTCGGACGTAAAGCCCTTGCTTAAATTCCATGCGGCATAATTACTTTCACTGCCACCTAAGCGATAAAAACCATCGGTGTGAGCCGCTTTAATTGGGGCATTACCTGCAGACGAACCATTTTCATTAACCGCAAAACCAGCGCGCATATAACCATGGAATTGAATATCATCAGCCACTGTATTTAATTGTTGTTGTAAGGCGGCAATATCTGCTGCATTTTTTTCGATTTGATTTGCGCTGACACACGCAGAAGAAAATGCAAGACCAATGGCTATAGATAATAATGACAACTGCTTATTCATGACACATCCTTTATGAAAACAATAAACACAACTGTTATGATTTTATTTAGTGCAACAATGGGGTTGCAATAGTATTTGTCGCCGCAAGATTTACCGAAATAAACATAGCACCTGTTTTATTAAATTCAGCAAACAAACAGCATTAGACAAATTTGAGGTACGCTTTAAAACAACGCACAAGCATTAAATTATATAGATGCAATAATTGATGATATAACAACTAACTATTAATAAACGTCAAAAGAAAAGGCTGCATTAGTTACCTAAGCAGCCTTTATCACAATTAAGCAAATAACGCGCGTTTAATACCTAACTCTAAACCGCGAACTTCTGCTAAACCTTTTAAGCGGCCAATACAAGAATAACCTGGATTAGTTTGCTTCTTTAAGTCATCAATCATTTGATGACCATGATCTGGGCGCATTGGAATAAGACGGTTATCACCGGCCGCTTGACGGCGCGCTTCTTCTCGTACAATTTCCAGCACTACCTTGTACATATCTACATCACCGTCCAAATGCGCCGCTTCATGGAATGTTTTTGGATTAGCTTCACGCTTAGTTGAACGCAAATGCGTAAAGTAAATACGTGGGCCGTATTGCTTAATCATATTGACTAAATCATTGTCACCACGCACACCGTAAGAACCAGTACACATGGTAATGCCGTTCATCGCTGATGGCACAGCAGTGGTTAGCCACTCTAAATCTTCAATTGTTGATACAATTCTTGGCAAACCTAAAATTGGGCGCGGTGGATCGTCAGGGTGCACCGCCATACGCAGGCCGTATTGCTCACAAATAGGCATTAATTCATTTAAGAAATAAGCCATATTGTGGCGTAAACAGTCTTTATCTATGGCTTGATAACGGTCAAGCTGAGCTTGAAATTCTATTAAGGTGTAACCTTCTTCAGCGCCTGGCAGACCTGCGATAATAGTCGCTGTTAAGCGCACAATTTGCTCTGGGGTCATGGCATCAAAATAAGATTTCGCTTCCGCTTTTTCGGCGTCGCTATAATCATCACCAGCGTTAGGACGCTTTAGTATATGCAACTCAAAAGCGGCAAAAGCAATTTGATCAAAGCGCAGCGCCCGTGAGCCATCTGGTAACACATAGGCTAAATCGGTGCGAGTCCAATCCAGCACGGGCATAAAGTTATAACACACAGTATCTATGCCACACTTAGCTAAATTGATCAGAGTCTGCTTATAGTTATCAATCCATAATTGATAATTACCGCTGTGGGTTTTAATTTCTTCATGGACAGGGACACTTTCAACCACAGACCAAGTTAAGCCTTTCGCTTCAATGATTGCCTTACGCGCTAATATTTCTTCTACCGGCCAAACTTCGCCATTGGCAATATGATGTAGTGCATTAACAATACCGGTTGCGCCCGCTTGTTTAATATCATCTAAAGAAACTGGATCTTTCGGTCCATACCAACGCCATGTTTGTTCCATGATTATTTCCTACCATTATATTTACGATATAAAATTAATAATATGTGCGAATTTTATTTATCAACAACCAATAAGTCACCCGCTGGATAGTTCATTGCAGAAAGACTTAATCACTGAGAAAATTGCATTTAAATAATTTGATAGCAGTGGCCAATTATCTGTGGCCACTGTTAATTATTACTAGTTACTTTTCATTGCTACTCTTTAATGTCGACTGGATAAGAATCAAATAAATAACCATCAAAATCTGGATCGTCAACATCGGATAATTCCATTAAACGCAATTTCACATTTTCTAAATGTTGCCACATGGCTTTTTTAGCGGCGTGCGGATTACGACGCATAATGGCATTTAAAATAAGTTGGTGATCGCCAATCCAATCATTCTGATATTGGCTATCAGAAATGCGCGTATGTAACTTTTGCCACATAGGATTATTATCACGCCATTGCCACGACTGCTCCACCAATTCTATTAAGGTGCTATTTTGAGTCGCCGCCGCGACCGCCAAATGAAATGCCTTATCGCCCTCACCTTCGCTCTGGCCAGTCAAATCTTGCTGCTCTAACACTAAGGCTTTTTTCATGGCGCTAATATCAAAGGCCGTCACTTGTCTTGCCGCAAATTCAGCAATATTACTTTCTAGTAATTGCCGCGCCTGCAACATTTCAAATGGGCCTGCAACATTCATAGGCGTCTTAGACTCTTGCTCGGCGCTGCGTAAATTAAGCACATACACACCCGAGCCTTTACGGACTTCAATTAAATTTTGTAGTTCGAGCATAATTAATGCTTCGCGCACTAACGTTCTGCTGACACCTAAATGCTCAGCGATTTCCCGTTCGGGTGGAAGGCGCTCACCAATTTTGTATTGACCATCAAGCAGTTGTTGCTTTAATAACAATCCAACTTCTTGGTAGGCTCTTTTAGGTTCAACATTCATAATAATTCTGATTTCTAACCTTTAACTAAGTGATCTATAGGAGTCAGTCAGTACTCTACTCCGCCAACAGCGCTCAGGGTAATAGATATAGATCACTTTCACCTAAAACTTTGCCGAGTTTATTCTGCTTTAATGCGCTCAATCATCTGATGCAGTGCAGGATTATCGGTTTGAATTTGCTGATACATAGGAGCTACCGCAGCGGCAAACGCCTCTTTGTCTGTGCTCACAAAGGTTACACCTAATTTTTCTGCTTTAGCTTGCTCAGTTTGTTCCGCTTTAGCCCATAACACTTTCATTTTTTCAGCGGATTCAACGGCCACTGTCATTAGAATTTGTTGGTGTTCAGGGGTTAATTTAGCCAGCGACTTAGTTGAAATCACCAGTACGTCCGGCACCATAGTATGTTCATCAATGCTGAAATACTTAGATACTTCACTGTGGCGGCTCAAGCTAAACGAGGGTATGTTGTTTTCAGCGGCATCGACTACCCCTTGTTGCATAGCGGTATATAACTCACCGTAGGCTAATGGCGTTGGGTTGCCACCTAAGGATTTAATCATGGCAATAGCGGTTGGGCTAGGTTGCACCCGCACTTTCATGCCTTTTAAATCTTCAGGCTTAACAATTGGCTTGTTGGAATAAAAACTGCGAGCACCGGCATCGTAGTAAGTTAGGCCAACAAAGCCTTTATCTGCTGTAGAGTTAAGAATTTCTTTGCCAATTTCGCCGGACTTAATCTGATAATAGTGATCTTTGTCACGAAACAAGTAAGGCAGGTTAAACGCCGAATAAGCAGGACCAAAGGCTTCTAATTCCGCAGCATTACTTTTCACTAAATCTAGGGCGCCGTTTTGCATCAGCTCCATGGATTCTCTTTGGTTGCCCAATTGTGCATCGGGATAGATACGGATCCTAACTTCGCCATCAGTTTGATCTCTAACGTCTTTTGCCATATCAGTCATCACTTGATGTACCGCATGATCACGGCTGTGGTTATGACTGAGTTTCAAAGTGGTCGCTGCTGTGACGCCTGTGGCTGTCATAGCAAACACGCTACCGATTATTGCACTTAACAAGAGTTTACGGGCCATCATCCTATCTCCATATTGGTATCCCAATCCACGGGAACAACCTGATTCGCTAAAATAATGACCAGCATTGGCACATTCGTCAAAACAAAATGTCAAATTGGTTGACCAGCATCACACATTGGCCATCATGAGCGTTAACTTGGTCACATTGTGGCTTTACTCACTGTTTTATGCGGCTATCGCTGCCTATAATCCGTACCGAACGTAATTCCTCCAATAAATTGGTACCAACAACAACGATAATTGGTTGACCAGTTGAAAGTTAAGGATCGATGTCATGCAAACTGTTGTCAATGCTGTCAACCGAGGGCTCGCGCTCTTTACTATCTCGCTGTCATGCTTCTTAGTCTGCTGCGTGATCTGGCAAGTTATTTCACGATACATTCTCGGCGCACCAAGTACTGTGACCGATGAATTAGCGCGTTATCTATTTATGTGGGTGGCCATGATTGGCGCCGCCTATACCACAGGTCAAAAACGCCACTTGGCGATTGATATTATGACCATGCACCTCAAAGGACTGCGCAAAACTATTGCAGAAGGCGTAATTCAAATCGCCATCGCCCTCTTTAGCGCCATTGTTTTAGTGTATGGCGGTATGACGTTAACGCTCAATACCTTGGCCTCTGGGCAAGTCACGCCGGCGCTGAATATGTCCATGGGGTATGTATATTTATGCTTACCTATCAGCGGCATCTTAATGATTTTCTATTCGCTCTACTTCCTAACAACCCTAATTAAACAACCGCAAGCGCAGTCATAAATCGCTTACATAACAAGGATTAGATTATGGATTGGCAAATTATTCTCACTCTGTTTGGAAGCTTTGCTGTGCTGTTACTGCTAGGCATTCCAGTGTCCTTCGCCATTGGTTTATCATCACTACTAACCATTGGCATGACTTTGCCGTGGGATACCGCGATTACTGTGGTGGCGCAGCGCATGGCCGTTGGCCTAGATAACTTTGCGTTACTGGCTATCCCGTTTTTTATTTTGGCAGGTAACATAATGAATCAGGGCGGCATTGCCACCCGTTTGATTAACTTAGCCAAAATCATGTGTGGCCGCTTACCTGGCTCATTAGCTCATGTGAATATCATGGCCAACATGATGTTTGGCTCAATCTCTGGTTCTGCCGTGGCATCAGCCGCCGCAGTAGGTGGCACCATGGCGCCATTACAGAAAAAAGAAGGTTACGATGAAGGCTTCTCCGCCGCGGTAAACATTACCTCGTGCCCCACTGGCTTATTAATTCCGCCGAGCAACACCTTAATCGTGTTTTCACTGGTGTCTGGCGGCACCTCGGTCGCCGCCTTGTTCCTTGCCGGTTACATTCCAGGCTTAATCATGGGCTTAAGCTTAATGTTAGTGGCAGGCATTATTGCTAAACGCCGCGGTTATCCGGTTGCTGCGCGTCCAACCATGGCGCAAGCCTGGGACATTACCGTTAAAGCCCTGCCTTCATTGCTATTAGTGTTTATCATCATGGGCGGCATTATCGGCGGCATTTTTACTGCTACCGAAGCCTCTGCCATCGCCGTGGTCTACACCTTTATACTCGCTGTGCTCATCTATAAAGAAGTGTCATTTAGGCAGTTACCTGGGATTATTTTAGAATCAGCGGTAACCACCTCTATCGTATTACTCCTGGTTGGTGCTTCTATGGGCATGTCTTGGGCAATGGCGAATGCTGACATCCCTTACATGATTGCCGATGCGCTGTTAGCTGTGTCTGAAAACCCCTTGATGATCTTGCTACTAATCAACGTTATTCTTTTGATTGTTGGCATCTTTATGGACATGACGCCTGCGGTACTAATCTTCACTCCTATCTTCTTACCTGTGGCTTTAAATATAGGCATAGATCCGGTGCACTTTGGCATCATGATGACCTTTAACTTAGCCATTGGCATTTGTACTCCGCCGGTGGGCAGTGCCCTCTTTATTGGCTGCTCAGTCGCCAAAATTTCTATCGATAAAGTGATTAAACCTCTGCTGCCTTTTTATGGTGCTCTGGTGCTCGCGCTTCTGGCCGTCACTTACATTCCCCAATTAAGTCTATGGCTGCCTGGTGTAGTTCTTGGCTACGGTAACTAACAGTTAGGAAAACAGAAAAATGAAAACAATTGCCAATACTCCATTAGCAGCAACAGTAGTAACGCCGAATTTTGACCGTAGTCAGCTCAAAAGCCGCATAGTCCATTTAGGCTTTGGCGCCTTTCATCGCGCTCATCAAGCGCTGTATACCAGTGAGATGTTAGCTAAGACTCAATCGGATTGGGGCATATGTGAAGTTAACTTATTTGGCGGCGAAGAATTATTAGCCAGCCTAAAGCAACAAGATTATTTATTTACCGTGGCAGAAAAAGGCAGTGATGCCAGCTTACTTAAAATCGTGGGCGCAGTGACTGAAGCGCTGCACCCTAAGCTTGATGGTATAGACACCATTCTGGCCAAGATGGCTGAGCCACAAGTCTCGATAGTGTCATTAACCATTACCGAAAAAGGCTATTGCGCTGACCCTGCCAGCGGCCAGTTAGATATTAACAACAGCTTAATCCAACATGACTTACAGCATCCCAATGCACCGCAATCGGCCATTGGTTACCTAGTCACTGCCCTTAAAATGCGCCGCGACGCAGGTTTGCAGCCGTTTACTGTGATGTCGTGTGACAATGTTCAAGAAAATGGTCATGTAGCCAAAGCCGCTGTGCTTGGCTTTGCCAAGGCTTTAGACCCACAACTGGCCGAATGGATAAATGACCATGTGACCTTCCCTTGCACTATGGTTGACCGCATAGTACCGGCCGCTACCGATGAGATGTTTGCCCAAATTAATGAGCAACTTGGGGTAGTAGATCCATGCGCTATCGCTTGTGAGCCATTTAGACAATGGGTGATTGAAGATAAGTTTGTTAACGGTCGCCCTAACTGGGATGTCGTCGATGGAGCACAATTTGTGGATGACGTGATTCCTTTTGAGCAAATGAAACTGCGGATGCTCAATGGCAGTCACTCCTTGCTGGCCTATTTAGGGTATCTCAGCGGCTATGAACATATTGCCGATACCATGACTAATCCAGATTTACGTCAAGCAGCCTTAAACATGATGCTGTTAGAGCAAGCGCCGACCTTAAATATGCCTGAGGGCACAGATATTGCGGCTTATGCGCAGCAGTTAATTGCCCGCTTCACGAACCCAGCGCTTAAGCACCAAACTTGGCAAATCGCCATGGATGGCAGCCAAAAACTGCCACAGCGCATGATAGATTCCGTCAAATTTCACTTGGCGCAAGGAACTCACTACCGTCATCTGACGTTAGGCATAGCAGGCTGGATGCGTTATGTCAGTGGTCAAGATGAGCAAGGCAATAGCATAGATGTGCGCGACCCAATGCTGGCGCAATTTAAAGCCATTTATCAAGAACATGGACTCAATGTCAGCGTAGTGAAGCCTCTGCTTGCTATCGACGCTATTTTTGGTCATGAGATTAGCCAAAACCCAAGCTTCGTTCATGCCGTTGAAACGGCCTACCAGCAATTACTGGACTTAGGTGCTAAAGCCACAGTTCATGCCTTAGCGCGCTGATCATCAAGGACTTATCATGAAATCATTTTTAGGCGACGATTTTTTACTGCAAAACACCACGGCAGAAACCCTGTATCACACCTATGCCGCTAAGATGCCGATTTATGACTATCACTGTCATTTAAATCCTGCTGATATTGCCAACAACCGCCGTTTTGACAACTTAAGCCAAATTTGGCTGGCGGGCGATCATTACAAGTGGCGCGCCCTGCGCACCGCGGGGGTGAGCGAGCGCTTAATTACTGGCGATGCGAGTGATTATGACAAGTATCTGGCGTGGGCGAATACTGTGCCTAAGACCATAGGTAACCCACTGTATCACTGGACACATTTAGAGCTGCGCCGTCCATTTGGGATTACCGATACCCTATTTAACCCGCAATCAGCGGAAACTATTTGGCACAGATGCAATGAGTTGTTAGCCACTGAAGAATTTAGTGCGCGCGGCATAATGCAGCAGATGCAAGTTAAGATGGTGGGCACTACAGATGACCCAGCAGACAGCTTAATTCATCATAAAGCCATTGCCGCTGACAGCAGTTTTGATATTGAAGTGGCGCCAAGCTGGCGACCTGATCGCGCCTTTAAAATCGAGCATGACGGTTTTATTGACTATATGCATAAGCTCGGTGAGTCGGCCGACATTAACATTCAGCGTTTTAGCGATTTATGTGATGCGTTAAGCCGCCGCTTAGAGCATTTCAATCAACATGGCTGCCTTGCAGCAGACCATGGCATTGAAATAGTGCGTTTTGCGCCTATTCCTGCCGAAGCGAACCTTGATGCCATGTTAGCTCGTCGCCTCAACGGTGACACCTTAACTGACACCGAAGTAGCGCAATTCTCAACCGCCGTGCAAGTGTGGCTCGCCGAGCAATACTGCAAGCTTGGCTGGGTAATGCAACTGCATATGGGGGCGCAGCGCAACAATAATAGCCGCATGTTAGTGCGCCTTGGTGGCGATGCGGGCTTTGACTCCATTGGCGACCAAAGCTATGCCCTGCCGCTATCGCGCTTACTTGATGCTATGGATAAGAGCGATAATCTGCCTAAAACCATCCTCTATTGCTTAAATCCTAAGGACAACGAAATGTTGGCCACCATGATAGGTAACTTCCAAGGCGAAGGCATAGCGGGCAAGATTCAATTCGGTTCAGGTTGGTGGTTCAACGATCAAAAAGATGGCATGCAGCGCCAAATGCAGCAATTAGCCCAATTAGGCTTACTAAGCCAATTTGTAGGTATGCTCACCGATTCACGCAGCTTACTGTCTTATACCCGCCACGAGTATTTCCGCCGCATTTTATGTAACTTGCTTGGTCAGTGGGTGCATGACGGTGAAGCGCCCAATGATATGGCGTTATTAGGACAAATGGTGGAAAACATTTGTTATCACAATGCCAAGCAGTATTTTGAGCGCCCTCAAGTGGCCCACTTAGGAGCACAAGCATGAAACGCATAGCGCTCATTGGCGAATGCATGATTGAGCTTAATGGCGCGCCGTTTGGCGCCATGATGCAAACCTTTGGTGGCGATAGCCTAAACAGCGCTATTTATCTAGCCAGAGCCAGCCAAGGCAAAGTTAAGGTGCAATATGTAAGCGCCTTAGGTCACGACCCATTAAGCCAAGGCATGCTGACTCATTGGCAGCAAGAAGGAATCGATACCCAGTTAGTACTGCAAGATGAAACGCGCCAGCCCGGCTTATATCTCATTCAATTGGATGAGCAAGGCGAGCGCACCTTTATGTACTGGCGAAATCAGTCCGCGGCCCGCTATTTGTTGCAGCATCCTGAGTTTGCCAAGGTTGCCAAGAGCCTAGAACAATGCGATGTGATTTATTTAAGCGGCATTAGTTTAGCGATTTTACCTGACGCTGATAAAGAGGCGCTAATTGCGCTGCTGACACGCCTCAGCCAACAAGGTTGTGAGCTGGTATTTGATACCAACTATCGCCCTAAATTATGGTCAAGCCCAGAGCAAGCTAGGGCGTGTTATGAGCAAGTGTTGGCCATTACTCACTTAGCGTTAGTTACAGATGATGATGAACAACACTTGTGGGGCGATCTTGATGCCCATGCCACCTTAAGCCGCTTACAGCAAGCAGGGGTTAGCAAGGCTGTCGTAAAAATGGGGGCTCAAGGCTGTTTATATCAAGACTTTAGTCAAGCACCGAGCGCTGAGCTGATCCCAACTATCCCTGTGAGTCATGTCGTGGATACTACCTCGGCAGGAGATGCCTTTAACGCTGGTTTTTTAAGTGGTTACTTGCAAGCGCAAACCCCTAAGACCTGCGCGCTCATGGGGCATGCTCTGGCGGGCTGCGTTATTCAGCATAAAGGCGCGATTATCCCAAAAGCGAGCACTGACAGCGTGATTTCTCAATTTGGCCTGCTCACGCGCTAGCCCATTGTGTGCATTGGTTGAGCCGGTGCACCTTATTAAATACACAGTATTGAATGAAAGATTAAGGAAAGACAATGCAACAATTAATACAGCAAATGAGCGAATTACAAGTTATTCCAGTCATCGCCATTGAAGATGCCCAAGATATCATTCCATTAGCTAAGGCACTGTATGATAACGGCTTACCTGTGGCAGAAATTACCTTTAGATCCGATGCTGCGGTTGAAGCGATAGCGCTGCTGCGCGCCGCTTATCCAGATATGTTAATTGGTGCTGGTACCATTTTAACTGCCGAGCAAGCGCAAGCCGCTAAAGATGCTGGTGCTACTTTTGCTGTATCTCCAGGGTTAAACCCAAATACAGTTAAAGCCTGCCAAGCCATAGATTTGCCTATCATTCCAGGCATAAACAATCCAAGCAGTATTGAGCAAGCGTTAGAGCTTGGTTTAACCGCCCTAAAATTCTTCCCAGCAGAAGCCTCTGGCGGCGTTAACATGCTGAAATCATTACTCGGGCCATTTAAGCAACTTAGCATCATGCCTTCGGGTGGCATTAATGCCAATAACATTAATGACTATCTCAAGATAGATAATGTAGTGGCGTGCGGCAGTTCATGGATTGTCGATAGTCAGTTAATCGCGAACAAGAATTGGGATGAAATTGGGCGTTTGACTCGCACTTTAGTGGCATCACTGCCCACTAAAGCCTTAGCGGCCTAAGCATTTATCTAGTTCTAGACTCAGATACGCCTTATTCACGGCTGCAGGCGAGTAAAACCAATTGACGCTCCTCGGAGCGTCAATTTTTTAAGTGTTAATGAGCCATAGCCGCTTCAACACCATTAACATAGCGATTAATTACAAGGCACAGCTTTACGCAAACTGTCTTTAGTCCAAATAATTTGCCCATCCGGGGTAGTACCATCTTCTTTCCACAGCTCGCGAGTTTGTAAGCAATAAGAACCCGCGTCTGTCACAGTGGCTTCTGGATCGTTAGGCTTAGTCGCACCAATGAATAAAAAATCGGCTTGAGTTACCGAGTAAGCGGGGGCAATCGCTTTGCTTGAGCAAGCCGACAAACACAGCACTATGCCGCACGATAACAACACTTTGTACATACAATTCCTCTCCCATTAAGCAACGCCGTCATTGGCTACGCGACTATAACATAGCGCTCCATTTTTGATCGACAGTTGTTAACTAAAATTGTTACATATAGGCTTTGGTAAAAGCTTGCTGTGATTGCTTAATATAACTGCGGGCATTTTTGGCGTGTTGCTCCCACACAGAGCGATCATGAGGATCGGTGAACGGGTTTTGCTCCGCGGCAATCGAGCGTTCAAAGCGGTCGTAAAAGGTCAGCATGGCCGAGGTTATCTGATTAAAGCGCTCTTTGAACTCTTGAAACTCTTCCATTTTTTCCGTGGTTTTAACCATGTATTGCACTAATTCAGCATTATTGTTGGCCGCCAACAGCGCTTCTGCCCGCGCACTAATATTAGCGCTAGCGTCATTCATCACCTGCAATCTGGCCACCTCATCTTTACTCATGACTTTACTGTAATTTTCAGGCGTCCTGGCAATGCTGGCATGCTGCAAATAGCTACGCAGCTGCTTATCTAAATCTTTGCGAAAACTATCTAGATTCTTTTGCATGCTAACTAAATCATTATCTAAGGCGGTGACTAATTGCAGCTCTTGCTCAATTTCTGTCATAAAGCGCTCGGCCTGTTGATAAATTTTCAAGCCATTGTCTCTGGCAAACTTTTTATCACTGCGATTTAAATCGCCATTTTCATAGTTAGAGCGGTCAAAGGTCGCGGCTAAAAACGATTTGAACGGTTCAGCAAATGCGGAATAAGCGCCAGCACTGACCACATTTAAGGTGGCAGTGGCTAAGTCACCAAAGGGTTTAACCATAGAGGTTAAGCGCGCCTGCTGAATGGGTGACGCCACCCTTTTGGCATCCAACAATACCGACCTAAAGGTGTTGTATCCCAATGGGTTGGACATTTTGTTGCGCTCAGATGTGGCGAGCACAAAGGTAATGCTGGAATAAATGGCATTGGCGTATTCAAGGTATTGTCTATGGCTTTCAAGCATGGCCGCGTAGTTTTTGCCTAAGGTGCGAAATGACTCGCTCTGGACATCATAGTTTTTATCTTGTTTAAGCTGCTCTAAAATGCCGCCAATGATTTTTTGCTCATTTTTTTGCAACGCAATATCTAAGCTAATTTTATCTAAGCTCAAGTCATCAAGGCTCAAAGGGCCATTGATGGCCTCAATATCCAGACGAATATATTTACGGCTAGGTTCATCAATAGATACGCGGTGGGCTAAATAATCGCTACTGCCGGCCATCACATCGAGCAGTGCTACGTGTTGCCACTTAGCATCTAGGCTCAAGGTTGATGAAGTTAATACATTGATTTTATAGTGGCTGTTGCTAGTTTGCGGTTTAATCCAAAACTCTAACAAGCCAGCTTCTGCGATAGGCTCGCGGCTCACTATACTGCTGCTACCTTCCTGGCATAATAAGGCGCCCTCACCGCTACGCGCCTCTGCCCCATTAAATTGGCAGCCCATGATAAAAGCCCATGGCTGAGTTAACGGATTGCCTTCAAAATCACTGGCAAACACTAATTGATTCTTTTGCGCGTGAGCATGACTGCTCATCAATAGGCCAATGAATAGCCACATCGGCACGAATCCAAGCTTGCATTGCCCAAGTTGCATCAGCCTAATTAACGGCTTAGAAACTAACAGCAAACCACTGGCCGCTTTGGTGCCCATAATCGCCTCATATAAGTTAACTGCCAAATACATCAGCGCTGCGACGTTGAACTAGGCCTTCAGCCGATTAGTTAAAGCGCGCCATTTTTGTTAACAGATTAAACCAGATATGGGCATTAACAGCCATAGATTTTAACTTGAATGCAACGCCAATTGCGAGTCAATGGCCAAGGGTTATTAACACTCTGCCTAAAACTTGGCGCTCACGACTGTGCCAGTAAACGCTAAGCAGTCATAAATGCGCCGCTGCTGCACCGCTGACAAGCGACTGATAGCCTGAAACTCATAGTCAGTATGCTCACTACTTAATTGGATTATCGCGTCATCACTGAGCTCACAGCGAAAGATAAATGCCTGCGAATTAAAAGCACTATGGTAATACACCCCAGTTAACTGCTTGATGGTGACCTGACAACCAAGCTCTTCTAAGCATTCGCGCGCCAAGGCTTCATGGATAGTTTCCCCAGGTTCTAACGCACCGCCGGGTAAGCCCCAGGCTCTATCACCGTAATTAGCTTTAACCATTAACACGGCTAAGTCGGCGTTAGTGATCACCGCATGGCTGCTCAGCCTAAAGGTATCGTCAAATGCCATCATGCTCCTGTTAGCTGTTTAGATTGATATTAAAATGGCGGCCTCCAATAAATAAGGGCACCTAAGTGCCCTTATTTAGCGTGCTCCGTCTAGGTGCACTTGAATGCCATCTGGCGCAGCTATTGAGTTTCTTCTTCAATAATCGGCAGCGTTTGGCGTACATAATTGCCAGGCGCATCCATCAATGCAGGATACTCCACATGGCCGATAGCTCTAGCATCACACTCGGTTGCATCACTTTGCGCGGCTAACCAAGTATGCCAATGAGGCCACCACGATCCACCTTGACGCTCAGCCCCAGCTAACCAAGTTTCTGGATCGCTACTCATGTCGCTATTAGTCCAATAGCCATACTTATTTTTAGCGGGCGGATTAATGATGCCTGCAATATGGCCTGATTCACCTAATACGAAAGTGATATTGCCATTTAAGTTTTTGGCGCCGCGATAAGTGCCTTGCCATAACGCAATATGATCTTCACGGGTGGAGATAAAATAGCTTGGGATAGTGATTTTTGATAAATCAATATACACGCCACCCACTTTAACACCGCGTGGATCTATCAGTTTATTATTAAGATACAGCTCTCGTAACATGAAATTATGAGTCGGCGCCGCCACGTTGGTGCTGTCACTATTCCAGTACAAGAGATCAAACTCCATTGGGCTCTTACCTTTAAGATAATTCTCAATGTAATAATTCCAATAGAGGCTATTTTCTCTTAACAAACTGAAGGTAACACTTAAGCTGCGGCCATCACAGTAGCCTTTTTTCTGGGATTCCACCGCTAGCGCGCTAATCACAGGATCATTGATATAAGCGCCAATTTCGCCAGGCTGAGAGAAATCGAGCAAGGTAGTGAAAAAGCTCATGGACTTAATTCGCGCTTTCATACGTTTGGCGCGGTAATAAGCTTGAGTCATAGCAAGCACAGTACCGCCAATACAATAACCTGTGGCATTGACTTGATGCTCACCGGTTATAGTTTCAATCGCATTGATAGCTTCTACCACGCCATGGGTTACGTAATCTTCCATATTGACATGAGCCTGAGCTTTGCCTGGATTACGCCATGAAATTAAGAATACTGTTTGACCTTGATCCACCAGCCATTTGACCATGGAATTTTGTGGGGTCAAATCCATAATGTAATATTTATTCACAAACGGCGGCACGATCAACATAGGTGTGGAAGCCACCTTGTCCGTGGTCGCTTGATATTGCAGTAATTCAAATAATTCGTTACGCATCACCACTTTGCCAGTCGTAGTCGCAACATCGCGGCCGACTTGGAAGGCGTGCTGGTTGGTCATGCGAATTTTCAGCACATCGGCACTGGCTTCAATATCTTCTTGCAGTGTGCGCAGGCCAGCGATTAAGTTTTCGCCATTTTTTTCTAAGGTCAGTTTCAGTAATTCAGGGTTAGATAAAATGAAATTACTTGGCGATAAGGCATTGATGGCTTGGCGACTAAAAAATGCCAAACGCTCTTTGGCACCACTTTCTAAGCCTGTGCTGTTTTCGATAGTGTCTAACCACATGCGGCTAAACAGCAGATAAGATTGTCGAATAAAACTAAACCAAGCTTCTTGCTGCCAATCAGGGTGTTTGAATCTGGCATCACTAGGATCGCTTGGGATCACTTCTTCAGCTTTGTCATTAAACGCCACTTGCTGCCAAATTTGCAGTTGTTGTTCAAACCACTGTAATTGGGTGAGTAACATTGACTCGGGTTGCTGGCTAGTATGGGTGGCAAATGCTTGCCAATCTTGGCTTCCGAGTTGTCCTAACGCCTGATTCAACGCTGATTCTGAGCTGGCTGGGCTTTGTTGCCATTGTTGCCAGAATGTCTGCTGTTGTTGCCATTGCTGCAGATATCCGGCGAAGGGAAAAGCAAACATATTCAATCTCCTGATGAAAATAGGGGCACAGCAAGCTGTGCCCACAGTAATTATGCGCCAGTAGCTTTTTTCACATTGGCACTAACCAGGCTGTCGAATTCTTGCTTAAATTCTTTGGCAATGGCTTGAGTTTGGTTGCTGTCGTCTTGCAATTGCTTTGATAACTTGTTTAACACGCTCATTTGCTGAGTGTTAAAGGCCATCAGACTAGTCACGTCTTTTACGTTGCTTGCCGCTTTCAGTTGCGTCAAGCCAAGCTCAGTGTAAGCTTGCATTGCATTCATTTGCAGCTTAGTCACTTGTTCAACATGATCAGCCAGAAGCAGATTAAAACGGTTAAAAGGAGCCAAAGTTTGCTCGGTTTGATCGCTGAACATCTTAAACATATCTGTGTACATAAGTTCTCCTAGAGTGAGTGAGGGTAAAGGATTAACAACGGCGTAAAATGAGGGCTGTCCCCATTCCACCGCCAATACAAAGTGATGCCAGACCATATTGACTCTGGCGCTTATGCATCTCGTGGATCAAGGTCACGACAATGCGATTTCCTGAGGCCCCTAATGGGTGCCCCAGCGCAATTGCGCCACCATTGACATTGGTACGTTCTAACAAGTGTTCAACGCTAAGTTGGTGCTGTCTGCCAAGCAGAGTCACAACCCCAAGGGCTTGCGCCGCAAAGGCTTCATTCAGTTCTAATAAATCGATATCACTTAAGGTCAATTGCGCTTTATTAAGTGCTTGGTTGACAGCATCCACAGGCCCCAATCCCATGACCGCAGGATCTAAACCAATTTGGGCATAGCTCACGACTTCAGCCAGCGGCTTGCAGCCTGAGGCCAGCATGGCTTTTTCAGACATAAGCACTACAGCGCTCGCGCCATCATTAAGACCCGATGCGTTACCCGCTGTGACTGTGCCCTCTTTCTCAAAAGCAGGTCTTAGTTTGGCTAAATCAGCCAACTCGCAGCCTTTTTTCGGGTATTCATCATCAGCAAATGACACGGTTTGACGTCTATCAACCACATCAAGCGCCACGATTTCATCAGCAAATCGGCCTGAATTGAGTGCAGCTTCAGCACGGTGCTGGCTCGATAGCGCATAGTTATCTTGCTGCTCACGGCTAATGCCTAATTCACGCACGATATTTTCAGCGGTCACGCCCATGTGGCATTGATTAAAGACATCAGTTAAACCGTCGGTGATCAATAAATCTTTAACGGTTAAGTTGCCCATCTTTTGGCCTTGACGCAGACTTGCTGGCGCGGCAAATGGGATTTGCGACATAGCTTCAGCGCCCGCGGCAACAACGACATCAGCATCACCACTGCGAATATGACTAGATGCATCCATAATGGCTTTCATGCCACTACCGCACACCATGTTAAGACTGTAGGCAGGTACTGACTGTGGAATACCTGCATCAAGAGATGCTTGACGGCCAGGTCCCATGCCTTGATCGGCGCCCATCACATTGCCCAAGATCACTTCTTGCACGCTAGTAGGGGCGATATTTTGACTTGCCAGCGCGCCGCGAATAGCGCCGCCCGCCAGTTTAGCTAACGACACATTGGCCAAGCGGCCACCAAAAGATCCAATGGCGGTGCGTTTCGCTGCCACGATATAAACTTTACTCATGCGACTAACTCCTTATTGCATGTACTGGCCGCCGTTCACCGACAAGGTTTCACCTGTGATATAGCCAGCTTCATCGCTGGCCAGAAATGCCACGCAAGCAGCAACTTCTTCAGGTTTAGCTAAACGCTTTAACGGGATTTGGGCAGTAATGCTATCAAGGACATCAGGCCGCAGCGCGGTCACCATTGGCGTGCCGGTATAACCTGGGGCAACCACGTTGACTGTTACACCAAAACGGGCAGCTTCTAACGCCAAAGACTTAGTAAAACCTATCATGCCCGCTTTTGCCGCGGCGTAATTGGTTTGACCATATTGGCCTTTGACACCATTAATGGAGGAAATATTGATAATGCGACCATTACCTTTTTCGCACATAGCGGCAAACAATGGGTGGGTCACATAGAACAAGCTATTGAGGTTAGTATCCATCACTTCCTGCCACTGCTCGACAGTCATTTTGGCAAATACTTTATCGCGGGTGATGCCAGCATTATTGACTAACAAATCTATCGTGCCTTCTTGCTGCATAACTTGTACCAAACGCTCTGAACACATGCGTGGGTCGTTAACATTCAGCTCCAACAATTGCACTTGATTGTCAGTAAATCCATGCTCTCTATGCCATTCTTGCGCTGATTCACGGTTACCAACCTGGTAGGTCGCAATCACTTTGTAATTTTGTGCTACCAATTTCAATGTAATGGCAGTACCAATGCCACCTTTTGCGCCTGTGACCAATGCAAGCTTACTCATGCTAACTCTCCTTTTAGCTAATTCGATGCAGATACTCTGCTGATGATTCGAACTTTGGGATCCAATCCTAATGACACTCTCTATATTTAAGCGCGCCTTGCGGTTACCTAATTTAAGCCGTTTGAATATCTAGTTTAAAGAGTAATGATATTTGTTATGCCAAAGCTTTCGCCTAGGCTGAGTTAACAAATAAACTGATTGTTATAGTGATATAAATAATAGGGATAATCACTCCAACTTTTGGATGATTTTTGGTCAACTTACAGGAATGATAATTCTCAAAAAAAGCAGTAAGGACTGTACCTGCTGTAATAAATACAACAGGTCGTTAAGATAAGGATGTTGGAGGTTGGATTTGGCCACTAGCCAAATCCTAAGTTTACGACCGGAAATAGATAACTAGAGGCTGATGGTTCGAGGGTTATGACCCGACGTTTATAAATTGAGATTTTTGGCTGTGATTTATCAATGACGCCAAGCGCCGAGCATAGCTCTAATGTCGGCAAACGGATAAGCGCCATATCGGCCAAAGCCAGGCATTTTACTGGCCTTTAATTGGCTTGTCAGTGGCGTGGCAATTCCGCATAAAAATCGTGCTATCGCCCCTGTGGTAAGCACCGTGTTGGCAAGTTGCGCCGCTAACACTAATGGCTGACAATCGCGCTCGATATCACTTAGCACTAACGGGGCTAATGGCGCAGGTGACGGTAACTGCGCAATCTCGCCGCGGCAAACCGAGCAATGACCGCAGTGCTGCGGCGCTTTAACATCGGCAAAATAATGCGCTAAACGCTGACTTAAACAGCGACTCGTGGCAAACAGATCCAACAAGGCATGCACTCGTTTAATTTCAGCCATTTCTTTAGTAATAAACAATTGATGCAATTGCTGCGCTAAGTGCTCAGCCTCACTTCCTTGGCAGCGAGCAAGTTGGTGCACCTGATACACTTCGGTCATCTGCTTACTTTCAAGCACTATCCACCCCTTGTCGGCAAAGTAATCAAGGGCGGTCACAGCGCGCGCGCGGATTGATTGGTTGATTTGCCATAAGGCATCAAAATCGACCGTATGCCAAGTGCGTGATTTTGGCGAAGCGCTGAACAAGGCTTCAACAAAGGCACGACGCTCACCGCTAAAATTGCTCATA
This sequence comes from Shewanella sp. SNU WT4, assembly GCF_006494715.1. Classification (NCBI taxonomy): domain Bacteria; kingdom Pseudomonadati; phylum Pseudomonadota; class Gammaproteobacteria; order Alteromonadales; family Shewanellaceae; genus Shewanella; species Shewanella sp. SNU WT4. The sequence goes on from NZ_CP041151.1 coordinate 2,782,312, forward strand.
ATCGCCTCAACCGAGATTAAGGTCTTAAAGCGGTAATCAGCGAAATAACTGTATTTAGGCTCGATGACGCCTTGCAACTCTAAATACACTAACAAGGTTTTCAGCGGTAATTGCCTGACGTTAGTATCACGCGATAAGCGCGTCATCATCACTTCCCACTGCCCTTGCGCCCCTTGCTCGGCAATCTCTTTAATGACTGCGCTAATGGCCTCTACATCTGGGGTGTCACCATAGACAAAGTTTTCAAGCACATTGAGCCCTTGGCGATTAGCGAGCACTAGACAACGCGACAATTGACCATCGCGCCCAGCGCGGCCAATTTCTTGACTGTAATTCTCAATGGATTTTGGCAAGTCATAATGGATAACTGCGCGGATATCGGCCTTATCCACTCCCATACCAAAAGCGATAGTCGCCACTATGCAATCAAGCTGACCTTGCATAAAGCGGCTTTGAATATCTTGTCTAATGCCGCTGTCCATGCCGGCATGATAAGCGCTGGCATTTACCCCGGCTTGAATTAACGCCTTAGCCACAGTTTCAGCGGTTTGCTGCAAGGTGACGTAAACAATGCTGGCCTGTGTTGGCGCTTGTTGAAGCAGCTGGTGTAATTGCTGTAATTTATCGCTCTCATGACAAGGCAACACGGTAAAATCAAGATTTGGGCGATAGAATCCGGTGATCACTATGTCTGACGGCGCTATGTTAAATTTAGCGCTCATGTCCTTAATCACAGGTTCAGTGGCGGTGGCGGTTAGCAGTAATACTTGCGCGATATTAAGTTGTTGGCAGTACAAAGGCAGTTTTAAATAATCGGGGCGAAAATTATGGCCCCACTCAGAAATACAGTGAGCTTCATCCACCACCAGCAAAGACACGGGCACGCTTCCAATAAACTGACGAAAACGCTCATTTTTAAGGCGTTCCACCGAGATCATTAAAATCTTAATGTCCCCTTGTTTGACCGCCCGCATAATATCCCGTGACTCATCATAACTTTGTGATGAGTCAATCGAAGCCGCTGCTATGCCTTTCGCTTTAAGAAAATCGAGTTGGTCTTTCATCAAGGCTAACAGCGGCGAAATAACCAAAGTAAGATGTGGTAATTCCAGCGCTGGCAATTGATAGCATAAGGATTTACCCGAGCCGGTCGGAAAAATGGCGGCGCTTGAACGCCCGGCTAACAAGGTTTCAATCACTTGCTGCTGACCGTGACGCAAACTCGTAAAACCAAAGACGCGTTGCAGTGTCGCTAAATAATTAGGGGGGGTATTCATTATGGATCCAAAATGCCGGCGCAGTATTAAATCAAGAGTTTACACGCCTTAAGCTAAGTGGGCACGAGTTTGACTATGTTATCCGTTATGCCGCGGCTACAAGCCGCCCATAAAAATGTATGGTCCGCCTCTTTGATTGCCTCATCCCTAAGCTTAGCTTAGGGATGAGGCGGACCATCTAATTAAGCCCGCCGATAGGCGAGCTCTCAACCGTTAAGCTTTATTTTGTAGTCGTTATTTTTTGGTACACACAAACACGGCATTTCCAGACTCGCCATCCCAAGGGATGATGCAATCGAAATCATGCTCAAATATCTGCACCTCAAAATACGGTTCAAGTAACTCACTCAGCTCACCAAAGGTAGTTGCCACCATAGGATGCTGATCTTGCCAAGTTTCACTGATGCTGGTTTCAGTGGTGATTAATGGCGTGCGGCTAATTTTAAGGTGTAACGCTTGAGCATCACCCATGCCACTGTATTGCCAGCTAGACTCAAATTCAAACTGATGTTGCTCAAAGTCTGTGTGATGACGAATAAATAAGTTATTGTTTATTTTATCTTTATCAACGGAGTTAAAACAAAATACCCCACCATCATTGAGCGATGCATGCACTTTTTGAATACAGGCTAATAGTCGCTCGGTATTGCCGCTGTAATGAATGGAATATAAAAAACAGGTGATCAAATCTTGTGAGTGCTCAACGGTAAAATTTGTCATGTCTTGCACACTGAACTGCGCTTCTGGGCAACGCGCTATGGCCAAGTCAATCATAGGCTGATTAATGTCTAGGCCACTGGATTGATAGCCAAAATCAATAAAATGACGGATATGCGGCCCGGTGCCACACGCCAAATCTAAGTGCTGTTTACCTTGATTACCAAATAATTGATGCAAGCGGGCAATGCTATTACTTTGCGCGTGATAATTGATATCACAACACATTAAATCGTAATAACCGGATAAATCTGTATAAAGCGCATTGGTGGACATCATGACGAAATAGAGTGCTCAAGCCTCACTAGGGGCGCGCATCATATATCAGTTTACCTAGAACTAAAAATAGATTCGCAAGACCAAGAATAACGCCTAAGGGCCTCGCCGCATTAAGGCCGGCGGATATGGCTTATACGGGTTATCGCCCTCTAGCGGCCTTTTCTCACCATGGTTTTGACCCGCTGACTAAAGCTTTTTGCCAGAACACTAATGATCGTGCTGCGGCGCGCCGTCACTGATTGGATAATAATCGCCCTTCTCGGCCACAAAAATATGCTTACCGATAGTGATATGGGTTTTATCTTCGATAGCCCCCAAAGCCACGCCTATCCACTGATGTTTTTGAGTGTCTAGTGGGTCAAAAAACAAACTTGAGCCACAATGGCGGCAAAAGCCGCGCCGCACCTTAACTGACGATTGAAACCATTGCAGATGCTCAAGGCCGGTGATAGTCAAGGCACTGCGCGCCACTTCAGTGCTCGCCAATACATGACCCGTCCATTGCCGACATTGACGACAATGGCAAATATCGGCAGGCCCTAATTCTGTCTCTTCTACACAAATTATTAGCAAAAAATGGAACTTTCTTGACTGGCGATGATCAGATCATGCAAATTCACTCACTTCATCATTTTTAATGTCAATTTTTCACCCGAACAAATGGGCATATGATCACTTTCATCATGCTGAGCTAGGTGATAAACGACGAGCGGCAAGGTTAACCGTCGTCGCTGAACACATGGCGGTTGGCAGCGGTAAATCGGTTGCCAGATCTTGTAATGGTGAAGATGCCAAACTCGAAGGAGCCTATCGATTGATCCGCAATGATAATGTTAGCCCATCTATGATCAGAGCCGCCGGTTTTGCTCGCACCGCCCAAGCGATTGAAAATATAAATGAAATACTTGCTCTCGAAGACACGACAGCCCTGAGTTATAAGCACAGTGTGGCGTCTGAATTAGGGAAATTAGGCAAACCTACCGATAAGTCTCGTGGTTGGTGGGTTCATTCTGTCTTGCTACTGGATAGCCATACTTCTCGGACCTTGGGCTTGATCCACCAAGATTGGTGGTGTCGACCTGATAATCCCAACGAGGCCGATGAAAAAGAGAGCGGTAAATGGGCCGATGCATCCTATTTTACGCGGCAACGCTTGCAGGCTCACATGTCGCGAGTGATCTCAGTGTGTGATAGAGAAGCGGATATCATGCATTATTTATCGGATAAACAATCACATAGTGAACGGTTTGTGGTGCGGGCAAAACATGCAAGAAACCTAGTAGAATACGAGGCTAAGCTGTTTGAGCACATGGATAGTCATCCCGTTACCGGCGGATACACCATCGCCATCCCACAAAAAGGCATAAAGGAAGCCAGTGGGAAAAGCAAGAATCGTCCCTCGCGAACAGCCAAACTCACCCTCAAAGCCAGTGCGGTTAACATCAAACATAATCGTCAGCAGCATGCGATTAATGTGGTGTACGCACAAGAGCTCAATCCTCCCCAAGGTGAAGATGGACTATCTTGGATGCTACTGACCAGTGAGCCGATTGACACGTTGGCGCAGCAACTTCATGTGATTGATATTTATACCACTAGATGGCGCATTGAGGACTTTCATAAGGCGTGGAAAACCGGCGCGGGGGTTGAAAGGTTACGCATGACATCGCCAGACAACCTTGAGCGAGCGGCCTCGATACTTTGCTTTATTGGTGTGCGGCTACTGCAACTTCGGGAAGTGATGAGCCAGCCAATTTATCTGAGAAAAAGAGGGCAAATCGAAGCAGCGCAAAGCATGGAAAATCAAAGCTGCAGCAATGTCTTAGAGAATGATGAATGGCGAGTACTGATGCAGCTCTACAAGCCAAGGGGACATAAAGGCAAAGAAGCCCCAAATATGAAGTGGGCTTATCAATCCTTGGCCAAACTAGGAGGCTTTAATGATAGCAAGCGCACGGGAATGGCCAGCTGGTCCACGATTTGGGAGGGATGGGATGATCTTCAGGCTCAGGTAAAGGGGTATCGCTTAGCCAAAGCCCTATTTGAAGCCGGAGAAACGCTATGAGATCTGATCAAGAGACAGGCCCTAATTCGCCCTCAATACTAAAATGCACTTGTCCACATAAACACCGACCTTGATACATATTGCCTCACTTATTGGTTAACCTTGGTGTCCCGCCCTGCCTACTATGGCTACCACTACTCGCTAGGCAAGCCTTACGCGTCAGCATAATGGAATGAGTGAAGTGACTTACCATTTGCTGACCGACCACAGATATTAAAGCTTAGCGGTTGTCACTTGGCTATAGGCCGTATTACCCCAACCAATAAGGCTGCCATTATTAAACACTAACGGCGTGCATTCATCTAAGGTGGTTTTACCATCATCATGGCGCCTTTGGGTTCGATAAAATAACACTTCCACTTGCGCCGCGCCGTCAGGATAGGCTTCACTAAAATCCGGTGAGCCTAACATTTGTTTCACTACATCAAGCTTCATTCCCACGCCTAAATTAGCCACATGCTGCCGATTCAACTTTTCTTGTTTTTGCCAACCTGTGTCTTCATCACTACCGACGTTGATGACACAAGCACTTAAACTCACACTCAAGAGAGCAACTAAGACTAGTGGTGATTTTTGATGATTCATTATTGATATCCTTGAATAAATGGTTAATCGCAATAAAGAGAACATCAAATAGCAAATCTAATGCCAAAATTTAAACCACTGATTTTAAATGTAATTATTAAGCCCCCCAATCACCAGCCTTTAGACATTCACTACTTGGTGGTTTTAGTTACTTTGTGGTGAACAGCACAAAACCGCATTATCAACGCGCAGTTCATTTTTAAATTCAGCAATAAATTCAATTAATCGTGCTTATATTTATGATGACAATAACCTTGACCTTCATCCTTAAGCCTCGGGATTAACGCTTGCTATCTCTCTGTAAACTGCTAGCATAACACTGTATATAAAAACAGTTACTCTATTATGAAAATCATTCCTATCTTTGCTCGCGCTGGCATTACCGGCTTTGAAAGCCCAGCCGAAGAATACCGCCAACTAGGGCTTAAGCTCGATGAGTTACTCATTCAACATCCAAGTGCCACCTTTTTAGGCGTAGCCGCAGGTCACTCGATGGAAGGCTTTGGCATTTTCGATCGGGATATTTTAATTGTCGATCGCCACGTTAATGCCCAACACGGCGACATCATTGTTGCCAACTTTAACGGTGAATTTGTGTGTAAACAGCTAGATAAACAGCGGCGCATGTTGTTATCAGCGAATCTCGAATGTCAGCCCATGGAAATTCATCAGCACGATCAGTTTTCCATTGAAGGCGTGGTCACCCGTTCTATTCGTTGCCATCGGCCCTGCAAGCTATGTACGGACTAATTGATGCTAATGCGTTTTATTGCAGCGCTGAGCAAGTTTTTAATCCCGCATGGCGCAATAAGCCCATCATAGTGCTATCAAATAATGATGGTTGTGTGGTCGCGGCCAATCGCGCGGCGTTGAATGCGGGCATTAAAAAATTTGTGCCCTACTTTGAAGTGCGGGAATTGTGCCAAAAACAAGGTGTGATTGCCCTATCGTCCAACTACGAACTCTATAGCGATTTATCGAGCAAAATGATGCAAGTCATAGGCCGTTTCGCCCCTGAGCAATTCGTATACTCGATTGATGAATCCTTTGTATCTTTTAAGCGCAGTTACCCCGCCATTCCTTGCTTAACGACTCACGCCCAGCAAATTAGACGCACTGTCTGGAAGGAATGCCGCCTGCCCGTGTGTGTGGGTATAGCCCCAACGCTGACTTTAGCTAAAGTTGCCAATCATGCCGCGAAAAAACTTGAAGGCTATCACGGGGTATGCGTACTTGATAATGACCACCAACGACGGCAGATATTAACACAAATGGCAGCAGCCGATGTTTGGGGCATTGGTCGTCGCATCAGCAAACGCTTGGCATTAATGAATATCCACACAGCCTATCAACTGGCCAATATGCCCGCAGGTCTCGCCAAAAAGCAATTCAGTATTGAAATCGAACGCACTGTGCGTGAGCTCAACGGCGAGGAATGCAAACAATTTGCGACTGCCAGAGCCGATAAGCAGCAAATTTTTTCAACCCGTAGTATGGGTGAGCGCATCACAGCACTTGAGCCATTAAGACAAGCCTTATGTAAACACACAGCCATAGCGGCTGCCAAAGCTAGGCGTCAAGGTTCGCTATGTAAGGTCATGACTATTTTTGCAGCGAACTCTCCTTTTGATGATAAGCCCGTGAGTCTACACAGTACGATTCGCTTTACCTGCCCAACTCACTGCAGTGTCGAAATGACCCAAGCCGTGTTTAAAGCCGCCATTGAGCTTTTTCAGCCAGGCGTGCGTTATTACAAAATTGGCGTAGGTTTACTGGATTTGATTGATGAGCATCAAGTGCAATTAGATTTATTTAACCCACCTAAGCACAACCCAGCCCTAATGCAGGTATTGGATGGCCTTAATGGTCGATATGGCGCTGATACCTTATTTGTCGCCGCCCAAGGGATTAACCCTAAATGGGGAATGCGCAGGCAATTACTCAGCCCGCAGTACACCACCCGCTGGCAGGATATTCCAGTCATCAGCTGTTAATCAGTTAACTCTCTATAACTAAGCCTAACCGTCGTTATCACTTCGCCACCTTTAATTAGCGCAGTGTTACAAGCCATATTCACGAGCTACAAGCCATAGTCGCAAGCGACACGCCTAAAAAGCCCCCTCACGCATAATCGCGACCGCAAGACCCATTGCAGCAACACGCGTTTAATGAGCGCCAGCACAGCTTTAGCTTAGACAGCATGATGACATACGCCAGACTGCAAATGCCCTAAAACAAAACAGGGGCCTAAGCCCCTGCATTTATCTAGTATTGCGCTTATCCCAAGAAGGATAAATAAGCTTGCAATATGATGAGATTGACTATGTCGATGAAAAACGCGCCGACAATAGGCACCACCATAAAGGCTTGGGGTGATGGGCCATAACGATTAACGATTGAACCCATGTTCATTACCGCCGTAGGCGTTGCCCCTAAACCAAAACCACAATGACCACCAGCAATCACGGCCGCATCATAATTACGTCCCATCACTTTAAAGGTGACGAAGTAAGTAAATATGCCAATGAAAGCTGATTGCGCCGCCAAGATAATCAAAAATGGCACGGCTAAATCAAAAATATTCCATAATTTTAGGCTCATCAAGGCCATGGCTAAGAACAATGACAAGGACACTGTCCCTAAAATATCAATCGTTTCAGTATCTATGGTTTTGAGCTTAGTAACCTCAAACAGGTTAGTGATAATCACACCCATAAATAACGCATAAACAAAGTCAGGGATCATTAACCAGCCAATGTTAAAGCTAGCGACCCACTGCTCCATGTACTTAGCGCCATTGATACAAATCAATAGAATGAACAGCACTTCGATGACTTTTCTCGCCGTTACCTTATCTTCTTCGTACTCGTTATAAGTCACTACTTCAGGATGCTTAGTACGAATGCGTTCAGCGCTACCGTATTCAGATTCTAATTGATGCTTATCAATCAAGCGCTGCGCCACTGGGCTACCGATAATGCCACCTATGATTAAACCAAAGGTAGCTGATGCCATAGCGATTTCTAAGGTGTTATGCAGTCCATACACTTCTTCTAAGGTTTTAGCCCACGCAGCACCCGTGCCGTGGCCACCCGATAAGGTAATTGAACCAGCAATTAAGCCCATTAAGGGGTCAAGACCTAAGGCGGTGGCTAAAGACACACCTATGCCGTTTTGGATAATAATCAATAATGACGCTACGCCTAAAAACAAAAATACTTTGGCGCCGCCTTTGAGTAACTGAGTGTAATTAGCCGACAAACCGACTGTAGCAAAAAACATCAGCATAAAAGTCTTTTGTAATGGCAAATCGAAGCTTAAGTCTATGCCATTAAAATGAAGGGCTGTAATGATACAAGCCACAACTAATCCGCCCACTATGGGCTCAGGGATATTAAATTTCTTGAGAAAAGGTAATTTGACTTTAATCAGGTGCCCAATAAACAGCACACTGATGGCAATCATAAATGATTCAAGCGCACCAATGGAAAAAACATGGCTCATAGTTCCTCTCTTTTTTATGTGTTTGTACTAGCTCATCCTCCTTGACGATCTAATAACGACGACATCCATATTCACAATTCACTTACACTTTGGGTTAAACCAGCCAGCGGGCCTATCGCATCCCGCAACACTTCAGCAGAAACTAAAGAGGCACTTATGCAAACAGAATGTCAGCGCAATGACAATTTATCTCAGCGAAAATCAGGCGTTCGTCACAACCCAAGAAAATAAACATGTCAAATAGACCAATAAAATAGTAGTCAAGCATAAAAATGAATACTTTGGATTGAGCATTATGAAGAAATAACAATCACTTAATTGTAGGATATTTAAACAATATGATGTACTGCAATAGAAAGACAGCTAAGACAAATATGAATAAAACTCAAAATAGATAACATAAACAACACAATTGCGGTGAGTGGTTGTAATTAAATAATGATGCCTTTAGTGGTCGCCAACCAACCTCCACCCATAGGTATAACTTTTAGGGTATTTCAGCGCTCATTCACGGCCCAAATAATCGCCAGCAATGCCATCATGCCATGTCACCTCAGGCCTTCACCACTTGGCTAACTACACGCCTAATTAGACGCCTATCTCGCTCCTTCACTATATAAGTGAGAGTACTGTTTACGGTGGCAATTGAACAGATATTGACGCAGCAACTGCGCATGGTCACCTTCAGAGCGAATTTTAAGCACATTGACGCCACCAATATCAGTTCTAACTGATTCGACGGGTAAATCAAGGCGTGAGCCTGATGGCAATAACAGATGAATAAAGCGCGAATGACACACATCATAGCTATCACTAGCATGTAAGGTGCGCACAGCTAAACCTGTACTAGATAGAGATAACACTTCAAGGGGCATAAAATTGCGCTCGCTATACGCAACCAATTCACCGGCTTGGGTCAAGCGCCAGCTGCGTTCAATGCCCTGAACGTCAATCACTTCAGGAACACCTAAACGCGGTTTAAATTGGCCTAACTCGTCGGCATCTAACTGTAATGGAAACCACAGTTTATAAGGACCAATTTCAGCCAGTAACGTGAGGGAGGCTTGCGCAAATACCGCCGATATCCCTTTAGGAATGTCCGCCAAAATCATAGGAATGGAGGTCGATTTACTATCATCATCGATAGCAAACAACTCACTAAAACATGCAAGTTCTTCGTTAGAAAAACTATGGTTAACTGTCACAACCGTCTCCGCTCGCCATTAAAAATATCGAGACTAAGCTAGCATAGGAATCTGTAACATTCAATTAACCATGGTTTTGAAAAATAAACAGTAACAACGCCCGTTGCCTACACTAAAACGGACGCGTTATTGCTTAGGATTAAGTGACCACCTAACACTCAAGGGTTAAGATCAAACTCAAATCAAAATGACATTAGCCTTGGCGATATAAGGCACATAATTTATTGCCATCGGGATCGCGTAAATACGCTAGGCATAGAGGTCCAAACGGGGTTTCACGCATTCCAGGAGGCTCTTCACAAGAAGTGCCACCATTAGCAACGCCTGCTGCGTGCCACGCATGCACTGCCTCAACCGAGGTTGCACTAAAACCTATGGTACTGCCATTGCCATGACACGCCTTGTCACCATTAATTGGCTTAGTGATAGCAAACACCCCATTGTCATTACGATACACGCAGCGGCCTTTATCATCGATATGACCTGCGCCATAACCTAAGGTCGCAAACACGGCATCGTAAAACTTTTTTGAAAGCTTGATATCGTTAGCACCCAACATAATATGACTGAACATAACATCTCCTTGTGTATCGTTGATCAGGGGTTAAATAGCAATGAAGGCTTAGCTTACTCGCGATGAGCAAACCATTCATTCATCGGCTTGAAATTGGCGCGCCATACGCTCAATGTCTGCCAAGCTTACACCATGGCGATTACGCTCGGCACACACTTGTTGATGCGCTTTATCCATGGGATTGCCGATTAACACAGTGCGCACTTGATAACCTAAGGCGCGAGCGGCAGTATCATAAGCCATATATTCCCACTGGGCTAAGTTAGTGTTATCACAAATCACAGTCCCTTGCTGTTTGGCCAAGGCCATAATGAACTGGGTGAGATTTCGTTGATGATACTCAGCTAACTTAGTGCGATTAAAGCGATACACGCCATTGGTGATAAAATAACTGTCGGTCGAACACAGGCCATAGTGGCGAATAAACTCAGCCATTGCTGGTGATTGGGCGGCAATAAATGCCTCAACCCAATAAGATTTACCACTGCCTGGCAGGCCGCGCATAATAATCGCAATACGTGGCAGAGCAGTATCCTCTGGCGGCTTAAGAATATCGGTCAATCTCATTACTTACATCCATCACTAATCATGCAAAATACCAACGCAGCGATGATTAGTCATGAGCTATGGATTGTCCAGCTAAAATAGCGTTCACCAGTGCAGGTACGCGCTCACTTGCCTTGCCTTGCCAATGGTATTGAAACTGGCAATGAGGATCCCGCGGCGCCAAATTCACATTCACGGTTAACGCGCCCACTTGATTGGCGATATCCACAAAACCGGCGGCGGGATAGACAGAGCCAGAAGTGCCAATCGCAATAAACACATCACACTGACTAAGGGCCTGATGGATTTTATCCATACCTATAGGCATCTCACCAAACCACACTACATGCGGGCGCAATTTTTGCGCTGGGATACAACAAGTACACACATTGTCGGGCCCTAAAGCTTCGGTCAGCATAAATGTCTGCTGGCTACGCGGACAGCGCCCTTTACTTAATTCACCATGCATATGCAGTAACTTACGACTGCCGCCCTTCTCATGGAGATTGTCGATATTTTGAGTCACCAAAAACAACTCCACTTGCTGTGACTGCTCAAGAGTTGCCAGCGCCACATGGGCCGCATTGGCACTAATGCCCTCATTAATGAGCTGTTGCCAGCGGGCATTATAAAAATCTTCCACTAATGTAGGGTTTGCCGCGTAACCTTCAGGGGTCGCGACATCCTCAATGGGATGCGATTCCCACAAGCCGTCCTCATCCCGAAAGGTTTTTACTCCAGACTCCGCGGAAATCCCCGCGCCAGTCAAAATAACTATGCGTTGATACATAGGCCATTCCTTCGATGCTAACCAATAAAATCCACTATCAGTATGCCGCGAATAGCGCCAATTGAACAATGCCACCTAAGTCGCAGAGCCCATTATCCAGAGCCAGCTTAAGCGCGCCTTCAAGGAATCATGGATAAAAGAATAACAAAGGTTTAAGTTTGCAGGCCAAGCACATATAATGGCGAGCATACATGACAAATGAGCCTTTTTCGGTTCTGCAATCAAGAGATTTATAATGACAGATGGAAATTTAGCGCTGAAGAAAGCGGGTCTTAAAATCACCCTGCCACGTGTCAAGATCCTGGAATTGATGCAAGCACCAGAAAATCAACACATCAGTGCCGAAGATCTCTATAAAAAGTTATTAGAAATTGGCGAAGAAATTGGTTTAGCCACTGTCTATCGTGTACTGAACCAATTTGATGATGCCGGCATAGTAACGCGTCATCACTTTGAAAGTGGCAAGGCAGTATTTGAATTATCCAGCCAACATCATCATGATCATCTCGTGTGTCTGACTTGCGGCAAAGTTATTGAATTTTCTGATGAAATGATTGAGCGTCGTCAACACGAGATCGCTACTAAGCATAATATTAAGCTGACTAACCACAGCTTATACTTATACGGCGTATGCACTAACGATGAGTGCGATCATGCCGACAGCTAAGCAAGCATCTAGCCACTAGACGCTCGCGAACGCAGTCACTAAAAAGCCCTACTCTTAGGGCTTTTTTCGTTTTTGAAACTATCACCCTTGGACTCATAGCGGTGGCGGCAAGATTTATTAGCAGTACATATCAGCTTTGGCGCAAAGCACGCTTAATGTCTGATATTGACGGATCCCCCGCATAAGGCTGCCATTTGCGCTCAGACGCATCATCACCATAAACCGTACGCAGGCGATATTCGCCGTCGCGGTATTCAAGCACTCGCACATTACCCTTAGGGGTTTGAAAGTAATTGGGCGCATTACCTAACACCAAAAAAGCATGATCTCCAGGCCCTGGCAATTCGCGACTTTGAGTGATGAGCTTAGCGACACCTTGGTTAGGATTGCTGCATTTAACATGGGTGTGCACCACAAACTTGACCTCACGAGTATCAAGCTCAAAGCTGCAACTGTGATTGTTGCATTGAGTAGGCAAAATCACGCTGCCATCATGCATAATCGCTCGGGCTTGTTCTTGGCGCTTATTAGGTTTGAAACTCGCCAAAATTGCCATAGCTTGTTTATCCATAGCCGGAGTGGCTACCACGTTAGCCGCAATGGCGCTGTTAAGTGATTTACGCTGAAATCCGGACGCCAAAATTTGAAAACTGGAAAAAACTATCCCTGTCACCAGTAGAAAGACTGCTATTTGCATATTTTCTTGGTGAATCTGTCTGTATTAAAAGGGCGCGAATTGTAGAGGTGAAACGCTGCACTGTCTGTGATATAGATCAGCGTTAGCTAATGTAAGTAGCAGGGATTTGGATGATGGCTGTAGATCGGGTGGGACACATTTTTTATCTAGCTGATAAGAAACAGCTTTGAGTGCGATTATAAATCTAACAAAAAGCCCTAATGCTAGGGCTTTTTGTTGCAGTAATTAAAAGGTGTTATCAAGCCGTCTTTATGATGAGCTATCTAAGCGCTTATAAAACTGATTCACCTTATGCCCCATAAAGTCTTGTTGTTGCTGCAAGGTCATGCCGATATGCTTGGCAACGCGCTCAGAGCCTATATTGCCGGGCAAAATCAAGGCGATAAGCTCCTTAATTTTAAAGCGCGGATGACAAATATCCGCTACCGCTTTGGCAGCTTCGGTACCTATGCCCTGCCCCCAATATTCGGGAAAATAACGATAACCAATTTCTACCTGTTCAAATTCGGGTAAGTATTTGGGGCCACAAAAACCTATCACCTCACCGCTGTCTTTAAGCTCCACCGCCCAGCGGCCAAAGCCGTGTTTGCGATAGTCAGCATACACCACATGCTTAAGCAGGCTTTCAGCCTGAGCAATGTCAGTAAAAGGAACCGTAGGAATATAGGTAAGCATTTCAGTGCGGGCATTCATCATAAATAAGGCTTCAATATCGGCTTCATTAAATTGGCGAATGATCAGGCGTTCACTGGTGGTCACTAACATATCTTAGGCTCCGAGCTAAGTGAGTAAAGATAACCAAGATGCCACAGACAAGGCCGATAAACCACTAGAAATCACTACGCTGCTAGCGGTGATATCTGCGTCTTGTTGTAATTTCACCGCGATTAAGTAGGCATTAACCCCAAGTGGTGAAGCGGCTAATAACACAGTCACAGCAATATCAAGTTCACTTAACCCCAAGGCGTGGCCACAAGCAAACACCATGGCAGGTAACAGCAGTAATTTAACTAAGGCTAAACCAAGCGCGGGCACCCAACTGGTGTTTAGGCGGTAATAATGTAAATTTGCGCCAAGCACAAATAAGGCGCAGGTAATGGCTGGGGTTGCCAGCATAGATAATGACGCCTTCGCCACACTTGGCATAGGCACAGCCAAAACATTGGCCAGTAAGCCTAAACCAATACTTAAGATCACTGGATTTACGAATAAATCCTTAAGCGCTTGCCTGCGCCCCCCTTGCCCGCCAAACGCCAAGGTTAAACTAAATAAGATGGCGCTATGAAAGGTGATGATAATAAACACCCGCGCCATTTGTGCCTCACCAAAGGCGGCCACTATCACAGGTAATCCCACTAATAAACAATTGGAATAACTGCCACTTAACGCCATCACAGCACACTTGGCCCAAGGGCGCTGTAAATACCAATGGCCAAAAGCCAGCACCACTAAAAAACAACTCACTACTGGGATATAAAACGCGAGCAATACAGTAGCATTTAAGCTTTGTGATAATGGTACTTGCCACATAGTGCTAAACAGCAAAGCGGGAATACACAAATAAAAAGCAAACTGACTAATACCATTGATTTGCTCGCGGCTAAACCACTGACTGCGACTTGCACCATAGCCAAGAATGGCAATCACTAACAATGGCGCAATAATAGAAACAACCGACATTATGATAAAACCCAATAAAAAAGGCGCCCGCAGGCGCCTAATTAACGATTAAGACTTACCAACCAGTACGTTGACGTAAGGCTTTGCCGATATCGGCTAATGAGCGCACGGTAGTAACACCAGCCGCTTCTAACGCTGCAAACTTGTCAGCTGCTGTGCCTTTACCGCCAGCGATAATAGCGCCAGCATGACCCATACGCTTACCTGCTGGTGCAGTAACACCGGCAATGTAAGACACCACAGGCTTAGTCACGTGAGCTTTAATATAAGCCGCAGCTTCTTCTTCTGCAGTACCACCAATTTCACCAATCATCACAATGGCTTCGGTTTTAGGGTCGTTTTGGAACATTTCCAATACGTCGATAAAGTTAGTACCTGGAATTGGGTCGCCGCCAATACCTACGCACGTTGACTGACCAAAACCTTCATCGGTAGTTTGCTTTACCGCTTCATAGGTTAAGGTGCCTGAGCGCGATACAATACCGACTTTACCTGGCTTATGAATGTGACCAGGCATAATACCAATCTTACATTCACCGGGAGTAATAACGCCTGGGCAGTTAGGGCCAATCATGCGCACGCCCGTTTCTTCCAGCTTCACTTTAACGTCCAGCATATCTAATGTTGGAATGCCTTCAGTGATACACACAATTAATTCAATACCTGAATCAATGGCTTCTAAAATGGCATCTTTACAATATGGCGCTGGAACATAGATAACTGACGCAGTCGCGCCAGTAGCCGCTACCGCATCTTTAACGGTATTAAAGACTGGCAGACCTAAATGGGTTTGACCGCCTTTACCAGGAGACACACCGCCTACCATCTGAGTGCCGTAAGCAATCGCTTGCTCAGAGTGGAAAGTACCTTGGCCGCCAGTAAAACCCTGACAGATCACCTTGGTATTTTTATTAATTAATACAGACATTATTTGCCCTCCGCAGCGTTAACTACTTGCTGAGCCGCGTCAGTCAGACTGGTCGCTGCAATGATATCAAGACCCGATTCGGCTAACACACCACGGCCTAATTCGGCATTGGTACCTTCTAAACGAACCACAACCGGTACTTTCACGCCCACTTCTTTCACTGCGCCGATAATACCTTCAGCAATCATGTCACAACGCACGATACCGCCGAAAATGTTTACCAGAACCGCTTTAACGTTAGAGTCAGATAAGATGATCTTAAAAGCTTCAGCTACGCGCTCTTTCGTCGCGCCGCCGCCCACATCTAAGAAGTTAGCTGGCTTGCCGCCGTGCAGGTTAACCATGTCCATGGTACCCATAGCTAAACCGGCGCCGTTAACCATACAGCCGACGTTACCATCTAATGCCACATAGTTAAGTTCAAACTTAGCCGCATGAGCTTCACGGGCGTCATCTTGTGATGGGTCGTGCATGTCACGGATTTTTGGTTGACGGAACAGAGCGTTACCATCAATACCAATTTTACCGTCTAAGCAATGCAGATTACCGTCAGTGGTAATGACTAATGGGTTGATTTCTAACAAAGCGAAATCATAACGGCTGAACATGTCAGCTAAACCCATGAAAATTTTAGTGAACTGCTTCATTTGGGTTGGATTTAATCCAAGTTTGAAGCCAAGGTCACGCGCTTGGAAAGCTTGAGCGCCTACCAGCGGATCGATAATGGCTTTGTGGATCAGTTCAGGTGTCTCTTCAGCCACCTTTTCAATATCCACACCACCTTCAGTTGATGCCATAAACACCACACGGCGGCTAGCACGGTCAACTACCGCGCCTAAATACAGCTCGTTGGCAATATCGGTGCAGCTTTCAACTAAAATTTTAGCCACTGGCTGACCCGCTTCATCAGTCTGATAAGTGACTAGGTTACGACCTAACCAATGCTCAGCAAAAGCGCGGATTTCTTCTTTATCGCCAGTCACTTTCACGCCACCAGCCTTACCGCGGCCACCAGCATGAACTTGACACTTAACTACCCACACTTTGCCACCTATGTGACCTGCGGCTTCAACAGCTTGCTGAGGAGTGTCACAAGCAACACCTTCAGAGACTGGCAGGCCGTACTCGGCAAACAGGGCTTTCGCCTGATACTCATGCAAATTCATGATGCTCTATCCATATACGTCTTATCAATTCCAATCACTCACACCGAGTGACCACGAGAATCCCGCCCGAAGGCGGGGGCGCTGTGGATTTTACAAATCCAGCAACAAGCGAGTTGGGTCTTCGAGGAATTCCTTAATGGTTACCAAGAAGCCCACAGATTCACGGCCGTCAATGATGCGGTGATCGTATGACAGAGCCAGATACATCATAGGTAGAATTTCTACCTGTCCATTAACCGCCATTGGGCGATCTTTAATGGCATGCATGCCTAAGATAGCGCTTTGTGGCAAGTTTAAAATCGGGGTCGACATTAAAGAACCAAACACGCCACCGTTAGTTAAGGTGAAGTTACCGCCAGTCATATCTTCAACTGTCAGTTTGCCATCGCGGCCTTTAAGGGCTAAATCACGCACAGCCTTTTCAATCTCAGCCAAACTCATGCTGTCACAATCGCGCAGCACAGGCGTTACTAAGCCTCTTGGAGTAGACACCGCAATGCTGACATCAAAATAGTTATGATAAACAATATCATCACCATCAATTGACGCGTTAACTTCTGGGTAGCGCTTCAGCGCTTCAGTCACGGCCTTGATATAAAACGACATAAAGCCTAAACGTATGCCATGACGCTTCTCAAACACATCCTGATATTGCTTACGGATGTCCATGATAGGCTTCATGTTAACTTCGTTAAACGTAGTCAACATAGCGGTTGAGTTTTTCGCTTCCAGCAAACGGCTAGCAATGGTTTTACGTAAACGCGTCATAGGAACACGTTTTTCACTGCGCACACCTAAAGGTGCCACTGGCGCTTTTACCGCTGCAGCAACAGGCGCGGCTTTTGACGCTTGCTTAACAAAGGCATCAACATCTTCTTTAGTGATACGGCCACCCACACCTGTGCCCTTGATATCAGCGGCATTCAATGAATGCTCAGCAATCAAGCGGCGCACAGATGGGCTCAGGGCATCATTAGCATCAGCGTCTACCGTCACAGCTTCGGCTTGAGATTTTGACACTTCTTGACCAGCCACAATACTGGCCACAAAGTTGGCAATCACTTGCTGACCTAAAACCGTATCGCCTTCTTGTGCCAGCAGTTCAGACAGTTGACCGTCTTCTGGGGCAACCACTTCCAGCACCACTTTATCGGTTTCAATATCCACCAACTGTTGATCGCGACTCACGCGCTCGCCCGGCTTAACATGCCAAGTGGCAATTGTCGCATCAGCCACTGATTCCGGCAGGACTGGGACTTTAATTTCAATACTCATGCAACCTTATCCTTATTATAAATGTGGCAATGACGGTAACTTTAATGCGCTGACGACTAATGCTTCTTGCTGATGGGCATGCAATTCTGGATATCCACAAGCAGGCGCGGCCGAGGCTTCACGGCCGGCATACGTCAGGGTTGAGCCCGCTGGAATGGCGGCCCAAAAATGGTGTTGACTGCAATACCAAGCGCCCTGATTTTGTGGTTCTTCCTGACACCAAATAAAATCAGTCACATGGCTATAGCGTTGTAATTCCGCCTGAATTTCATCATGCGGGAACGGATATAACTGTTCAATACGGATAATGGCAACATTAGTAAGCTGCTCTTTACGGCGGCGATCAAGTAATTCGAAATACACCTTACCGCTACAGAACACTACGCGATCGACGCCTTTTGGATCAAGATCATCAATTTCACCAATAATATTTTGGAAGTGACCATTAGCCAGTTCTTCTAAGCTTGATACGGCCATGGGATGACGCAGCAAAGACTTAGGAGACATAACCACTAATGGACGACGCATTGGCCGCACCACTTGTCGACGCAGCATGTGATACACCTGCGCTGGCGTTGATGGCACGCACACTTGCATATTATGGTTGGCGCACAGTTGCAAGAAACGCTCTAAACGGGCGCTCGAATGCTCAGGGCCTTGACCTTCATACCCATGGGGCAACAGCATAGTTAAGCCGCATAAACGACCCCACTTTTGCTCACCAGACGATAAGAACTGGTCAATCACTACTTGAGCACAGTTAACGAAGTCACCAAACTGCGCTTCCCAAATGGTTAAGCCCGTAGGTTCTGCGGTGGCATAACCGTATTCAAACGCCAATACTGAGGCTTCAGATAATACTGAGTCAGTAATGTTAATGGCGCCTTGGTCATCACTTAAGTGACGCAGCGGTAAATAGGTACTGCCATCGGTTTGGTTGTGCAGCACAGCATGGCGATGGAAGAAGGTACCGCGACCTGAATCTTGACCGGTTAAGCGCACGCGATTACCTGAGGTCAAAATGGTGGCGTAAGCTAAGGTTTCAGCAAAGCCCCAATCGAGGAGTTTCTCGCCATTGGCCATAGCTAAACGGTCTTGATAAATCTTATCAACCCGTGCGTGCATAGGATGATTGCTTGGTACATAACTGATGCTGTGCGCCAGTTTAGTCAGCTTATCAAGCGCATATTCTGGCGTATAAGCTACGTCCCAATCATTACCTATATAAGGTGACCAATCGGCATTTTGTATGGTCATAGGGCGCCACTCGGGCACCACGCAATCACCGTGATCTAAGGCGTCGCGATAATTGTTCACCATAGCCGTCACATCATCGGCCGCTAAGGTTTTTTCAGCAATCAGCTTGTCAGCATAGAGCTTACGCGGGGTTGGATGCTTCTTAATTTTTGAATACATCAGTGGCTGAGTCGCACTTGGCTCATCAGCTTCGTTATGGCCATGACGGCGATAACACACTAAATCAATGACGACATCGCGCTTAAACTCGTTGCGATAATCTACCGCCAATTTAGCGATAAAGGCCACAGCTTCAGGATCGTCAGCATTCACATGGAATATCGGTGCCTGCACCATTTTGGCGATGTCAGTACAATATTCTGTCGAGCGAACGTCTTGATGATTAGAGGTGGTAAAGCCTACTTGGTTATTGATAACAATACGGATACTTCCACCCACTGAGAAACCGCGGGTTTGCGACATGTTAAATGTCTCTTGCACTATGCCTTGGCCAGTAATGGCTGAGTCACCATGAATGGTGATTGGCATGACTTGACGGCCATCGCTGCAACCACGGCGGTCTTGACGCGCGCGCACTGAGCCCATCACCACAGGGTTAACAATTTCAAGATGCGATGGGTTAAACGCCAGCGCTAAATGTATATCACCGCCAGGAGTTGAGAAATCGGCCGAGAAGCCTTGGTGATATTTCACATCGCCGCTGCCTAAGCTGTCGTTATGCTTACCCGCGAACTCATTAAATAATTCTGCAGGACGCTTACCGAGCACGTTAACTAATACGTTAAGACGACCACGGTGCGCCATACCAACCACGATTTCTTTGGTACCTGATTCGCCAGCGCGATACAAAATCTCACGCAGCATAGGTACTAGTGCATCGCCGCCTTCAAGGGAGAAGCGTTTAGCACCTGGAAATTTGGCGCCTAAATATTTCTCTAGGCCTTCTACTGCGTTTAAGCCTTGTAGAATGCGAACTTTATTGGCTTCATCAAGAGAAACTCGGCCTAAGGTCGGTTCCAAATATTGCTGGATCCAACGCTTCTCATCGGTATCGGTAATATGCATATATTCCGCACCAATACTGCCGCAATAGGTTTGCTTGAGCGCTGCCACCAAGTCTTTGAGCAACATGGTTTGGCCGCCATGGGCAAAAGAGCCAGTATTAAAGCTGCGCAGTAAATCGTCGGCATCTAAACCGTGATGCTGTGGGTCGAGTTCTTTCACTGACTCACGCTGCCATAATCCTAATGGATCGAGATTAGCGTTTTGATGGCCACGGAATCGATGCGCATTAATAAGTTGCAGTACTTTAACTTGCTTAGCATCTAATTGCGGATCAGACACCATGCTACCGCCGCCCACTCGCCGCTCTTGGGCCAATGATTTGAAATATTCTCGCATTTTAGAATGAGAGATTTCTGGGGCAGCACTGCCGGAACCGTTGACCGGAGGGAGCTTATCAAAAACCTCACGCCAATCGTCGGTCACTGATTGGGGATCTTCTTGGTAGGCTTCGTACATCGCTTCAATATAAGTGCTGTTAGCACCACTTAGATGAGACGAGTCGAGCCAAGCTTTCATGACGCCTTGGTGCATTGCTATTCCTTTCAAACTTTGACCCTCAACTGCAAACTGACTGCCGGTGTTTTTGCGATAAGGTCACATCTGAGTCCTTGGAAAACTTGATGTCCTATTCAACCAACTCCGCCTAGGCATTGCGTATTAGGTGCATACACTTGCTTAGCCATAGTATTTGGGAGTATTTCGATGAAATTATTCCCTGTCACTACCGTCTTATAACCCAGAATGACGGTATTTTGATAGCCATTATATAAAAGAGTCATCACCAATATGATGATGACTCTCAAAGAGTTAGGCCATTATAATTGTTAGCTCAGTAACTTGCATCTAAACCGCCCGTTGCAGCAGCATTGATTTGATATGACCTATGGCCTTAGTCGGATTTAATCCTTTAGGGCACACATCCACACAATTCATAATGCCATGGCAGCGGAACACGCTATAAGCATCATCAAGTTCCGACAAACGCTGCTCGGTGGCGGTATCGCGGCTATCAATCAAGAAGCGATAGGCATGCAATAAACCGCTCGGACCCACGAACTTATCAGGATTCCACCAGAAAGATGGGCAGGCTGTTGAGCAACACGCGCACATAATACATTCATACAAACCATCTAAATGTTCACGTTGCTCAGGGGATTGCAGGTTTTCGCGGGCAGGTTTTTGACCATCATTGATAAGATACGGCTTAATCTTCTCGTATTGCTTGTAGAACTGAGATAAATCAACCACCAAGTCGCGAACTACCGGCATGCCAGGCAGTGGGCGAATAATCAGTTTCTTACCCTTGAAGGTTGATACTGGCGTAATACAAGCTAAGCCATTCTTACCATTCATGTTAATGCCATCAGAACCACACACGCCTTCACGGCACGAGCGGCGAAACACCAAGGTGGTGTCCTGCTCTTTAAGCTTCATCAAAGCATCTAGCACCATCATATCTGTGCCGTCTTCCACCGTGAGGCTGAAATCCTGCATATGTGGTTTAGTATCCACATCAGGATTATATCTATAAATGGAGAATTCCAATTTCATCCTGATAGCTCCTTAGTAAGTACGCTTCTTCGGTGGGAAGGCTGCCCGATGAATCGGTGCCATATTGACTTCACGACGCATCATTTGGGTAGTGACAGGGTCAAATAAACTGTGACATAACCAATTGTCATCATCACGCTCAAGATAATCTTCGCGTGAATGAGCGCCGCGGCTCTCTGTGCGATAGTTAGCGGCATAAGCCGTCGCAATCGCGGTCGCCATTAAGTTATCCAGCTCTAAACATTCGATGCGCTGGGTATTAAATTCCCGTGAATTGTCCGACAGTTTGGCATTATCTAAACGCTTACTGATGGCTTTTAATTGCTCTAAGCCTTCAGCCATGGCATCGCCACTTCTGAACACCGAGAAATTTAGCTGCATACACAGTTGCAAGTCCTTACGGATTTGCGCTGGGTCTTCACCGTCTTTATTACTTTCCCAACGATTTAGGCGTGCAAGCGATGCTTGAATTTCAGCATCAGTGGCCGCTTTAGGATTAGGCGTTTGATCCAATACCTTACCTAAATGCTGCCCTGCTGCGCGGCCAAAGACCACTAAATCAAGCAATGAATTACCGCCTAAACGGTTAGCACCATGCACAGACACACAAGCAATTTCACCGACCGCAAGCAAGCCAATGACATCTTGCTCGCTGCCATCTTCATTCTTACGAATGACCTGACCACTCACTTTAGTCGGAAGACCGCCCATCATGTAGTGACAGGTTGGCAATACTGGGATTGGGCCATCAGCGGGGTCAATATGCGCGAAAGTACGAGATAATTCACACACGCCTGGTAAACGCGCTTCTAAGGTTTCTTTACCTAAGTGATCGAGTTTCAGCAAGCAATGGGGGCCTAACGGACCATCTAAGCCGCGACCTTCACGGATTTCAGTCATCATGGAGCGGGCAACAACGTCGCGACCCGCTAAATCTTTGGCATTGGGTGCATAGCGCTCCATAAAGCGCTCGCCGTTTTTATTGAGCAGATACCCGCCCTCACCGCGGCAACCTTCAGTCACTAACACCCCAGCACCAGCAATACCGGTTGGGTGGAACTGCCACATTTCCATGTCTTGCATTTGCACGCCAGCGCGCATTGCCATGCCAACACCATCACCTGTATTGATATGAGCGTTGGTAGTTGAGGCATAAATACGGCCTGCACCACCTGTGGCTAAAATAGTAGCCTTAGCTTTGAAATAGACTATGTCGCCAGTTTCAATTTCAATGGCAGTACAACCCACAATCGCGCCGTCAGCATTTTTAACTAAATCTAACGCGTACCACTCTGAATACACATCGGTTTTATGCTTAACGTTTTGTTGATACAAGCAGTGCAACAACGCATGACCTGTGCGGTCTGCAGCCGCTGCCGTGCGCGCCGCTTGCTCGCCACCAAAGTTACGTGACTGTCCACCAAAGGGACGCTGGTAAATCGTTCCGTTTTCAAAACGCGAAAATGGCAAGCCCATGTGCTCAAGCTCAATAATGGCTTCAGGGCCGGTTTGACACATAAATTCGATGGCGTCTTGGTCACCGATAAAGTCGGAACCTTTAACGGTATCGTACATATGCTCTTCCCAATGATCTTCATGAGCATTACCTAAGGCGACAGTGATGCCACCTTGAGCAGAAACAGTATGAGAGCGGGTTGGGAATACTTTAGATAACAGCGCGCAGCTCTTACCTTCTTTAGATATTTGCAACGCCGCTCGCATCCCTGCGCCACCGGCGCCGATGACGACTGCATCAAATTCACGAACTGGAATATTCACTTAGACACCCCATACAATGATTAAGCCAGCGGCTAAATAGGAGAATGCAGCCACGACAAAGACAAATTGCAACACTCCGCGCAGCGCAGTGCATTTAATGTAATCGGTCAATACTTGCCAAGTACCAATCCAGGCATGGATTAATAACGCGACTAAAGCGACTAAGGTATAAATCTTCATGGGTAGGGTCGAAAATAAGCCGTGCCATACCTCGAAGGTTAAAGGCGCCGCTAACGCTAAAAATCCCACTAGAAAAATGGCATAACTGGCTAACACGACCGCGCTGGCACGGATCATGATGAAATCATGAACGCCACTGCGCCCAAAGCTTGCAGCGTTAGTTACCATATCCATACTCCTGCTAACACAGACAAGACTGCCGCGATAACAAACACCGCTTTGGCAGAAGCTGAGCCTGAATCCAGCTCTTCCCAACGGCCAGTGTCCATCACTAAGTGACGAATACCCGCCAACAAGTGATAACCAAGCGCAGTGAGAATGCCCCAGATAATAAATTTAATGAAAGGAGAACTAAACCAAGCTTGAACCTCAGCAAAACCTTGGCTAGATGCAAGCGATGCATTTAACAGGTAGAGCAAAATAGCAATGGCAAATAGCATGATCACACCGGAAATACGGTGCACGATTGACGCAATAGCAGTCGCCGGAAAGCGAATAGTCTGCAAATCTAGATTGACGGGTCTTTGGTTTTTCACGTTCTGCTCACTCAGCTCCATTGAGCAATTTTTATTATTCATATCGCACAGAAAATTAACATACATTCAAGCAGTAACATCAGGGTGTAATGTTGCTTCTTGATTAGCTGCATGACTCTATACGAAGCTCCAAAACAAACGCATTACCTATTAAAAACATTTTACCCAAGGTGTGAATATAATGATATTTAAATGGGGTTGTTTGCAACCTTTAAAGGTGCCCAAAGTATACTCTTGCGAAATGTCAAATACAAACATCACACAATGAATAATCAAATAAAACTATCGAGTTAAGCTTGAGTAATGTTGACAACTCCTTACCCCGCTTGACATTATCGAGGTCGATATACCAAGGTCTAACAAATTAAAACACTTATTTAAATTGAATTGTGATATACATTAACTGTGATGTAATATGTGCTTGACATGCCGCACTCAATATAAGAATGAAGTAAGTTAAGGAGAACGGGGTATGGCTGATCTAAAAGCCAAATTGGAATTACCTGGAAACGAGTCAATCGAACTTCCAGTGAAACATGGAACTGCTGGCTTTGATGTCATCGACATCAGCAAGCTGGGATCTAAAGGGTACTTTACTTTTGACCCAGGTTTTCTCGCTACAGCCTCCTGCGAATCAGCAATTACCTATATCGACGGCGATTTAGGTGTATTAACTCATAGGGGTTATCCCATAGCGCAATTGGCCACAGAATCGAGTTATCTCGATGTCTGTTACTTATTGTTATATGGAGAATTACCGACTCCTGCTCAATTTAAAGATTTCTCTCATACCGTCAAAAACCATACTATGGTGCACGAGCAAGTTTCTTTCTTATTTAGAGGCTTTCGACGTGATGCGCACCCTATGGCTATGTTGTGTGGTGTTACCGGGGCATTATCTGCTTTCTATCAAGACTCATTAGATGTTAATGACCCAAGCCATCGCCGTATTGCCGCTTATCGATTAATCTCGAAAATGCCGACAATCGCCGCTATGTGTTACAAGTATCATGTAGGCCAGCCCTTTGTTTATCCGCGCAATGACTTAAGTTATGCCGGTAACTTCTTATCTATGATGTTTGCTGTGCCTTGTGAAGAGTACAAAGTAAACCCCATTATTGAACGCGCTATGGACAGAATTTTTGTGCTCCATGCCGATCATGAACAAAATGCATCGACCTCAACCGTACGTTTAGCGGGCTCTTCTGGGGCAAACCCATTTGCGTGTATTGCGGCTGGTATTGCCTCGCTATGGGGACCTGCTCACGGCGGCGCCAATGAAGCTTGCTTAAATATGCTTGAAGAAATTGGTTCAGTTGATCGCATTCCTGAATTTATCGCCCGCGCTAAAGACAAGGACGATCCATTCCGCTTAATGGGCTTTGGTCATAGGGTCTATAAGAACTTTGACCCGCGCGCGAAAGTGATGCGTGAAACCTGTCATGAAGTATTAGAAGAGCTGAAACTCAACGACCCATTACTTGATGTGGCCATGGAATTAGAGCGTATTGCCTTAGAAGATGATTATTTCGTCTCTAAGAAGCTCTACCCTAACGTTGATTTTTACTCAGGCATCATAATGAAAGCCATGGGTATTCCAACCAGTATGTTCACAGTGATTTTCGCCCTGTCGCGCACTGTTGGCTGGATTGCTCACTGGAAAGAAATGCTTGACCAACCAGGGCATAAAATTAGCCGTCCACGGCAATTATATACAGGTGAAGTTGAGCGTTCGTTTGTCCCTATGCATAAACGCTAGCTTTCCCCCTTGATTCAAAAAGCGCCATTTGGCGCTTTTTTTATATTTACAACAAGCTAGATGTTGGTCAAAATCGCCAAATTAACAACAAAGTCGCTACATTTGACATAAGCTATTCATTCGTGTTGTTGCTAAAAAGACATAAATACATGGTTTTAATGGATTTAATTATTGGCATAGTTCCTGCTTATTCAATGCCAAAATTGACTAAAATGGATATCAACATGAATTTACAACAGCTTGTTCAACGCAGCATGTTACTTACTTGTGTTATCGGCCTGATTGCGTGCACCGAAGCGCCAAAAGAAGAACAAAAAAAAGATAAGGCCGTGCCAGTAGAAACTATGACGGCAACCAAAGGCGATATTTCATCATTTTACAATACCACCGCCACCCTTGAAGCACCGCAAGAAGCCAAGGTACTGACACGAGTAGCTGGCCTCATTGCCAATATCAAGGTTGAAGAAGGCATGTTAGTCGAAGAAGGACAATTGCTCGCAAGCATAGATGCTGAGCGTCAGCAGTATGAATTAGATAGAACCAATGCCGAAGTGCTGATCATTGAACAAGAATTACAGCGTTTAAAGCAGATGAAAAATCAGGAATACATTAGCGCCGATAACCTTGCAAAACTTGAATATAACTTGCAAGCCGCTAAAGCGCGTCGAGATTTATCAGCCTTACAAGTCAAAGAAAGCCAAATCCTGTCACCAATTAAGGGAGTCATTGCCGCTCGTTACGTTAAGCAAGGCAATATGGTGCGAGAATTTGATCCGCTATTTCATATTGTTAGCCAAGCAGAACTGCATGGCATCGTCTATTTACCTGAGCAGCAACTGAGTCAGTTACAACTTGGGCAAGAAGCCCTATTAGTGGCAAGCCACAGCCCCAATACTCAGATAGCCGCCGATGTGCTGCGCATCAGCCCTGTGATTGATAGTAGCAATGGCACCTTTAAAGTAACCTTACGAGTCAAAAATCCCGACGGTCAGTTAAAAACCGGCATGTTTACTAAGGTGTCGATTAAATTTGATACCCGCAACAATGCCGTATTAGTGCCATTTAATGTGGTTATTCAGCAAGATAATCAGCAAGCCATTTATGTAATTAACGACAATAAGGCCGCTCGTCGGCAAGTGACCTTAGGCTATCGTCAAGGCGATACCGTGGAAATTATTAAAGGCATTAACGCGGGTGATGTCGTCGTCAGCCGCGGCCAGCACAACCTTAAAGATCAATCCTTGGTGGAACTCTTAACCCCAAACGTCTCTGATGCCATGGCAACCTTGCCTGTGACTAATCAAGCCAATCACTAATTAGACCCCATCAAGGATACTTGCCATGTCGATGATACGCACAGCGGTCAAACGCCCTGTGGCTGTGTGGATGTTAATGCTAGCTATCATGCTGTTTGGCATGGTGAGTCTAAGCCGCTTAACTATCCAACTATTGCCAGATTTAAGCTATCCCACTCTCACTATCCGCACCCTCTATGATGGCGCGGCGCCGGTGGAAGTGGAGCAATTAATTTCAAAACCCATTGAAGAATCGGTAGGGATAGTTAAAAACCTTAAGCAAATTCGCTCCATTTCACGCTCAGGCATGTCCGATGTGATTTTGGAATTTGAATGGGGCACCAACATGGATATCGCCAGCCTAGATGTGCGCGAAAAGTTGGACAGCATTAGCTTACCTCTTGATATCAATAAGCCATTACTGCTGCGATTTAACCCAAACCTAGATCCGATTGTGCGTCTTGCATTATCGGCAGATGGACAAACGCCAGCGGAACTTAAATCCCTGCGCACTTATGCCCAAGAAGATCTCAAGCGTCAACTAGAAGCCATTAACGGCGTAGCCGCGGTGCGTTTATCGGGTGGCTTAGAGCAAGAAGTGCATATTCGCTTAGATCAACATAAGCTCGCCCAGCTTAACTTAACCGCCGAGCAACTGCAGGAGCGCATTCGCGGCGAAAACATTAACCTTTCAGCAGGTAAAGTCACCCAAGGCGATAAAGAATACTTAGTCAGAACCCTCAATCAATTTGCCGATATTGAACAACTGGCCAATGTTATCGTTTATCGCGATCAGCAGCGCCTCATTCGCCTAAAAGACGTGGCTGAGGTCATTGATGCCCATAAAGAGCGCTCGGACATTACCCGCATTGCCGATAAAGAATCCATTGAGCTTGCCATCTACAAAGAAGGTGATGCCAACACGGTAGAAGTGGCCGCGCGCATTAAGGCGCTCACCAGTCAATGGGATCAAAAAAGTAAACCTCTCACTCTGATTTACGACCAATCGCGCTTTATTGAAAGCGCTGTGAGCGAGGTCACCAGTGCCGCCTTTATCGGTAGCCTGCTGGCTATGTTAGTTATCTATCTATTTTTACGCGATATTGTCGCAACGTTAATCATCTCTGTGTCTATCCCATTTTCTGTGATTGCCACCTTTAACATGATGTATTTCTCCAATATCAGTCTTAACATTATGTCCCTTGGCGGCATAGCCCTAGCGGTAGGTTTATTGGTAGATAACGCCATTGTTGTGCTTGAAAATATTGATAAAAATAGACAACAAGGCTTAAGTCGAATGGATGCCGCAATTAAAGGCACTCAAGAAGTGAGTGGGGCTATTGTCGCCTCAACCTTAACGACCTTAGCCGTGTTTGTGCCGCTGATATTTGTTGATGGTATTGCTGGCACCTTGTTCTCAGATCAAGCCATTACTGTCACCTTTGCCTTACTTGCCTCGTTAATGGTGGGCTTAATTGCAATCCCCATGCTGGCATCTCGAGAAGGCTTTAGTGCCCTGCCCGCGTTGTTAACGCCCGTAGATAAAGTTAAACCACAAGGCAAGCTTGCCAAATTAAAGCACTATAGCGCCACCTTATTTATGTTTCCTATTCACTTATTATTTAAATGGTTACCGCAGCTTTTATTAACCCTGACGTTAACAGTCACCCGAGTCATATCTTGGATGCTGGGCTTATTAATGCGGCCGATATCCTCAGGCTTTAATTTCTTCTATGAGCAGTGTGCCCGCCTGTATCGACATTTACTCACTAAGGCGTTAAAGCGTTCTTGGCTGACATTAGCGCTGACCATATGCTTACCGCTCTCGACGTTATTATTAATTCCACGCTTAGGGATTGAGTTAATTCCGCCCATGAATCAAGGCTTGATTTATGTCGATATTTTATTGCCTCCAGGCGCCGATGTTGAGCAAACCGATAAAGTATTAGCGCAGTTAAACCAGAGTATTAGTAGTGAATTAGGCGTCAGCCATGTGTTTTCACAAGCAGGCACGGGCGGATTAATGACTTCAGATACCCGCCGTGGCGGCGAAAACTGGGGGCGCTTACAAATTAGCCTTAAGGATCCTAGCGCCTTTAATGCCATCAGTAATAAGTTACGCGAGCAAGCCGCCAGTATTCCTGAGCTGGAAGTACAAATTGAAGCGCCTGAGTTGTTTAGCTTTGATGCGCCGCTACAAATTGAACTGATAGGTTATGATTTACAGCAGTTACAACAAGCCAGTGAACTGTTAGTCGGCCGCTTAAACACTTCAGCTCGCTTTACTGACTTGGCCAGCAGCCTCAAAGATGGTCAACCTGAGCTTAGTATTCGCTTCGATCATGCTCGCCTTGCGCAACTGGGAATGACAGCGCCACAAGTGGCTGACACTATTGCGCGTCAAATTGGCGGACGCGTTGCAAGTCAGCTCACCATTAATGATAGAAAAATTGATATTTTGATCCGCTCAGAGCTTGAGCAACGTGACAATATCGCCGATATCGAGCAGATGATCATAAACCCGGGTAGCCCTCAGTCATTGCCATTGCATGCCGTGGCCGAGGTTAGTTTAGCTACAGGTCCTTCCGCCATTAATCGCATTAGTCAGCAAAGGGTGGCGATGATCACCGCGAATCTTGCCTATGGCGATTTGCGCGAAGCGGTCAATGAAGCCAGAGCCCTATTAAATGAAGCTGATGTCCCAGCCTCACTGCAAGTAAGATTTGGCGGCCAAAATGAAGAAATGCAGCAATCATTCTTATCGCTAAAGATTGCTATAGCCCTTGCCATCTGCTTGGTATATCTAGTGATGGCATCTCAATTTGAGTCCTTACTGCACCCTTTGCTTATCTTGATAGTAATTCCACTGGCCATTGCTGGCAGTGTGTTAGGCCTATTTATCAGTGGCACTCATATAAGCGTGGTGGTGTTTATTGGCTTTATTATGCTCACGGGCATAGTCGTCAACAATGCCATTGTATTGATAGATAAAATTAATCAGCTGCGCGAAGCGGGTGAAGAAAAGTTAGCCGCCATTACACTCGCTGCCCATTCGCGCTTGCGGCCGATTTTAATGACCACATTAACTACCGCCCTAGGTTTATTGCCTATGGCTCTTGGCATAGGTGAAGGCAGTGAAGTACGCGCGCCCATGGCCATTACTGTGATCTGCGGTCTATTATTTTCAACCTTGCTGACCTTAGTGGTTATTCCCGTGCTCTATCAAGTATTTGATAGAAAAAATTATCAG
Organism: Shewanella sp. SNU WT4; assembly: GCF_006494715.1. NCBI lineage: Bacteria > Pseudomonadati > Pseudomonadota > Gammaproteobacteria > Alteromonadales > Shewanellaceae > Shewanella > Shewanella sp. SNU WT4. The sequence continues at coordinate 2,812,939 of NZ_CP041151.1, forward strand.
GTCAATCGCGTGGTGCAATCATGAATCTCACCCGTTTAGCCATCAAACGCCCAGTCACCACAGGGATGTTTTTCTTATCCATCATACTGTTTGGCTTAGTGGCCAGTCGTTTGCTACCGCTGGAATTATTTCCAGGGATAGATATTCCACGGGTATTTATTGAAGTGCCTTATAAGGGTTCAAGCCCTGCAGAAGTTGAGCGCGAAATTACCCAAGTGCTGGAAGAGTCGTTAGCGACCATGAGCGGCATTACCGATATGGAGTCTGAATCCAGTCAAAACGGCGTTAATATCGAACTCAGCATGAAGTGGGGCGAAAATGTCGCCACTAAGGCCTTAGAAGCGCGCGAAAAAATCGATGCCGTGCGCCATTTATTGCCGCGAGATGTGGAGCGGGTGTTTATTCGCCAGTTTTCAACCTCTGATCTGCCGATTCTCACGATACGGATTGCCAGTGAAGGCGATTTATCCAATGCTTTTGATTTATTAGATAAGCAACTGCGTAAACCCTTGGAGCGCCTTGATGGCGTATCACAAGTCACCCTCTATGGCGTTGAGCAAAAGCAAATTGAAATCAGGGTCGATGCCATCAGTCTTACCCGCGCTGGTATTTCGCCCTCAGTCCTCCAAACTCGCTTAACGGCAGAAAACTTTGTCATTAATGGCGGCAGTCTACGCCAACAAGGGCGGGTATTTCAGGTGTCTCCCAAAGGCGAATTTACCTCGTTAGCTGACATTGAAAATATCACTTTAAACGATAAGTTACGGCTAAAAGATGTGGCGATAGTCAGCTATGCCCTGCCCGAGCAAGATGAAGGCCGCCATCTTGATAGACGCTTTGCCGTGGGTCTTGATGTGTTTAAAGATTCTGGCTCTAACTTAGTCGCGGTATCCAATCGTGTTATCACTGTAATTGAGCAGGTGAAGCAAGATCCGCAATTTGCAGGGGTACGCCTCTACATCATGGAAGATCAAGCCGATGGCGTGAAGTCATCCTTAAGTGACTTACTTAAGTCTGGTGTTATGGGGGCACTGTTATCTTTTGCCATTTTATACATGTTCTTGCGGGATTTACGCTTAACCTTAGTAGTGGTTATTTCTGTTCCTGTATCCATTGCCATGACGCTCGCCGCCATGTATGTGCTCGGTTATAGCCTAAATATTTTATCTATGATGGGCTTACTGCTAGCCGTAGGTATGTTAATTGATAATGCCGTGGTGGTCAGTGAATCCGTCCTGCAAGAGCAGGAGCACGATCCTACTAATAACAATGCCGTATTTGATGGCGTCGAAAAAGTTAGCCTAGCGATCTTAGCCGGCACCTTAACCACCGCCATAGTATTTTTACCCAATATTTTTGGGGTCAAGGTGCAGCTAACCATCTTCCTTGAACATGTCGCCATCGCAATCTGCATTTCATTACTGGTGTCATTATTAGTGGCTAAAACTCTACTGCCGTTACTACTCACAACACTTAAATTTAAGCCGCAATCACAGCAATTAAACCCGAGAGCCATGCGCTTTTATCAGCGAAGCTTAGCTTGGCTGCTGGCTCGCCCCAAACTCGGCGCTGCGATTGCGTTTGCACTATTAGCTTCAACGGCAATACCGCTATCTATGGTCAAACAAGATCAATCTGATGGTGAGAGTAATGGTCGGCTCTACATCAACTATCAGCTAGAAGGCCGACATAATTTAAATGTTACTAAGGCCATGGTTGAACGAATGGAAGCTTATTTGTATAAAAATCAACAAGCTTTTTATATTGAGTCTGTCTATAGCTTTTATGCACCTGATAATGCCCAGTCGACCTTAATCCTTAAAAAAGACATCCCCATTGCCATGGAAGAACTTAAGGAGCTTATTCGTAAAGACTTCCCACATTTTGCTATCGCGAATCCTCTCTTTGGTTGGGGTGATGAACAAAGTGGCGTGCGCTTAACCTTAACTGGCCGTTCAACCACTGAGTTATTACGTTTATCAGAGCAATTATTGCCAAGTATTCGCAGCCTTAAAGGACTCACCGATGTTCGCTCTGAAGTCAATGGCAGTCAGCAAGAAGTGCTCATACTATTATCCAATGAAATGGCAAGTCGCTTAAATATCCCAGTATCTGAGCTAGCATCGTTAGTGGCAACG